>DAISWF010000016.1:0-27421 GCA_036826495.1 Burkholderiaceae bacterium
CACCTGGCCGCGTACGTCGTCGACCAGCGCGCGCAGGTTCAGCCGCTCTGGCTGACCGCACGCATCAGCAGGCCGATCTCGTCGACCCGGTCGAACCGCAGGTTCGCGCCGGTCTGGCCGCTGGCGACCGTCTGCGCCTGCGCCAGGATCGCCCGCAGCGGCGTCACGACCTGGCGATCGTGGAACAGCATCGTCAGCAGCATGCCGGCCGCGATCGCACCGCCGGCGATCGCCAGCGGCAGCGCCGTCATGCCGGCCATCATCGCAGCGGCGGCGACGCCTCCGCCGGCGACCAGCGCGCCGAGCGCGGTGCCCAGCAGCAGCCGCGCGCGGGTCGACATCACCCGCATCCACGACAGCGGCCGCGTCAGGCCACGGCGTACGATCAGCCCGCGATGCAGCGCCACACTGCCGGCGGTCTTCTCGCGCAAGCCCCGGTACAGCGCCTCGGCGGCCGCCGCCTCGCCGGGCTGCGGCTTGGTGCGCACCGACAGGTAGCCGACGACGCGGCCGCCGCTGACCCTCGGCGTCACGTTGGCCCGCACCCAGTAGTGGTCGCCGTTCTTGCGGCGGTTCTTGACCAGGCCGGTCCAGGAGCGGCCCGACTTCAGCGTGCGCCACATGTCGGCGAACGCCTCCACCGGCATGTCGGGATGGCGGACGATGTTGTGCGGCTGACCGAGCAATTCCTCGGCACTGAAGCCGCTCATATGCACGAACGGCGCATTCGCGTAAGTGATCCGGCTGTCGACATCGGTGGTCGACAGCAGCGTGACGTCGTCCGGGAACGGGTATTCGCGGTGGGTCACCGGCAGGTTTGTTTTCATGGTCCGCGGTCTAAGACATTTCTTGGATCGTTATGCCGGGCCACCACCCAAAGGCCGGCCATCCGCAGCTTGAGACAGGTGGGTACGCACCGATCAGGGGATATCGCGGCATAAACGATGCCAATTCCCGGCCCCCTGACGATTGGCAACAAAAATCACGGCCAGCCGGCCGCCCACCGGCCATATCGGCCGCTGAGCCTGTCGTCGCCCCCGCGCCGGTTGTCGGTGGGCAAAAATTTCACGAACGACAAGAAGAAGCAATATGTCGATACCGATCAACGATCCTTCATTGCTGCCGCCGTTCATCGGCCTGCGGGTCAAGGCGGTGTTGCGGATGACGCCGCTGACCTTGCTGGCGAACGTGATCAACGCGGCCGTGATCGTTCACGAGTTCTGGTCCCCGCAGGCGGCGGCGCTGCTGCTCGCATGGGGGGCGGCGGTGCTGCTGGGCGCGTCGATGGGCCTGCATCAGTGGTGGCGGCTGCGGCAGGATCCCGATGCGCCGATCGGCCGTTCGTCCCGCACCCTGAGCCGGTCGGTGCGCAACGGCGCGCTGCTCGCGGCGGTGTGGTCGGCGCCGATGCTGCTGATGTTTCCCCATGCCACGGCGTCGCAGCAGACGCTGCTGGCGCTGATCACCTGCGGCATGATCTGCGCCGGCGGCTTCGCGCTCAGCACGCTGCCGCACGCGGCGATCAGCTACGTGACGATCCTGACCTTGGCCGGCGCCGCCGGCCTGCTGATGGATCCGCAGGGCCGCTACCGGATCGTGATCCTGCTGCTGGCCGGCTATTCGGCGATCGTCGTGGCCGCGGTGCTGGTGGCGTCACGCAACTTCGGCGCGCGGCTGCTGTCCGAGGCACAGACCGCCCGGCAGAACGACACGCTGGGCCTGCTGCTGCGCGATTTCGAGGGTCAGGCCAGCGATTGGCTGTGGGAGGCGGATGCCGACGGCCGCCTGTTCGATCCGTCGGAGCGGCTGGCGAACCTGTTCGGGCTGCCCGAGGAGCGGCTGCGCGACCAGCCGTTCGCGACCTTGATCGCGGCGACCCATCCGCGGCTCGCCGACGACGATCGTGCGGCGATCGACCGGCTGGCGGCCGCCTTCGGCCAGGACCAGGCCTTCAGCGACCTGCTGGTGCCGGTGACCGCCAACGGCAGCCGGCACTGGTGGAAGCTGTCGGCCCGGCCGCTGCCGGGCGACAGCGGGATGCGCCACTGGCGCGGCGTCGGCTCCGACGTGACCCAGGTCCAGCAGGCCCGGCAGGAGCTCGACAACCTGGCGAACTTCGATTCGCTGACGGGGCTGGCCAACCGTCACCGCTTCCACGTGCGGATGGCGACCCTGCTCGGCCCCCCCGGCAGGACCGCCACGCATCCGCCGACCCCGTGCGCATTGCTGCTGCTGGATCTGAACCACTTCTCCACCGTCAACGACACCTTCGGTCATGCGGCGGGCGACCGGCTGCTGCGGGTGGTCGCGCGGCGGCTCGAGCAGTGCGCGCGCGAAGGCGACCTGCTGGCCCGGCTGGGCGGCGACGAATTCGCGGTGATCATCGAGAACTGCACCAGCCGGGCGGCGGCCGCGCACCTGGCCGAACGGCTGCAGCGCGCGCTGATCGACCCGTGCAGCATCCAGGGCGCACAGGTGGCGGTCGGCGTCAGCATCGGCATCGCGATGGCGCCGTCGGACACCGACGATCCGGAACAGTTGCTGTCCTATGCCGACATGGCCCTCTATGCGGTCAAGGCCGCCGGCCGGCGGGGCTACCGCTTCTTCGATCCGACGCTGGGCGAGCAGGCGCACAAGCGCGTGGGGCTGGAGGGGAAGCTGCGCGGTGCGCTGGCCCGTCGCGAGCTGTCGCTGCACTACCAGCCCTACCTTGACATCGGCAGCGGCCGGGTGCAGGGCTTCGAGGCGCTGCTGCGCTGGCATTCGCCGGAGCACGGCACGGTGTCGCCGGCCGAGTTCATACCGATCGCCGAGCAGTCCGGACTGATCATGGAGATCGGCCGCTGGGTCATCTACGACGCCTGTCGCGAGGCGATGAGCTGGCCCGACGCGCTGCGCGTGTCGGTCAACGTATCGGTCGTGCAGTTCTCGTCCGTCCAGCTCGTCGACATCGTGCGCGACGCCCTGACGCAGGCCGGACTGGCTCCGCAGCGGCTGGAACTGGAGATCACCGAATCGGTGTTCCTGCAGGACCCCGAACGGGCGCGCGGCATGCTCGAGCGGCTGCGCGGGCTGGGCGTGCAGATCGCGCTCGACGACTTCGGCACCGGCTACGCATCGCTGTCGTACCTGCGGCAGATTCCGCTGGACCGGCTGAAGATCGACCGCTCGTTCGTCGCGGCGCTCGGCCACAACGAGTCCCCGCAGCGGCGCGTCTCCCAGGCGATCGTCGACAGCATCATCGAGCTGTCGGCGGCGCTCGATCTGGCCGTGACCGTCGAGGGCGTGGAGACCCGCGAGCAGGCCGACGCGTTCCGGCGCGACCGCGGACTGTCCGGGCAGGGCTATCTGTGGGCAAGGCCGATGGCGGCCGACGCGGTGCCCGGGTTCCTCGCGCAACGCCCGGCCGGCCCGCAGGACGACGACAGTCCGCTGCCGGCACGCGGGGAGCAGCCGGTGCTGCCGGCAGCGCTGTGACGGGCCGGACCATCGTCGCGATCGCGCGGGCCCGAGCCCGACGGTTCGCCGCGGACGGGCCGGCTGGTCAGCCGCCGCGCTGCTGACGCACCCAGCGCTGCACCGACGGGCGCTGCCACTGATGCAGCGCATAGGCGGCCAGCCGGTCGGGCACCGGGTCGCCGTTCAGCACGAGCCGGCTCAGCATCAGCGCGGCATCGGTGTCGGCGATGCTCCAGGCGCCGAACAGATGGCTGGCGCCGTCGGCCAGCAGTGACGACAGACCGGCGAACAGCTTCTCGGCCGAGCGGCGCGCCTGCTGCGACAGCGGCACGTCGGTGGGCTTGATGAACACCACCTCGGTCGAACGCTCCTGGCGGATCGGCAGGAAGTCGCTGCGCAGCCACGCCTGCAACTGGCGCGCCTGCGCGCGGGCCCGCGGATCGGCCGGATAGAGCGCCGGCGCCGCCGGCGGCGGATGACAGTCCTCCAGATACTCGCAGATCGCCGACGACTCGCACAGCCGGAAGTCGCCCTCGACCAGTGCCGGCACGCGACGGGTCGGCGACAGGGCCGCATAGGCGGCGCCCGCCTGCTCGTTGGCGGCCAGGTCGACGCTGCGCAGATCGAAGCGCAGGCCCTTCTCGCACAGCCCGACGAATGCCGACATCGCATACGGGCTCATGAACTGCGCATCGACGTACAGGGTCGGCACGGCGGGATCGGCAGCGACGGAGATCGGCGGGGGTCGGCTCATGATGGGTCAGCGGTATCTCGCGGCGGCGATGAACATCGAGAACGACTCGCACCATACCAGCACGGTGTTGTACGCGGCGACGTCGACCTGCGGCGGCACCGGCACGATGAAGTTGTCGAAGGTCTTCACGTCGCCCAGCCGCACCGCCTGCTGCTTCACCGCGAGGAATGCGGCACGATTCTGCACGTCCTCGCGCAGCAGGTACAGCTTGTAGTCGGGCCCGGGCGCGAGCCGGCCGTTCAGCACCACCTGCTGCGGCGACAGCGACACCGTGCCCTCGCCCCAGTGCAGCGCATCGCTGCCCGGATGGTCGCGGCGGAACTGCGTGGTGAACAGCGCGCCCGCAGAGGCCGCCGACGCTTCGCCGGCGGTCGGGCCCTTCGGCGCGATCAGGATGGGCAGCACATAGATGCCGGCCGCGAAGCCGATCGCCAGCATCGCGCCATGCGACAGCAACAGCAGCAGGATCTTCTTCATCACCCACCTCCCCTGATGTCCGGTCGTTGCTGCCCGGGCGGGCCGCAGGCCATCCGCGGCCCGCAGCAGCGTGCGCGACCTACTTCGGCTCGTTCTTCAGCAGCTCCGCATAGGTCGTGCGCAGCTCGCGCTTGAGCAGCTTGCCGCTGGGATTCTTCGGCAGGCTGTCGACGAACACCACCTTCTTCGGCACCTTGAACGTGGCCATCTGCGCGCGGCAGTGCTCGATCACCTGCCGTTCGTCGAGCGGCTGGCCGGCCTTGGGCACGACCACCGCGGTGACCGCCTCGATCCAGTACGGATGGGGCAGGCCGATCACCGCGACCTCGGACACCGCGCTCATGCGGTAGATCGTTTCCTCGACCTCGCGGCTGGCGACGTTCTCGCCGCCGGTCTTGACCATGTCCTTCTTGCGATCGACGACGGTGATGTAGCCCTCGTCGTCGATCGTCGCCAGATCGCCGCTGTGGAACCAGCCGCCCTCGAACGCCGCCGCGGTGCGCTCGGGATCGTTGAAGTAGCCCTGCAGCAGTTGCGGCGAGCGGTGCACGATCTCGCCGATCTGCCCGGGCACGACATCGTTCATGTCGTCGTCGACGACGCGGGTCTCGACGTTCAGCACCGCGCGGCCGGCCGAGCCGGCCTTGCGCAACTGGTCGTGCGGCTTCAGCACCGTGGCCAGCGGCGCGATCTCGGTCTGGCCGTAGAAGTTCCACAGCCGGATCTGCGGCAGCCGGGCGGCGATCTCCTTCAGCACCTCGACCGGCATGATCGCCGCGCCGTAATAGCCCTTGACCAGTGCCGACAGGTCGGTCGCGTCGAACCGCGGCGAACGCAGTAGCGCGATCCAGATCGACGGCGGCGCGAAGAACGAGTTGATCCGGTGCCGGGCCAGCAGCTCCAGCAGATTGTCCGGCGTCGGCTTGCCGGTGATCAGGTTGACCGCGCCGACGTAGATCGCCGGCCCCAGGAACACGTCGAGCTGCGCGCAGTGATAGAGCGGCAGCGCATGCAGCATCACGTCGGTTTCGGCGATCTCGCCCTCGACCACGCAGCTCACGTACTCCCAGGCCACCGCCTCGTGGGTCAGCATCGCGCCCTTGGGCAGCGACTCGGTGCCGCTGGTGTAGATGATCTGCGCCAGCATCCGGCTGTCGAGCTCGACGGCCGGCGGCGAATCGTCGTCGGCCAGCAGCGCGGCGAACGTGATGAGGCCGTTCTCGTCGGTGGCACCGGCCGTCAGGCCTCCGCCCGGCGTGTCCTCGCCCGGCAGCGCGATCAGCCGGCCGACCCGGGTGTCGCGACCGGCCGCATCGCGGCCCGGCGCCACCATGTCGGGGCCGACGCACAGCAGCCGCGCGCCGGCATGACGCAGGATGTAGGCGACTTCGTCGGGGCCGAGCATGAAGTTGATCGGCACCAGCACCGCGCCCAGGCGGGCCAGCGCGAAGCGCAGTGCCGCGAATGCATGCGAGTTGCGCGACAGCACCGCGACCCGGTCGCCGGGCTGCACACCAGCCCCGGCCAGGCCGTGCGCGAGCCGGTTGCACAGCCGGTCGAACTGCGCGTAAGTCCAGGTCACGTCGCCGCACAGGATCGCGGTCTTGCCGGGCAGCCGGGCCGCGGTCCGGCGCAACAGATCGCCCAGTGTGTGGCGCGACAACTCGGGCCGCACGGCGGCGGGTCGGTCAGCAGCGTTCATGTCGTCCTCGTTTCAACCCTTCAGCGCGTAACCATACGCGAGATTGGTCCGCGCGCCGCCGTCGCGGTCGTAGGCCGCGCGGCCGGCGGCCAGCCGGTCGCCGGTCAGCGCCGCACGCTGCTCGCGGTTGAACCGGTACAGCCGCGCATTGTTCTCGCCGAAGATCGCGTTCTTGACCGGCCCGTCGGCCGCACCCAGCGGCGCGAAGCCGTGGCGCTTGCGCAGATCCTCGGGAATCTCGAGCCGGCGCAGCGCCTCGATCTGCCACTGCGGCGCGCCGGTCCAGATCGCATCGGTGCCCCAGCAGACGTGATCGACGCCCATCCCCTTGATGAGCTGCCCCATCATCACCGCCGCCAGCTTCGGCTCGGCGATCGTGGTCTGCGCGAACAACTGGCCGACGTCGGCATAGACGTTCTTCACGCCGAAGCGCGCCGGGATCTCGGCCAGGTCGGTCACCCAGTCGACCCGGCCGGTGCGCTCGAACTGCGCCCAGGCGTCGTCGGCGCGGCCGCCGCCGGCATAGCGGTAGCCGCCGTGATAGATGATGAAGTTGAGCTGCGGCCAGTCGCGCGCCGCCTTGCCGACGTCGCTGACGTCGGCATGCGCGAGCAGATGCGGATAGCGCTGCGCGGTCAGCGGCGGGAACAGCCCCTTGTGGATGCAGACGTTGACCAGCCCGGCCTTGACGAACTTCTCGTAAGCCGGATAGACCAGCTTCTCGTCGTCGAGCCGCCACGGATGGCGCGACAGATCCTTGTGGGTGTTGTCGCCGATCGTGTAGCCCTTGAACGAATCCGGCTTCAGCACCTCGATCGCCCGGTCCACCTCCTCCATCCACCCGGGATACCCCGGCGTGAAGATCGCGTGCGCGAACGCCCGCCGGCTGCCGGCGATCGCATTGATCGTTGCGCGCGCCCGCTGCTTCATGTCGTTGGTCAGGAACCAGTCGGCCTCGATCTCGGACGGCGCGCCGCTGATGCAGGCGACCTTGGTGTCGCTGTCGAGGTAGATCTCCTTCAGGAAGTTGGCGAACTTCAGTTCCTCAATCGTCTGCGGCTTGTCGACCAGCGCCGGATTCCAGCCGGCCTTGCCGACCGCCTCGCGGCCGCGCAGGAAGCCTTCGAGCCGGGTGTCGTCGCGCAGGAAGTGCGTATGCATGTCCATGATGAACTGCCCCGACAGCCGGCGCGCGCGCTCGCCGGCCATCTCCGGCGTGCGCGCCTCGGCCTGGCTGACCGAGAACACCGGGCCGTAGACGTCGTTCATCGCCACGAACGCGGCGGCCATGCCGCTGGCGGTCTGGAAGAAGCGGCGCCGGGTCAGGCCCTGATGGCGGGCGAGTTCGGCGCCGAGCTGCTTCACGCGCCGTTCGAACGAGCGCTGCCGCGGCGTCTGCGCGGCCGGCGAGAATTCATCGCTGGCCACCGACTGCACCGGGATCGGCGACGGGAACAGCACCGCGTCGGCGGGGGCGGGTTCGGTCGACTTGCGAGAGGCTCTGATCGGCATGGTGTCTCCTCAGCGGACGGCAGCCTTCAGCAACTCCGGTTCCACCGATACGCCGCGCTCGCCGTTGCCGATCCAGATCTGCTGGTCCTGGATCGAGCAGGTCAGCACCATCGCACGATCGGCCAGCGCGGCGAGTTCGGCGGACTGATGCGGCGGCAGCCGCCACACCGACAGGTTATCGCAGCGCTCGAGCGCCGTCGCGCTTTGCGCCCACCAGATGTCCGCCCGCGCGCCGCCATAGGCCAGCACCGCGACCTCGGCGGCCCGGCCGCAGGCACGGCGCAGCCGCTTATCGTCGGGCAGGCCGACCTCCACCCACAGCTCGATCGCGCCGGTCAGATCCTTCTGCCACAGATCCGGCTCCTCGATCGTCGACAGGCCGGCCGCGAACTGCAGCGAATCGCTGGCGAACTTCGCGAAGGCCAGCAGCCGCACCATCATCCGCTCCTCGGTCTCGGACGGATGGCGGGCGATCCGCAGCGGATGGTCGGCGTAGTAGCCGCGGTCGATGTCGGCGATCGACAGATCGGCCTTGTAGACGGTGGAGCGAAGTGCCATCGGAGTTCTTGGAGATGATGGAGCGACCAGGCGGTAGCTGAGGGACGCCTGACAGGGACGACGAGTGCTCGACGAGCGGCGGGTAGACAGCAGAGGCAAAGAGTCGGGCCGTGCGACAATGCTGCAGTGCAGCGTCGGCGGACGGGAGCCGGACGCACGGGGCGCGCGGAGCGGTCGGGATTTTAGCGGCCTCCGGTGCCCGAATGCAGGCAGGCCCCAGCGTCGCGCGCGATTTGGCGTGCCCCAGGCCCGCTGATTGCCGGCTCGCTTTGCGCCGGAGCGTCTATATATGAGAAGCATGTCCAAGTCACTGCTGTTGCCGGGTGAGTCGCCGAACATCTTCGCCGCCGAACGGGTGGCGGTCACCTCGTTCTCGGTCGTCGTCGCCGCGGCCGACTTCGCCGCCCGCGCCCATCGCGGCCAGACCCGCAAGGGGCGCAGCCGCCGGCCCTACATCGAGCATGTGCTGGCCGTGACCAGCACCCTGTCGACCCATGGCGTCGACGATCCGGTGACGCTGGCCGCCGCGCTGCTGCACGACACCATCGAGGATTGCGGCCTCACCCGCGACGGCCTGGCGACGGTGTTCGGCGACCGGATCGCCGACGTGGTGCTGGAGGTCAGCGACGATCCGCGGCTGCCGCTGCGCAGCCGCCGCCTGCTGCAGATCCACGAGGCGCCCGGCCTGTCGCACGAAGCGCGGCTGGTCAAGCTGGCCGACAAGATCAACAACGTCCGCGAAGTGGCGATCGACCCCGGCGAAGGCTGGGACGAAGCCCGCCGGCGCGACTACGTGGTCTGGTCGCAGCAGGTCGTGACGGCGATGCCGCCTACCCATGCGGCGCTCGAACGGCTGTTCGCCGAGGAATGCGCGACGACGCTGGCGGTCATCAGCGCCGAAGAGCGCGCCGGCACGCCGGGCTGACCGCCCCGCACTTCGAAGTTCCGTCCTTCCCTCAGCCAGTCAGTGGGTGCTGACACCCGGCTGATTTCCGTCTTTCGTCGAAAAGCGCTACACTCCCCTCGTCCGCCGGATCGGCGAGGCGGATAGTGCCGGGCTCGGGCCGAGGAGGCCTCGCCGCGTAATCGCGAGCGGCTGATTCCGGTCACAAAAAGCCGAAGAAACGACATCAGCCATACGGATGAAACGAGCGCAACTCCCCGCCACCCCTGCGGAACTGCAGGCCATGCTGCGCGACCTGGGCACCCGCATCGCCCGGATGCGGCTGGCCCGGGCCCTGATCCAGGCCGACTGCGCGATCCGGGCGAACCTCAGCCGCGAGACCGCATCGCGGATCGAACGGGGCGACCCGTCGGTCGCCGTCGGGCAGATCGTCCGCTACCTCGACGCGATCGCCCCCGGCATGACCTTGGAGACGCTGTACACCACCGTCGACCCCGCCGTCGAACTGCTGGCCCATGAGGAACGGCGCAAGCGCGCCCGCCGGCTCAGCGAAACGGAGCTGAAACGCCATGACTTCTAGAACCACCGAGCTGACGGTATTCGCCCATCTGCCCGGCGAGTCGGGTGCGGTGCCGGCCGGGCGGCTGACCTTGACCGAGCAGGTCGACCGGATCGCCGCCTCCCGCTTCGTCTACGGGCTGCGCTATCTGGACCGGCCGAACGCGCTGCCGGTCGACCCGGTCAGCCTGGCGCTGACGCAGTACGCCACCGCGCGCGGCCACGAGCTGTATCCGGCCGCACGGCTGCCGCTGTTCGGCGCGATCGCCGATCTGGCGCCCGGCGACTGGGGCCGGCGGGTCATCGAATCCCGGCTCGGCGTGCCGGCCGACAGCCTGCCCGACGTCACCTATCTGACCGCCGCCGGTGCCGAGCGCGCCGGTGCGCTGGAGCTGCGCGCCGGCCTGGATTCGCCGACGCCGCCGCCAGCCGCCGCGCCGATCGCCCGGCTCGGTCATCTGTACATCGCCGCCGAACGGATCGAGGCCGGCGCCGACCTGCCGGAACAGCTCCACGACATCTATGCGACCGGCTCGTCGCTGGGCGGCGCGCGGCCCAAGGCCACCGTCGTCGACGAGGACGGCCGCCACTGGATCGCCAAGTTCTCGTCGCGCAACGACCGCATCGACGTCCCGGTCATCGAGGCGGCGACCTTGCGGCTGGCCGCCGCCGCCGGCCTGAACGTGCCGCGGCTGCGGGTCGCGGAGTTCGGTAGCTGGCGCAAGGCGCTGCTGGTCGAGCGGTTCGACCGCAATGGCGCCGGCCTGCCCGCCGGCCGCCGGCATTTCGTCAGCGCCCGCACGCTGCTGTCCGCCAGCGGCTCGGCCGAGCCGTCGACGCAGGGCTACGGCGACATCGCCGATGCGCTGCGCCGCCACGGCGTGGCCCGCCACCTGCTGCGCGACACCACCGAGCTCTACACGCGGATGGTGTTCAACATCTTCGTGACCAACGATCACGACCACCTCGACAACCATGGCGTGCTGTGGGACAACGCGGCGCGCGGCTGGATGCTGAGCCCGCTGTACGACGTGGTGCCGCGGCCGATGCTGGCGACCGACCGGTTCCTGCAGCTCGGCGTCGGCCGCGAGGGCCGCGCGGCGACGCTGACCAACGCGATCAGCGAATACTCCCGCTTCGGGCTCACCCGCGACGGCGCGCGCGCCTGCATCCACCGGGTGTGGGAAGTGGTGCGCCGCTGGCGCGAGCTGTTCGAGGCGTTCGGCGTGCCGCGCGCCGAGATCGACAAGGTGCAGTCGGCGTTCCGGCATGTGCGCGACATCGGCGGCGAGCCGCTGCTGATGGCGGAACCGCCGCGCGCGATGCCGGTCCGCCGGGCCGCATGACCCTGCCGTCGTCAGCTCTTTTCTTGCGAGAACAACTGGTTTTTCGTACAGTATCCGAAAAACTCCACCGAGAGGACACCGCCATGCCGAACCTGGTTCATCACGCGCTGGTTCATCGTGCTTATGACCTCCGCACCCTTCCCGACGGTCAGATCCGCGGCATCTGCGTGAACCGCATCGAGCCCGACTCGTATGCGCGCTGGCCGGTCACGCTGCCGGATTACGATGCGCTGAAACAATTGCTCAGCGAGCAGATCGGCAGCGACCGGATGCAGATCGAGGTCAGGCTCAACGGCAACCTCGTCTAGGGAGGGTCCTGGCAATTCGTCGGGGTTGGAATCCGGCGTTTGGCCGATTCCGTTGCAGCCAGGCCGAATCGCGTGGCCCGCGCTGCAGGGCCTTTGATATGCTGCCGGCAGTTTCCATCGACGTTGGCGCACCTCCTTCTCCATGCAGGGTCAGTACGAGATCATTTCCGCCGACGACAACGCTGTGCGGTTCCGCCTGCGTTCGGCCACCGGCAGCATTCTTGCCATCAGCCGGCCGTTCGCCGATCGTGATGCGCTGGTCGCGGGCGTGCGCGAGTTTCAGCAGATCTGCCTGTCGAACGTGCCGTTCCATCGCGAGGAACTGGATGACGGCCGCTGGCGTTTCGTCGTGCACACGCCGCAGGGCGAGGCGCTGGCCGAGAGCCCTCCGTTCGAAAACCAGAAGCTGATGGAGGCCAGCGTCAAGCTCACGCAGTTGAACGGGCCGCGGGCACCTCTGGGTACCGATCGCTCGCGCCGCCGCGTGGCGCGCTGAATCCTCGCCGGCGCCGCGACCTCACGGCTGACGCTGGATCCGGTCGTTGCGCACGTAGCCGAGCGGCTGCGACTTGCCCGGCAGCCGCACCTGGCTCCACTCCGGGCCCGGCTTCACCTCGACGTCCTGCGCCGGCAGCAGCATCGTGACCCGTTTGTCCTGGGTCGTCGGCCCCTGGCGCACGTTCGTGCGGCCATCGTCGACGGTGCGGGCGGGCTGCCATTCGCGGGTCTCTGGCGCACGCGCACCGGCCGCGGGCGGGGCGGTGCTGCCGGCGGCGCCCGTGGATGGCGAACCGGCGGGCGCGCCGGCAACCGGCGGCGTGTCCGCCGGTTCGGGCGTGCGACGGCCGACCGTCAGCGTGCCGATGATCGCCCCGATCACGCCCAGCACGATGCCGCCGATCACCGCGCTCAGCACCTTGCTCGACAACGGCCGGCGCGGCCGGAAGCCATCGCGATAACCGCTGCGGCGCACGAAGATGCGATCGGCGAACCAGCTCAGCACCGCGCCGATCACGAATGCCACCACTACGATGCTCAGAGTGTTCATCGATCCGTCCGCGATGATTCGTCAGCAAGCATCGGAGTATCGCCCGCAAACGCGGTAGCTGTCGAAACCTCGGCATCCAGCCTCCGGATCTCGCACTGCTGTCCAAGCGTGCGCTGTGCCAGTTCGGCCAGATGCCGGTGATGGGTGAAGTAGACGACCTGCGTGCGGCCGGCGAGCTGCGCGAGCACCTGCAGCGTGGCTGCGCTGCGTTCGTCGTCGAACTGCACCAGCAGATCGTCGATGATCACCGGCACCGGTTCGCGGTCCTCGAGCCGCGATTCGATCGCCCGAGGGGGGCATTGCCGCAGCCGGGCGCGATTCGATCGCCGCGATGCGCAGCGCGAGGAACAACTGATGGCGGGTCCCCTGGCTCAGCGCAGCGACGGTCAGACGCCGGCCATCGGCCCGTTCGGCGAGCAGCACCTGGCGGGTCTCGTCGTGATCGGTGACCAGCCGGACGAACGCGCCCAGCGTGATCGCCGCGAACGCCTGCGACGCACGGCTCAGCAGCGGCCCCTGGTGCCGGTCGCGGTAGATGCCGATCACCCGTTCGAGCATCCGCGACGCGATCCGGTTGTGCGCATAGTCGCGAAGCTGCGCGGCCAGCAGCGCCTCGTGCTCGCGCAGCCGCTGCGCGGCGTCCGACGCGTCGGCACGGCCATCGATGCCGGCGAGCTGGCGGCGCCGTTCGATCGCCGACTGCTGCGCGGCTTCCAGTGCGTGCTCGAGCGACACGATCGTCTCGGCGCCGTCGCGCAGCCGTCGCGCCAGCGAATCGGGATCGACGCCGGCGGTCTCGGCCAGCAGTTCGTCGAGCGGCCGCGCGCCGGTCTGCGTCAGCAGCGCGATCGAGCCGGCCAGTGCCTGCTGCCCGGCGCGGCGCTGCCGGTCGCGCTCCTCGATCGCCGGCAGCTCGTCGAGCGAGCTCGCGCGCGCCTCGCGCATCAGCTCGTCGAGCTCGGCACGGGCACGGGCCAGCCGCTCGTCGGCATCGTGACGACGCTGCAGCGCCTGCTGCCGCGCGGCCTGCGCCTGCTGCAGGGTCTGCAGCGCCGCCCGCTGCGCTTGCAGCCGCTGATAGAGCTGCCGTGCGACGTCGGCCGGATCGTCGCGCGGTGAGGCCGCCGCCATCGCGTCCAGCACCGCAGCGAGCGCCCGATCGTAGTCCGCCGTCTGCCGCTCGGCAGCGAGCAGCGCCGCCTCGTCGCGCCGCAGCGCCGCGAGCTCGCGGCCCAGCCGATCGAACTGTTCGCGGCGCACCCGCACCTCGGCCGGCAGCGCCGAGCCGTCGAGCCGCAGCGCGGCCACCGTGCGCGACCAGTCGTTGCGCCAGTGGGCGCTATCGGTGTCGAGCTGCTCCGTGCGGCAACCCAGACGCTCGCCCGCCTCGTGCGCCTCCTCGAGCCGGCGCGCCAGCTCGCGCCGCATGTCGTGCTCGGCGCGCACCCGCTGCGCCTGCTGCAGCAGATCGGCGAGTGAGGCGCCGAGCCCGCTGCCGGCATGCGAGCTCTGCGCGCCGCCGCTGCCCGGCAGCAGCGCCGCCAGCCGCTGTCGCAGCATCCGCACCGTCGCCTGCTGGGCGGCCAGCTCCGCCTGCTGCCGGCGCAGCGTGGCCGCCTGCTGGACGATCGTCTGCTGGCGCCGCAGCCATTCGCGGGCCGCCTCCGGCCGCGGCACCGGGTCGCCGAGCGGCGCGGCCAGCCGCTGCCACTCTCGTTCGAGCGACGTCAGCGCCTGCGCCTGCCGGGCGGCGGCCTCGCGATGCGCGGTGCGCGCCGTTTCCATCTCGCCGATCCTGCGCCGCAGCTCCGCGGCACGGGTCGCGCGGCCGATGTCCTCGTTCAGCGAATCGGCCTGCCGGTCGGCCTGCCGCTGCGCCGTCTCGAACCGTTCCGGCAACGTCGGATCGTCGCCCGCCGGCTGCCGCGGTTCATCGATGTAGCGGCCACGGATCGCCTGCCACAGACGATCGCGCGCGAGCCGGCTGTCGGCGAGGTCGTCGGTGGTCGGCACCGGCCCGCCGGCGGCGAGCTGCTGCAGCTCGCGCCCGCACTGCGCGAGATCGCGCTCCAGAGTCGCCAGATCGGCGGCCCGCTGCTGCTCGTCGGCCTGCAGCGCACGAAACCGCTGCTCGAAGAAATCGATGTCGGCCGCCAGCGGTCCGCGCGCCTCGAGCAGCGCGTCCAGCGGCAGCGGCGACAGCGCGCGGGCCGCGCGCTCGAGCTCGGCGCGCGCCTCGTCGTGCGCGAACGTCAGCGCCTGCACCCGGCGCTCGATGTCGCCCTCGGCCTGCGCGTCGGCACACGCCTGCTCGAGCAGCAGCGGATCGCCGGCCGGCGCGGCCGCATCCGCGCGCGCACGCAGCGCCGCCAGCTCGCGGCGATGATCGTCGGCCTGGCCGGCGAGCTCGGCGGCCCGCTGTTCGAGCAGCGAGCTCTCGATGGCCAGCGCATCGAGCCGGGCCAGCAATGTCGGCGCGGGCATCTGCGGCTGCAACCACGCGGCCAGCGCATCGCCGCGCGCGCCGGGCTGCAGCGCGGCGATCGCCGGTTCGTCGGAGGGCAGGCCGATCTCGGCGAGCAGCACGCCCATCTGCTGCCAGCCGTCGGCCACCGCCTGCCGCAGCGGCGCCTGCCGCAGACCGACCTCGCGGCGAGCCTGGGCCGCATGATGCAGCCGTTCGACCTCGCCGGCCTGATCCAGCAGCCCCTGCTCGATCTGCACGGCGGCGACCTGCGCAGCCAGCTCGTCGAGCAGCCGGTCGGCCGCCGTCCGTTCGAGCTCGGCGGTGCGCATCTGCTCCTGCGCCCGCACCCGCCGTTCGGCGGCATCGGGCGACAGCGCCGGCACGTCGGCCAAGGTCGCCAGCAGCGCACGCGACTGCGTGACCTGCAGCGCCAGCGGCAGACAGGCGCGGATCCGCTCGAGCCGCTGGTGCTCGTCGCGCGCCTGCCCGAGCGCATCGCGCAGCCGCTGCACCTCGGCGAGCTGACGGCGCAGCTCGCGTTCCTGCTCGGTCCAGGCACTGGCGCGCACCGACCGTTCGCGCACCTCGCGGGTCCCCTCGGTCAGCACCCGCAAGGTGCGATGGATCGCCGACGTGGTCGCGCGCGGCCGGAACAGCTCGTTGGCCCGCTCCTCGAGCTCGGTCCCGACCTGGCGCAGCACCGCCAGCCCGGCGGCCGCCTGAAAGAGGCTGCGCCCCAGATCGCCTTCGCCTTCGACCAGCGCCTGCCCGCCGCGCTCGAGGTCGTCGATGTCGAGGCCGTAGAGCCGGCGGAACGTCACCGCATCGAGCGCGCCGAGCAGGGTGCGCGGCAGGTCGTCGTCGAGCGGCGTCGCGGTCAGCTCCTCGCCGCTGGCCGGGTCCCACTCGAACAGCGTGTTGCGCCGCTGCTTGCGCCGCATCAGATGCAGCGTGCGGCCGTCGGCCAGGGTCACGGTCGCGCCGACCCGCAGCGCGCGGTACTCGTGCATGAAGTTGTCGGGCGTGCGTTCGTCGAAGCCGAACAACAGGCTCTGCATCGCGCGCAGGGTCGACGACTTGCCGGCCTCGTTGGCGCCCAGCACCAACGTCAGCACGCCGGGCGGCGCGAAGCGCAGGCGGCGGTCGGTGAACGGCCCGAACGCCCTCAGCTCCAGCAGCTCGAATCTCATGGCGGCTGCACCCCGCCGGCCAGCCGTTCGAGCAGATCGCCTTCGACCTCGGCGAGCAGCTCGCGAAGCTGCGCCGGATCATCGAGCCGCAGCTCGCCATCGGCCCCCGCGAGCTCGGCCGGCAGCCGGCCGTGGACGTCGGCCAGCACCTGCCGCACCAGCGCGCGCAGCGCGTCCTCGTCGTCGGCCAGCGTGCGCAGCTCGCGCACCAGCAGGCCGAGCGGATCGTCGCGTTCGAGCAGCCGTTCGACGTCGATCGGATCGCGCGCCTCGTTGCGGATCTTCTCGAGCCAGACGCTGCCGCCCGACACGCTGATCGCGAGGCTGCGCAGCTCGGCCTCGACCATCTGCGGCCGCGCGGCGATCCGGCGCTGCAGCTCGCTGCGCCCGCGCAGGCTCAGCCGCAGCGCCAGGGTGCGGCCCTCGGCGCGCAGCACCTGCTCGCGCACGGCCGCCTGCGCCCGATCGAACAGATCGTCGAGACCGGTCAGCGGCCCGATGTCCAATGCCAGATGCTCCCAGCGCACCACGTCCAGCGGCACGAAGCGGTGATCGATCGCGCCGTCGGCCACCGTCACCAGCGAGCAGCCGCGCGCGCCGGTCTCGCGGATGCTGCGCCCCTGCGTGTTGCCCGGGAACACGATCCACGGATCGCGGCTGACGATCTCGGCGGTGTGCACATGACCCAGCGCCCAGTAGTCGTAGCCCTTGCGGCGCAGGCTGGCGGCATCGGTCGGCGCATAGCGGTCGTGGCCGGCGCGACCGGTCAGCGACGTGTGCAGCAGGCCGATGTTGAACAGCCCCGCAATGGCCGCCGGGTAGGCCGGCGTCAGATCCTCGTCGATCGCGCCGGCGGCGAAGCTCTGACCGTGCACCGCGACGCCGAGGTGTTCGAGCACCACCGTCTCGGGACGGTCGTCGCGCAGCATCCGCACCCGCGGCGGCAGCCGCAGCGCGCGGGTCATCCGGCTCGCCGCATCATGGTTGCCGCGAACGATCAGCACGTCGACGCCTTCCTCGGCGAGCCGGCTGACCGCCGACGTGAAATAGAGGCCGGTGTTGTAGTCGTTCCAGTCGCCGTCGTACAGATCGCCGGCGATCAGCACGCAGTCGGCCCGCTCCTCGCGGGTCGCGCCGAGCGCCCGCTGCACGAGCTGATCGAACGCCCGCCGGGTGGCCGCCCGCACCTCGTCGACCGGCGCGCCCTCGTAACGCGACAGGCCGCGCAGCGGGCTGTCCAGATGCAGGTCGGCCGCATGGAGGAAGCGCAGTTTCAAGGCTCGAGGGTCCGGTTCATTGCACCAGGATCCGGCCGAGCGGCGGCGGCGCGAGCGGCGACGTCGCCTGGAACAGCGCCTGCACCCTGTCGATGTCGCGCTCGCCGACCTGGCGATTGCGGCCTTCGAGGAACACCGAGAAGTTGTCGCCGCCGCTGGCCATGAAGTCGTTGACGGTGACGCGGTAGACGCGCTCCGGCCGCAGCGGCTCGCCTTCGACGCTGACCGACCCCGGCACCACCCGCCGGCCCTGGCCCGGCGGCGCGCCCTCCGGCGCCTGGCGGCTCCATTGATAGCGCAGACCGCGCGACACCTGCAGCACGCGGCCGCCGGCCGGCTGCGGCTGCTCCCACTGCTGCTCGAGCAGGCGCAGAAGCTGCGCGCCGGTCAGGTCCATGCTGACCAGCCGGTTGTTGAACGGCATCACCGAGAACAGCATGCCGCGGGTCACCCGGCCGTCGCTGGCCAGATCGAACGCCAGCTCGGTGCGCAGGCCGCCGGGATTGGTCAGCGCGATCCGCGGCGGCGATGCCGGCGCGCCGGGGCTGCTGCCGGTCCCGGTGCCGCCACCCTCGCCGCCGCCTCCTCCATCCCCCTCCAGCAGATAGGCGTCGGCCACCAGGTTGCCGATCTCGGTCTCGCCGGCGGCGTTCGGGCGGCGGTGGATCGTCGACGTGATGCGCCCGACCACGACGTCCTTGGCCGGCGCCGCCAGCGTCACGTAGATCTGCACGCGCCGCTCGATGTCGGCGGCCGGCGGCACCACCGCCAGCCCGGCCGGCGGCGGCGGCACCGGCCGGTCGGCCTCGGGCAGCGGCGGGCCGGCCACCACGACCCGGGTCTGCGCGCGCTGCGCGAGCACCCGGCGCCCGGCCGGATCGATCGTCAGCTCGATGTCGGTGACCATCCGCCCCTCCGCGCCCGCCTGCGTGATCAGCCGGCCGCCGCGCTCGCAGACGTACTCGCGATGGGTGTGGCCGCTGACGATGACGCGCACCGCCGGATGCAGCCGGTCGGCGATGTCGACGATGTCGCCCGACAGGCCCGGGCAGCTCGGATCGCCGACATGACGCGCGCTGGTGCGGCCGCCCTGGTGCACCAGCGCGACCACCGCCGCCACGCCCTGCTCGAGCAGCGCCGGCACCTGCGCGTTGATCGCCTGCGCCTCGTCCTCGAAGCGCAGCCCGCGCACGCCGGCCGGCGACACCACGGTCGGCGTGTCGCGCAGCGTGACCCCGACGAAACCCAGACCGACCGCGCCGAAGCGCTTGGTCCAGACGGCCGGCAGCAGCGGCTTGCCGCTCGCCGCATCGACGACGTTGGCGGCCAGATAGCGAAAGCCCGCGCCCTCGTAGCGGCCATCCTGGGCACAGGTGTCGACCCCCGGCCGGCCCACGCGTCCGTCCGCCGAACGCGGCCGGCAGCCGCCGCCGACGATGCGCAGCAGCTCCGCCCGCCCCTTGTCGAATTCATGATTGCCGACCGAGCTGACCTCCAGGCCGATGCGGCTCAGCAGCTCGATCGTCGGCTCGTCGCTGAACTGCGCCGACACGAACGGCGTCGCGCCGATCAGGTCGCCGGCGGCCACCACCACGTGATTCGGATTGGCGGCCTTCAGCGATCCGACCAGCGTGGCCAGCCGCGCCACGCCGCCGGTGGGCACACGCACGGTCCGGCCGCTCGCCGGATCGTGCACCGGCAACGCGCCCGGCGGCTGCTCCAGATGACCGTGGAAGTCGTTGAACGCGATCACCTTGATCGTGACCGGGCCGCCGGCCGCGCCGCCGCTCGCCGGGCCCGGCTCCCTGCCGACCAGCCCGCCGCCGATGCCGCCGCAGGCCGCCGTCGACAGCGCCAGCGCGGCGGCCGCGGCTCGCCGCCGGACCCCGCGCCACGCCACGAATCGTTTCGATCGCTCCATCATCCCGGCATTGTAGGGGGCGGGCCCGGCCGACATGCCGCACATCGGCCGTCACGGCCCGCCCGCACGGGGCGGCGCGCAACACACGGACACAACCGCTCGATGGCTGGCGCATAATCGTTCGACAAACAACGACGCAGATCCGCGACGGTGGCCGCGGACAGCCAGTCGTCCAGCCGAGGAAGAATAGAACATGAGCACCGACATGCACGAACGGCGATTGCCGAAGCGCGCGATGGCGCTGGTACTCGCCGGAGGTCGGGGCAGCCGCCTGAAGCAGCTCACCGACATCCGCTGCAAGCCGGCGGTCTATTTCGGCGGCAAGTTCCGCATCGTCGACTTCGTGCTGTCGAACTGCATGAACTCCGGCATGCGCCGCATCGGCGTGCTGACGCAGTACAAGTCGCACAGCCTGCTGCGGCATCTGCAGCGCGGCTGGGCGTTCCTGAAGTCCGAGATGAACGAGTTCATCGACCTGATGCCGGCCCAGCAGCGCATCGACGACCACTCGTGGTATCGCGGCACCGCCGACGCGGTGTTCCAGAACCTGGACATCGTGCGCGCCAACGACCCCGACTACGTGATCGTGCTGGCCGGCGACCACATCTACAAGATGGACTACGCGCGGATGCTAGCCGACCATCGCGAGAGCCGCGCCCCCTGCACCGTCGGCTGCATCGAGGTGCCGCGTTCCGAGGCATCGGAGTTCGGCGTGATGGCGATCTCCGAGAACCGGCGCGTGACCGATTTCGTCGAGAAGCCGGCCGACCCGCCGCCGATGCCCGGCAGCCCCGATTCGTCGCTGGCGTCGATGGGCATCTACATCTTCGATGCCGAGTACCTGTACCAGGCGCTGCAGGAGGACATGCTGGATCCGCAGTCCAGCCATGACTTCGGCCGCGACGTCATTCCGCGCGCGGTGCGCGCCGGACACGTGCTGGCCCATCCGTTCGCGATGAGCTGCGTGCTCAATGCGCCGGGCAAGGGCCACTACTGGCGCGACGTCGGAACCGTCGACGCGTACTGGCACGCGAACATCGACCTGACCGCCACCGACCCCGAACTGAACCTGTACGACACCAACTGGCCGATCTGGACCTATCAGGAGCAGCTCCCGCCGGCCAAGTTCGTGCACAACATCGGCGACCGGCGCGGCATGGCGCTGGAATCGACGGTATCGGGCGGCTGCATCATCTCGGGCCTGCTCGACCGTTCGCTGCTGTTCTCCAAGTGCCGCGTCCATTCGTATGCGCAGGTCACCTGGTCGGTGCTGCTGCCGTCGGTCGAGATCGGCCGGCATGCGCGGCTGCACCGCACGATCGTCGATCATGGCTGCCGGATCCCCGACGGGCTGGTCGTCGGCGAGGACCCCGAACTCGATGCCCAGCGCTTCTACCGCACCGACGAAGGCATCACCCTGATAACGAAAAGCATGCTGGACCGGCTCCCCCGATGAAGATCCTCCACGTTGCCTCCGAGGTGTTTCCGCTGGTCAAGACCGGGGGGCTCGCCGACATCACCGCCGCGCTGCTGCCGGCCCTGAACGAGCGCGGCATCGACGCGCGGCTGCTGCTGCCCGGCTTTCCGTCGATCCGTGAAGGCGTGCGCCAGCAGAAGAAGATCGCCGAGCTGGGCCCGGCGTTCGGCGCCGCGACGATCACGATCCGTCAGGGCCGGATGCCGGAAACCGGCGTGCAGGCCTACGTCATCGATGCGCCGTGGCTCTACGCGCGCGACGGCAATCCGTACATGGGCCCCGACGGCACCGACTGGCCCGACAACCCGCGGCGCTTCGCGCTGCTCGGCTGGGTCGCCGCCCATCTGGGTTTCGGCGAATTCGATCCGTTCTGGACCCCCGACCTGCTGCATGCGCACGACTGGCATGCGGCGCTGTCGATGGCCTATCTGTCCGCGCATCCGGCGAACAAGCTGCGCACCGTGTTCACCGTGCACAACCTCGCCTACCAGGGGCTGTTCCCGATCGAGCAGCATCGCGAGCTCGATCTGCCGATCACGCAGATGGGCCACAGCGGGCTGGAGTTCCACGGCCAGGGCAGCTTCATGAAGGCGGGGCTGCTGTGGGCCGACCGGGTGACCACCGTGAGCCCGCGCTATGCGCTGGAGATCTGCACGCCGGCATTCGGCTGCGGCCTCGAAGGGCTGCTGGCCGCGCGCGGCAACACGCTGTCGGGCATCCTGAACGGCGTCGACTACCGGCAGTGGGATCCGACCACCGACCGGCATCTCGACAAGCTGTATTCGTCGCGCAGCCTGGGCGGCAAGACCCAGTGCAAGGCGGCGCTGCAGAAGTCGCTGAACCTCGCCGTCGATCCGCATGCGCCGCTGTTCACCGTCGTCAGCCGGCTCACCGACCAGAAAGGCATGGACCTGGTGCTCGGCTCGCTGCCGCACCTGCTCGGCCTCGGCGGCCAGCTCACGCTGCTCGGCTCCGGTGACCGGCGGCTCGAACAGGCGTTCGAGGAAGCGGCGCGTGCCCATCCGACGCAGATCGCGGTGCGCATCGCCTACGACGAGGCGCTGGCCCATCGCTTCGTCGCCGGCGCCGACGTGATCATGGTGCCGTCGCGCTTCGAGCCGTGCGGCCTCACGCAGATGTACGGCCTGCGCTACGGCACCTTGCCGCTGGTGCGCCGGGTCGGCGGCCTGGCCGACACCGTGGTCGACACCAACCGCGAGAACCTGCAGGCCGAATCGGCCACCGGCTTCTGCTTCGGTCCGGCCACCGTCGACGCCCTGAACGAGGCGATCAGCCGCGCCTCCAGCACCTATGCGGACCAGGAAACCTGGCAGACGCTGATGAAGCGCGGCATGGGCAAGGACTTCTCGTGGGAGTCCTCGTCCAAGCGCTACCTGTCGCTGTACCGCGAGATGCTGGGCACGCAGAATCAGGCCGGCGGATCGGGCACGTAGCCGCGCTCGGCCGGCACCGGAAACGGCTGCGGCTGCGGCCTTGCCCACGGGCGCGGAATGACGCCCATCGCCATCAGGTTCTCGCGGCTGTCGTAGTAAAGCGTGATCACCTCGTCGGGCGCACTGCGCGCCCGTTCGAAATGCGTGCGCGTCACCACCGAAGTCTCGCGGCCGCCATGACCGGTGCCCAGGCGTTCGCGCGACTCCCGCCGCGGCGTCGCGTACGCATCCGCCTGCGCGCGCCTGCTCGCTTCGGATTCGGCGTGCTGCTGTGCCCCGGCCGCCGCCGGTGCGCTGCGTGTCGAAGCGGCCGGCGCCGGCGCGTCGGCGCCCGGCGCCGCGGACGATTCGCCGAACGCCTTAGGCACCGGTGGTGACGGCGGCACCGTGACCGGCGGCGACACCGCCGGCACCGGCCGTTCGCGGAATACCGCGACGCCGATCACCCCGACGTTGGCCGGCCGCCCGGTGCGGGCCGCATACGATTCCGGCAGCGCGGTGAACTCGAACGCCGCGACCTCCTGGTCGCTCTTGCGCCAGCCGGTGATCTGGTAAGGCACCTGCGGGCCGAGCACGTAGCCGGTCTGCCCCCAGGCGGCGGTCTCGCCCGAGACCGCATTGACGCCGTCGACCGACAGCACCGCCAGCACCCGCTCGCCGGTCTGGTTGCGCAGCCCGATCGCATAACGAGCGCCGGGCCGGCCGGCGACATAGCTGCGGCCGGCATGGCGATAGACCGACAGCCGCTGGCCGGTGTCGCGGTCGATGATCGTGACATCGGTGAGGCCGCCGACCGCATGGGCGGCAGGGGCGGCGGCTGCCAGCGCGGCGGCGATCAGCGCAGCGCGCAGTGAATCGGTTCGCATCGTTCGACTCCATCGTTGACGATGCGGGATGAAACGTTGGCCGATGCGGAGTGGGGTTAACGGATCCGCGCTTGCCTCGGCGGCGGAATCGCGCCATCGTTTAAGCGCGGCCCAAGCCCTGGGCGATGAAAGTAAGAACCAGCGCATTCAGCGACACACCCTCTGCCTTTGCCCGAGTAGTCAACTGTGCATGCACGGTCTTCGGCACGCGGGCGATGAATTTCCCAGAGGCGACACCGCCGCTGTTGGGAGAAGGAACCGGCAGCTTTCTCGCCTTCAAAGCGGCAATCGTCGCCTTGAGCGCATCTCTCCCGTTCTCGATGGCTTCCTCGATCGAATCGCCGTCGGAGATGCACTCGGCAAAATCCGGGAACGAGATCAGATACCCGCCACCCTCCGCATCCGAGAGCGGCCGGACCTCGAACGGATAGCCAGTCAACTTGCTCACGCCTCAGCTCCCTTCAACGGGCCCGCCGGCCCAGCGCCACGCTGGCCACCGCCAGCAGCAACGCCGCCACACCATAGATCGCCGCGGCCGGCGCGACCGGCAGCAGCAGGCCGGCCAGCAGCGGACCGGTGCCGGCACCGATGTCGCGCCAGGTCGCCTGCCGCGCCAGCGCCGGCACGCGGCCCGGGCCGGGGTGATCCTCGGCGACGACCGGGCCGGGCAGCGGCTGCAGCAGCGCCCGCAGCAGCGTCGTCGCGATCGCGCCGATCCACAGCCAGACACCGCCGCTGCCAAGCAGCGCCAGCGCGCCGGCCGCGCCCAGCGACAGCGCGATCAGCATCGGCCGCGCGCCGAAGCGATGCGCGAGCGCGCCGCCGGCCGGCGCCAGCACGATCTCGGCGGCGTAGCGCAGCGCCATCGCAGCGCCCGCGGCCAGCGCCGCCTGCGCGCCGACGCTTTGTGCAGCCAGCAGCGACAGCCCGAAGATGAACAGACCGTCGAGCACCAGCCCCATCGTGAACGACCAGACATCGAGCGCCTCGGGGCGCGCGATGCGCGGGCCGGCCGCATGCCAGCCCTCGGGCTGCGCCGGCAGCCGGCGCGCGAACGCCAGCGCGCCGACGCCGACCAGCGCCAGCACCGCGAACACCGGCCGCGGCCCGAAGCGCTCGGCGATCAGCGCGCCGGCCAGCAGCGCCGCCATCGGGCCGACGGCGACGATCGCCCGCGCGCGGCCGGCACGGCGCGCGGCGCCTTCGAGCAGAGCGGTCGGGAACGCCTGGTTGGCGATATTCAGCGCGGCGAACGACAACCCCCAGGCCAGCCGGGCGATCAGCAGCGGCCCCACCCCCGACAGCGTCGCGTAGCCCAGCGTCGCCAGCACCGCCGAGCAGACCGCCAGCGTGACCGCGCGGCACGCACCGCGTTGAGAATAGAAACGCGCAACCCAGCGATAGCCGACGATACGCACCAGCCGGTTGGCGGCCAGCAGCAGGCCGACCTCGGGCAACGTGACGCCGAACGCCGCCGCGTGCAGCGGCAGCAGCAGGTACAGAAGGACGTCGCCGGGCAGCGTCAGCGCCAGCGACAGTGCCGCATGACGCGAGGCGCGGTCGATCTCGGCGCGTGAGTGCGGATGCGCAGCGTCGGGCGCGGCCGGTATCTTCACGCCGGCGCCTCGTCGCCGCATGGGCGCAGTCCCGCCGCACCGCCGCCGTGCCGTCCAACCCTCTCGAATCGCACCGTCATCCCGCAAAGTCCGGTGCGCATGATACCGGCGCCATCGCGGTGGCTCCCGGTGTGTAGCAAGTCAGAACAGCGCTTTCACCCCGCACCGCCGTCCGATATCGACCCCTTCCTGCGAGGGTTTAGGTCGCGCCTTCTCCCGGATCGATGCGCCTGATCTGCAGCTCTCGATACCCGGTGGTCGAGTCCGGCGCACGCGACAGGCTCCAATCCGGCAAGGCAACGAGCAGAACCTCCGCGGTGGTTCGCACGATGTTGCCGAAGCACACGTGCCCGCCGACTACCTTCCCGGCTTCATCGGAGACGCTCATGTGTAGGTGCGCACCATCATCGGACAGCGTGCCCGACAGACTGATGATCTCGAAAGACCCATCGATGTCAGTTTCCTGTTCGGCAGCCGCGAAGCGGAGCCTCACGCCCGACAGACTGCCGATACCCGCCACCACGAAGGCCGACCCGCCTAGAGCGCGGGCCTCTTGCTCGAGCGAGCGCCGCAGGTCGACGCCCGGCGACAGGCGGATCGGCAAGTAGCTCACGGTTTCGAAGACGAGTACTCACTATCGCGCGACCGGGCCAGCGCTATCGCAGCCTGAATGGCACCACGCGCTTGCGGGCTGTTCTTCCAGCAGGTGGACCCGACGATGGCCGAAGCCCGGGAGACGATGGCCAGCGCATTGGCCTTGCCCAGATGGGCCAACGATTCGAAGCCCATCTGTTCGAGGCGTGCCACCACGGTCGGGCCGACGCCCTTCACGCCGAGCAATGCCTTGCGTTCTTCCGGAGGAAATGCCATGGGAGTCTTGAAGAGTCATTGAAGCCGGTATCGGCATCAATGTACAGGAGGTGCCTGCGGAATGGCATCATCGCTTATCGAATCACTTGATGGCATAATTGATGCAAAACCAGACGGTTAACGACATGCGAACCACAGTCACGCTCGACGATGATCTGCTGAGCCAGGCCCGGGAATTCACCGGTATCGACGAGAACTCTGCATTGATCCGGAAGGCGCTCGAAAGTCTTGTCGAGCGCGAGGCCGCACGCCGGCTCGCCCGGCTCGGGGGCACTTCACCGGGGCTGAAGGCTGCGCCGCGTCGGCGGGCGGAGCCGACCGATGATTCTCGTTGACACCTCGGTCTGGATCGATCACCTGGGTCGCGGCGACGCGAGATTGCAAGCGCTCCTCGAGGAGGGTGAGGTGCTTTCTCACCCGCTCGTCGTTGCCGAGATCGCATTGGGCAGCCTGTCTCAACGACGAATAACGCTGCAGGCCCTGCAAGCCCTGCCCCAAGCTCCGCTCGCCAGGCACGACGAAGTGATGGACTTCCTCCACAGCCAGAAGCTTTTCGGCATCGGCATCGGCTACGTCGATCTCCATCTGCTGGCGTCCACCCGCCTGGCCGACGGAGCACGGCTGTGGACGAGAGACAAACGGCTGCTGGCAGCCGCGACGAAGCTCGCTCTGGCGGCACAGGTTGCGCACTAACCGGCCGGCGTGGATCTCCCTCGCTCCGAGGGCAACGTTTCGATTGATTTTGGTGCAGTTAGCATGGGCTGGCAGGGCCCGACGAGTCGCCTAAACGTTCCAACTCATCCAGCCACGCCTTCGGTGCGGCTCGGATGCAGCGAATGATTAAATGTCACTCTCTAAGATCCAGGGATGCCCCCTAGTCGGCAATCGTACTCACCCTTGACTTTCGCGTTATAAAACTCGCCCTTCGAAGGGGCACTGAGCCAAGCACCGACCACGAACGGTGGGATTCGGCAGTAGTGGTAGTAAGTACTCTTAAGTAGGACGACAAGATACTGAGCGTCTTTCTGATAACAGATTCGATTCACAAAGGAACTTACGGTGTACTGACAGTTGAAGCCATCAAGGTCTACCGGCCCGCGGTACTTCACATAAACTGTTTCAGCCCTAGCGAACGCTGCCGATATCAACAGAAAGAGTGATACCACCAAAGTCTTCATCTGCCCTTCGAAACTCGCGACGCGTAGCGGCTAGAGTTCACCTACGAGCGACAGCCGGTGAAGCCGCTGGCGAATGCTGGGTGCAACGTCGAGCTAGACTTCACTCTGCGAACGGTTGCCATACGTTGTATTCGTTCTCGGCCCCGTCTAGGCCCTTTTTCTTACCGGTCACCACAAGCCATGTCTTTCCAGTATCGGCATCGAAAAGGAAAGTATGGCGGGCGGCCAAACCGGACGTGAAAATCTGAAAGCGAGGTCGCGCAGGGCCCGGAACCGACGGGCGATCAAACACGCGCATCTCCTCCCACGTGTTGTCGTCGTCCTTTGTTCGCACCAACTGCCACACTCGTCCAGTGTATTTGTCGAGCTTGAACGTCCAGCGGGCAGCCAAAGTGGATTGGACAAGCTCGAAGCGAGAGCCCGCAGGAGACGTTGTTGACTGGTGGCTGTTTACCGTGACGTCAACATCAGCGGCGTGC
>DAISWF010000016.1:27466-34643 GCA_036826495.1 Burkholderiaceae bacterium
AATAGTGATACGAACTGAAAGGCGGTCTTTGTAGGGCCGTACATCGATCGATGTGGACTATGAGGTCTACTCGTGTTTTGATGTCGACCGTACAGCCCGCCGGCGATCAGCTCAATAGTCAAGCGATGTGCGGCCGATAGCACATCCGGACTAGTATACCGCGCTACCCCAACCCCGGGGCCAAGGCCGCGATCTTCACCGGGCCTGGCGCCGGCGCAGCGCCACGCTGGCCGCTGCCAGCAGCAACCCCGCCATGCCATAGATCGCCGCGGCCGGCGCGGACCGGCAGCAGCAGGTACAGCACAACATCGCCGGGCAGCGCCAGCGATAGCTCCGCGTGCCGCGAGGCACGATCGACCTCGGCACGCGAGTGCGGATGAGCGGCGCCTGTCCTGACCGGCGTCTTCACGCCGGCGCCGTGTCGCCGCGCGGGCGCAGTGCTGCCGCGCCGCCGCGCCGTCTTGCTCTCTCGAATCGCACCGTCATCCCGCAGAGTCCGGTGCGCATGATATCGATGCCGCCGCCGCGACAAATCGCAGCCGCGTTTCACTCGGCGCCTGATCCGAAGCTCCCGATACCCGGTGCTCGGATCCGGAGCGCGCGAAAGATTCCAACCCGGCAAAGCAACCAGCAGAACCTCCACGGTTCGTATGATGTTGCCGAAGCACACATGCCCGTCGAAGACCTGGCCGGCTTCATCGGCGACGCTCATGTGCAGGTGCGCCCCATCGTAGGACAGCATGCCGGAGCGGCTGATGATCTCGAAGACCCGTCGATGTCGGTTTCCCGCTCGGCTGCGGCGAAGCGAAGCCTCACGCCGGACAGGCTGCCGATGCCCGCCGCGACGAAGGCCGAACCACCCGCGGTGCCCGGGTCTCGTGCTCGAGCGAGCGCCGCAGGTCGGCGCCGGGCGACAGGCGGATCGGCAAATAGTTCATGGCTTCACCATTGCCTCGCAAGGTAGATCAACTCTTGCAGACTTCAGATACGGAAGAGCGTTTCAGCGGGAACACCTCCTGCACTGCCGGAAGCTTTTCGCCCTCGATATCGGCTACGTCGATCTCCATTTCCTGGCATCTTCGTCCCCGCCCGGGACACGCCAGATCGGCCCACGCGCGCGCACCGGTTCCAGCAGCGACCAGTCGCCCTGCTCCACCTCGTGGCCCTGCGGATACGGCGGCCGCGGCTCCATGCCGATCGAGCGCATCACCCGGTCGTCGCGGTAGTAGCAGCGGACGACGGCCGCGACCAGCGCGTCGGCCAGCGCCGGCTCGCTGTCGCGCAGCCGCAGCGTCGCCGGCAGCCGCTCGTCCGGCGCCAGCGCATCGAACGGCCGGCCGGCGGGCGCTTCGAGCTGCGCCAGCGCCTGACGCACCGCGTCGCCGTCGCGGCCCAGCGAGGCTTCGATATCGGCGAAGATGGCCTCGTCGTCGGCGCTCGGCACGCCGTATCGCGCGCTCGCCGGGATCATCGTGCCAGCCAACGCCCGCAGCGCGCAGCGCTCACCGGCGGACAATGCCGGCGGCTTGATCAACGGGATGAACGATGCGGGGATCGATCGGCGACTCATGCGGGCGCTCCTGATCGAACGCCGAACGAACCCGGCATGCCTGCGCGTACCGCCCGGATGTGCATGCGCCTCACCCGGATACGCTTCTGCGCGAACGCGTAGTCTCCGTTCATGGCTTCCTAGTCGAACAGATTGGCAAGCCGCCGCTTGATCTGGTCGGCGACGTACAGCGCCACCGCCTGGATCGTCGACGTCGGGTTGACGCCGCCGGCGGTCACGAAGACGCTGCCGTCGACGATGAACAGGTTCTTCACGTCGTGGCTGCGGCCCCATTCGTTGACGACCGACCGTTCCGGGTCGCTGCCCATCCGCGCGGTGCCCAGCAGATGCCAGCCGGCCATCCGCAACGGCGCCTCGGTGACGATGTCCCAGGCGCCGGCGGCCCGCAGGATCTCGCTGCCGCGCGCGATCGCATGGTCGAGCATGCGCCGGCTGTTGTCGCTCAGCGTGTAGTCGATCCGCGGCGCCGGGATGCCGTGCGCATCCTTCAGCACCGGGTCCAGGGTCACCGTGTTGTGCGGCTCGGGCAGGTCCTCGCAGATCGCCAGCATGCCGGCGCTGTGGCCGAAGCGGCGCCGGAACTCCGCATGATGGCCATCGCCCCACGGGATGCGGCCGGCCGCCATGCCGGCCATCGCCGTCACCACCGGCCCCTGGCCGCGCGAGAACTGATAGCTGTAGCCGCGCACGAACCCGCGCGAGCGGTCGGTCTCGTAGAACTCGTGTCCCCATTGACCGATGTGCGGACCGCGCGGCCCATCGAGCGGTTCGTCGAAGAAGCCGCGGATCGACGCGTACGGATGGAACATCAGGTTACGGCCGACCTGCCCGCTGGAATTCGCCAGGCCCTGCGGAAACCGGCCGCTCGCCGAGTTCAGCAGCAGCCGCGGCGTGCCGATGCCGTTGCAGGCGACGATCACGAGCTCGGCCGGCTGGAACCGTTCGACGCCCTGCTCGTCGTAGTAGACGGCGCCCGACGCCATGCCGTCATCGCCGGTCGTGATCTCGCGGACCCTGCAGCCGGTGCGAAGCTGCACCCGCTGGCGGATCGCCTCGGGCCAGTAGGTGATGTCGGTGCTGGCCTTCGCACCCTGCGCACAGCCGCCGATGCAGTGGCCGAGGTTCACGCACGGCGCACGCCCCTGGTATTCGCGGGTCGCCATCGCCGAGTCCGACGGCCACCAGTGCCAGCCGAGCTCGTTCAGCGCTTGGCCGAGCAGCATGCCGGTGCGCCCCAGCGGAAGCGGCGGCATCACCGCCTCCTTCGGCGGATAGGCCGGATCGCCGGCCAGCCCCGAGATGCCCATCATCCGGTCGTTCAGCGCGAAGAACGGCTCGAGCGTCGCATAGTCGATCGGCCAGTCGTCGGCGACGCCGTCCAGCGTGCGCACCCGGAAGTCCGACGGTTGCAGCCGCGGAAAGTGCCCGGCATAGAGGATCGTGCCGCCGCCGACGCCGTTGAAGTTCGCCACCTTTATCGGCGAACGCTCCTCGTCGATCGGATAGTCCCAGCGGTTCGCGCGCCGGTTCGGATTGATGCTGAAGTCGCCGAACTGCCGCTCCTCCCAGTCGCGGCCGTTGCTCGGAAAGTCGCCCGGCTTCACCCAGCCGCCCTGCTCCAGACACAGGATCCGCATCCGCGTCTCGGCCAGGCTCCAGGCGACCGCGGCGCCGGAGGCGCCGGCGCCGATGATCAGCACGTCGACCGGTTCGTTCACGGGTTCGGTCAGGTATTCGTCCGCCGGCCGCCGACGAGGCCATGCTCGCCGATCGGCGGATGCGCGCGCAGCGCCTCCTCGACCGGCTCGGTGCCCCAGCCGGGACGGTCGGGCATCACCAGATGCCCGTCCTCGTACTGCGGCACATGCGTGAACAGCTCGTGATCCCAGGCGATCCGGTCGATGTCGACCTCCATGATGCGCAGGTTCGGCACCGCCGCGCAGAAATGCGCGTTGATCATCGTGCACAGATGACCGTAGAAGTTGTGACAGGCGACGTTGACCTCGTGAGCCTGCGCGGCCGCGGCGATCTTCATCGACTGCCAGACGCCGTTCCACGGCGTGTCGACGATCGCCACGTCGATCGCCTGCTCGCGCAGGAACGGCAGGAACTGCTGCACGCCGAGCAGCGTCTCGCACGACGCGATCGGGTGTGCGCTCTGCGTGCGCAGCCAGGCCAGCGCCTGCGGATTCAACGTATCGATCTCGATCCAGAACATGTCGAGGCTGGCGATCTCGCGCAGGATCTTCAGATAGCCCTCGGTACGCGCGTTGAAATTCAGATCGAGCAGGATGTCGACGTCGGGCCCGGCCGCTTCGCGCATCACCTCCAGATGCTCGCGCAGCCCCTTGAGCACCTTGCGGTCGATGTTCAGCTCGGGCGCGAACGGCCGCCCGAAGCCGGGCGCCCAGCCGATGATCCTGCCGTCCTCGTAGCGCCAGATGTTGGTCTTCAGCGCGGTGAAGCCGCGCTCCCTGACCTCGCGGGCGATCTGGCGCACGCCGTGCACGTCGGAGATCACCGGCTGATAGTGCGGCACCCGGCCGGCCCGCCAGGTCACGCAGTGCGACCAGTAGACCCGCATGCGGTCGCGCAGCTTGCCGCCCAGCAGCTCGTAACACGGCACTCCCAAGGTACGCGCCTTGGCGTCGAGCAGCGCGTTCTCGATCGCGCCGAGCGCCTGGCCCACGACGCCGCCCTGCCCGGGCCGCGTCAGGCAGAACAGCTCCTCGCGGATCCGTTCGTGCTGCATCGCCGACTGCCCGATGACCCGCGGCGCCAGCTCGCGGATCACCGCGCCGACCCCCGGCGAACCGAAGCCCTCGTCGAACTCGCTCCAGCCGACCACGCCGTCGTCGGTGGTCAGCTTCACGAAGTAGTAGTTGCGCCAGCCGGCGCTGCATGACAGGGTCTGCAGCGCGGCGACCCGGGCGGGGGTGGGCATCGGTGGGTCTCCTGTTCGAATCGGTGAACGGATCCGGCGGCGGGATCCGCTAGCGATCGTGGCGCTGCGTCGCCTGCCTGTCAAACGGCGGCCCGCACTGCGCTGGCCCGCCACCGGCCCAGCGCCGCCACGCCACGCCGCGCCGCAGCCGACGCGGCCGGTTGCCGGCCGCCGTTCCTTCGTATAGTGTCGACAGACGATGAAACGCATCCACGCCCGCGATCTGCTGAACGAAGAGGACCTGGCCCGGGTCCGCGCGAAGTCCGACTGGAGAGGCATCGGGCTGGTGCTGCATGCGTGGGCGGTGATCCTCGGCTCGGTGGCACTGGTGGCCGTCTTTCCGAATCCGCTGACGTTCGTGCTGGCGGTGCTGCTGATCGGCTCGCGCCAGCTCGGCCTGGCGATCCTGATGCACGACGGCGCGCACGGCGCACTGGCCCGCAACCCGAAGCTGAACATGCTGCTGAGCCAATGGTTCTGCGCGTATCCGGTGTTCGCCGAGACGCTGGCTTACCGGCAATACCACCTGAAGCACCACGGCAGCACCCAGCAGCCGGACGACCCCGACCTGGTGCTGTCGGCGCCATTCCCGATCACCCGCGCGAGCTACCGCCGCAAGTTCTGGCGCGACATCAGCGGCCGGACCGGCTATGCGCAACGCAAGGCGCAGTTCCTGCTTGCGCTCGGAAATCCGTCGTGGCCGCTGCGCCGCCGGCTCGCGCATTTCCGCGACAAGCTCGGACCGCAGGTCGCGGTCAATCTGCTGCTGCTCGCGGGCTTCACCGCCGCCGGCGTAGGGTGGGCCTATCCGTTGCTATGGCTGCTGCCGCTGCTGACCTGGATGATGGTGATCACCCGCGTGCGCAACATCGCCGAGCACGCGATGGTGCCCGACGACGCCGACCCGTTCCGCAACACCCGCACGACCCTGGCCGGGCCGCTCGAACGACTGTTCGTCGCGCCCTACTACGTCAACTACCACCTCGAGCACCACCTGCTGCCGAACGTGCCGTGCGGCAACCTGCCGCTGCTGCATGCGCTGATCGCCCGCGGGCCGCACGCCGCGACGCCCCGCGAGATCCAGCCTGGCTACCTCGCGGTGATGCGGATGGCGACCTCCAGGCCCGCCCACGAAGACCGCCCCGGCGACCTGGTCAGCGCCGCCCGCCGCGCCCGCACCGGCAACGAGCGGGTCGACGATCAGCAGGCGTCGTCGGGGTTTTAGGCGAAGCACTGACTCAACGGCCGACGGCCGGTGGTGGTGCCGCGATCGTGATAGACTAGTCATCTGACTAGTCATTGACGTGTCACCATGAAAGCATGGCCTGTGCAGGACGCGAAAGCCCGCTTCAGCGAGTTCCTCGACGCCTGCCTGTCGGAAGGCCCGCAAATGGTCACGCGGCGCGGAGCCGAGACCGCGGTGTTGGTGCCGGCTGCCCTATGGGAGCAGATGCAGTCTGCCGCCCGTCCTTCTCTGAAGGAACTGCTGCTCTCCGAGGATGCGCGCACCGATAAGCTGGCTCCGGTCCGCTCGCATGAACGAGGCAAGGCACGCCGACGCCGGGTCGAGGCACTGCGCTGACGCGACGGCGCATTCCGCCATGTACCTGCTGGATACCAACGTGATTTCGGAACTGCGTCGGCCCAAGCCGCACGGCGCCGTACTGGCCTGGCTCAGATCAGTGCCCGACAGCGATCTGCACATTTCCGCGGTGAGCCTGGGAGAGATCCAGGCCGGCATCGAACTGATCCGCGAACAGGATGCACGCAAGGCAGCGGAGATCGAGCGATGGGCCGATCGCGTGGCGGCCTCGCACAACCTGTTGGTCATGGATGCCGACACCTTCCGCATCTGGGCCCGGCTGATGCACCGTCGCTCCGACACCCTTTACGAAGACGCCATGATCGCGGCCACAGCGCTGCACTATCGTTTGACCGTCGTGACCCGCAATGTGGCCGACTTTTCGCACTTCGGCGTGGAACTGCTCAACCCCTTCGACATAGGGTCCCAGCGGTAGCCCCTCCCATGCATCTGCAGTCATCTATTCAAGATAGAGAGGCTTCCATGTTCCAAGCCGCTTTCATTCGGCGGGTTGTGCTGCGCAATTTCGGCCGCATCGTCCGGGAGGCGAACATCACGATCGAAGGTTCACCATCCTGATGCAATCAGGAGCGAACAGGAGACGATCATGACAAAGCGGCGTGTCGACACGCCCTAGCGGCCGACGAAGCGCGGCGCGCGCTTCTCCATGAATGCACGCCTGCCTTCGACGAAATCCGCGCTGTTCGTGGCAGCCGCCGCCGCCTGCTCGGACCGCGCCATGTCCGCGCCTGTCGAGGCGTCGCAAAGCTGCTCCAGAGCGACCTTCATCGCACGCAGCGTCAGCGGCGCATTTCGCGAAAGCGTGGCGCATTCTTCCACGACCAGTTGCTCCAGTTGCGACTCCGGCACCACCTGGTGAGCGAATCCGACACGGAGCGCGTGTCCGGAATCGAAGCGGCGGCCGGTCAGCAGGATTTCCCGCGCGCTGGAGGTTCCCACTACTTCAGTCAGCCTGCGAATGCCTTGCCAGCTATAGCCGATTCCCAGCCGTACCGCGGGAATGCCGTAGATCAGGGTGTCCGCGGCGAGCCGCAGGTCGCAACACAAGGCGATGGCCATG
>DAISWF010000016.1:34653-42673 GCA_036826495.1 Burkholderiaceae bacterium
CCCCCCGCCGATGCAGTAGCCGTTGAGCATCGCGATGGTCGGCTTGTCCAGGCTCGCCAGGCGGGACATGGCCTGATGGCCGGCGGCGTCATACTCCTTGTTGGCCTCTCGGGAGTTGCGTTTCGATTCGAACTCGGAGATGTCGGCCCCGGAGACGAATGCCTTCGTTCCCGCGCCTCGGAGTACGACGACGCGCACTTCCGGATCCGACTGCAGAGCGTCGACGGCTGCGCCCAGGCCGCGCCACATGCTCAACGACATCGCGTTGTGCCGGGTGACGTTGTTCAGCGTGATCCAGCCAACCGAGCTCTCGACTTCGACGTCGACCCGCCCTTCAGTTTTTTCCATCAGAAGCTCCGCTCAGCAACCCGGCTTTCAAGGTGCGTGGATCGCGGGGCTTCCACGCTCCGCGATCGACAGATGCGAGGAACTGATCCAGCGCGGCATTGAAGACCGCCGGTTCCTCGAGGTTGACGGCATGGCCGGTGTTCGGAACGACCCACAGGCGCGCGGCCGGCATCGTCTGCTTCAAGAAGAAGTTCGGCGCGAGACAGGGCTCGTCCTCGTCCCCCACGACGAGAAGCGTGGGGATACGCACGGCAGCGAGCTCCTCCTTCAGGTCGTACAGAGACGGGCGCAGGGCCTGATAGTTGCGCAGCGTCAATGCCGATCCCAATGGCGAGTGCTCGCGCAGATGGGCAACGAACTCGGCCCAGCCCAGGGGATCCTTGAGCTGGAGTTGCACTCTCGTGGGGCCGACACCAAGCTCGCCGGCGATCTTCCCGAATCCTTCCTGCATCATTCGTTCGGCCAACGACTCCGCCTGACGCTTGAATGCTTCACGGCCCTCGCGGGCGGCGCCCGAGCCGCCGGCGACCACGACCAGGGCGCTGGCCATCTCGGGATGACGCAGACCGAAGTGCAAGGTCGCGGAGGCGCCCATGCTCAGCCCGACGATATGCGCTCGTCGAATGCCGGCGGCGGCCATCACCGCAGCGATGTCATCCGCCGCGTGGGCTTGCCCATAGGCATCGTTCTCTTCAGGTACGTCCGAGGGCGGGTAGCCACGGGCATTGAAGCGGATGCAGCGATAGCTGCGCGAGAACCATCTGACTTGGCTTTCCCATTCCCGCAGATCGGCACTGAACTCGTGCACGAAGACGATGGGATATCCGGAACCGCATTCCTCGTAGTAGAGGCGTGCGCGATCAGACTGCGCATAGGGCATGGACTGGTCTTCCTTGGAACCGCGGCAAACTTTCAGCGCGATGTCATCAGCATGTCGACGAAACGCATGCCACCGCTCGTGATGTGATTCACGGCAGCGGCCTGGGCCTCTTCCCCGTCGCCGTTGAGAACGGCATTGCAAATCCTCCCGTGCTCACCGTGCGACTCGCCGGGTCGCTGCGGGTTCGAGAACACATCATCCTTGCGGTACATCAGGAGGCGGCGCCGTAGATCCCGGATGTGACGTACCAGCAGATCGTTGGCGCAGCCCGCATAGATGGCATCGTGGAAGGCGGCGTTGCCTTTGCGATAGGCGTCGACGTCCCTGGCGTCGACATGTGCCTGATTCGCGAGCTGGATCGCCTGCAACTGCTGGCGCGCCTCGGCAGACATGCGACGGGCGGCCAGCCGCGCGGCAACCCCCTCGAGCTCCGCCGTCAGCTCGAGCATCGATATGCGCTCCCGAGGATCCAGTTGCGCAACCGTCATGCCGACGCGGGGATGCGCATGGACCAGACCTTGACCGGCGAGCTGGTTCAATGCCTCGCGTACCGGCGTACGCGATGTCTCGTACTTCTGCGACAGCACCTTGTCGTCCAGGTGTGCGCCCGGCGGGAAAGCGCCCGTGAAGATCGCATCCGCGATCTGCTGTCGCAATCTTTCCGCCAACGTCCCGGGAACCCGATCTGAAATCATCGATTCGAGCGCTTCATTCGGGCTTCAGTTTCGCAGCCTCGACACGTTGCCGGCGCTGCTCCGTGTACGGCCCGAGGAATGCAGAGAATTCCCCGGGCGTATCGCATACTGCATCGTAGCCGAAAGGCTCGGTGTTGCGCTCACGAAATGCCTGGGAGCACGCGACGGTGCGTATGTCCGCCGCCAGCTTCTCCACAATCGCCGTCGGCGTCTGGGCAGGAGCAGCCAGACCGACGAAGAACCGGTAGTCATACAACCCGTCACCGGTCTCATGAACGGAAGGCACGTTCGGAAGGCTCTTGATCCGCTTGTCGCCGGTGACGGCGATCGGCCTGATCTGTCCTGACCGGATGAAGGCGTCCACCAGGCCCAGGGGCGCGAGCGTGGCATCCACGACCCCGGTGATCATGTCCTGGATGATGGGCGCGGAGCCCTTGTAGGGAACGTGCGTCAGCGGCACATTCGCATGATTGGCCATCCACGCCAGCGTGATATGCCCGCTGCTGCCGATACCGGCCGATCCATAGTTCGCCTTGCCGCCGGAGCTTTTGGCATAAGCGATGTACTCTTTCAAGCTGTTGACCGGAAGGCTGCTTCGAACGACGAGCACCGATTTCCCGTCGAACAGCCTCGTCACGAGCGCGAAATCGCGCTGTACCGAGTAGGAAAGCTTTGGAACGAGGATCGGATTGTTGACCATGCCCGCATCGGAGACGAGCATCAGGGTATATCCATCGGGAGCCGACTGCTTGACGCTTTCCGCCGCCAGGATTTCATTGCCGCCCGGCCGATTCTCGACGATGACCGACTGCTTCCACAGCTCTGCCAGCCCCGGGGCCAACGCACGGGTATAGATGTCGAAGCCGCCTCCGGCCGCGTAAGGCACCACGATCTTCACGGGGCGGTTTGGAAAGCCATCGGCTGACTGGGCGATCGCCTGGGTAGCCACCAACGTACCGAACAGCATCAGTCCCGCGGCATGGAGCCAGTTCCTTCTGTTGCGCATTCCTTCTCGTCCTCCTTTTCCTGGCATGACCTTTCAGACCACGCATGTCCTTCTGAGTTCGGCGATATCGTTGGCGTCGTAACCGAGCGCCGAGAGAATCTCGTCCGTGCTGAGGCCTTTGTCCTGCAAAGGCGCCTGCATGCTCGCGGGAGTGCGACTGAGCACTGCCGCCTGGGAGATGAGCGGGATCATCCCGCGCCGCGGATGCTCGACCGCTTCGAAGATCTTCGAATGCCGAACCTGCGGGTCATCGACCACCTGGTCCATCGTGTAGATGGGACCGCAGGGAACATCCGCTTCGGAGAGCAGGCGCATCCAGGTCGCGGTGTCGCGTTCGGCAAAGACGCCGGCCAGAAGCGCGCTCAGTGCCTTGCGATTTTGCGATCTGGCCTTGTTGACCGAATAGTCGGGATGGTCAGCCAGCGCGGACCGGCCGATCGCGATGCATAGCCTCTTCCATTGTGCGTCTCCGCCTGCAGCCACGTTGATGTAGCCGTCCCGCGTCTTGTACGCAGAGGTAGGCATGCTGGTCGGATGATCGTTGCCGACCCGCACCGGCAGCTCCCCATCGGCGGCGTAGCGGACCGCCTGATAGTCCATGAGAGCGATTCCGCAGTGGAGCAGTGACGCCTGAACCCACTGCCCCCGGCCACTGACCTCGCGCTCCAGCAGTGCAGTCAATGCGCCGAGCGCGGCGTAGAGACCCGTCACCATGTCGACCACCGAGGCTCCCGCGCGCACCGGTTCCGCATCGGCCTGGCCCGTGACGCTCATCAGCCCGCACATCCCCTGCAGGATCTGATCGAACCCCGGGCGAGTGCGATAGGGACCGTCCTGGCCGAACCCTGACATGCTGACCAGCACGATGCGGGGATTCACGGCCGAAAGAGTTTCGTAGTCGCACTTCAGGCGGGACTTGACGTCAGGGCGAAAGTTCTCGACCACGACGTCGGCGTCTGCAACCAGGCGGAAGAGAATCTCCCGACCTGTCGGATGCTTCAGGTCGAGCGTGATGGAGCGCTTGTTGCGATGCAGGTTCTGCATGTCGGAGCCGTCGCGCGCGCCTACGTACAGTTCCTGCCGCTTCAGAGAATCGGGCGGTTCGACCTTGATGACATCCGCACCGAAATCCGCCAATTGCTTGACGCAGGTCGGGCCCGCGCGCACCTGACTCAGATCGAGCACCTTGAACCGATGCAGCGCACCGCCGGCATGCAGTCGGGGCATCACGCTCCTCGCGCGTAGAGGCCGCCGTCGATCGTCAACACCGCACCGCTGGTGTAGCCGGACCGCGGGGAAGCGAGGAACACGATGGTGTCGGCAACTTCCCGCGGATGCGCCGCGCGGCCCAGCGGGAAAGCTCTGGTGAGTTCGGTGAAGCGGCTTTCGTCGCCGAACTGGTTCAGCGCGCGGGCCTTCATCATGGTGGTGATGCGTTCGGTTTCGACCGGCCCCGGCGAAACACCTACCACCCGTATGTTGTCGTCCAGGCTGCGGCCGCCTAGAGTCCTCGTGAATGCGATGAGCGCGGCATTGCCGGTGCTGCCGGCTATGTAGTCGAAGGTAAGCTTCTCGCCGGCCACTCCCAGGTCATTGACGATGACGCCGCCGCCCCGCTGCTTCATCTGCGCATAGATCAGACGGGTCAGATTGATATAGCCGAAGACCTTCAGTTCCCAGGCGTGGCGCCACCGGGCTTCGTCGATCTGGTCCAGAGTGGCCGCCGGGATATCGCCCGCGTTGTTCACGAGCACGTCGATGTCCGATGCCGATCCGGCCAAGGCAGACAGGTCGCCGGCCTGGCGCAGATCCACAACGTGGACGTCGACCTCGACACCGTGCGCGCTGCGCAGCCTTGCGGCCAGCGACTCCAGGGCATCGCGGCTTCGAGCCGCCAGGCGCAGGTTGCACCCCTCCTCCGCGAATGCCTCGGCGGTTGCCGCGCCGATGCCTTTCGACGCGCCCGTGATGAGGACGCGCTTGCCTCTCAATTGCAGATCCATCGGTGTCCCCTTTGGTGTGCGAAGTTATTGCGAAAGTATACCCGAATACCGTTTTTGTATATCGGATGGTTCGCATCGTGCACAAAGCCGCCCCGCACGTGCTCTGCCAATGAACGCTGCTGCGGGTGAATCAGGACCTGTGAAGGAATCGGCTGCGCCCGGGCAGCGCGCCGGGGCGTGCTCTCACTGCTGCATCAGCCGCTTCAACGCCGCCCGGTTCGCCTGCGCCACGTCGCCGACGAAATCGTTCCACGGCGCATCGGTGATCGACACCAGCCCGATGTGCATGTTCTCGCCGTCGAGCCAGCGGCCGCTGGCGGGTTCGTCGACGTACTGGAACCAGTGGGCGCCGACGAAGTCCGGGTTGTCGACCACGGAGTCGAGCATCGCCCGGTAGGCGCGGCCGCGTTCGGACGAGCGCGGCACCGCGATGACGCCGCCGCCGAACGGGCCGCGATCGGTCGCGCCGAAATGGAACTCGGTCAGCAGCGCCGGCCGGCCGAGCTTGCGGAACGCCTGCGCATCGAAGCCGGCGGCCAGGGTCGGCAGGTAGAGGTTGAAGCTGACGATGTCGCACCAGCGCGCGCAGGCGGCGACCGCCTCCGGCGTGCGCATCGCGAAGCGGGTGCCCAGGTACAGGTGGTTCGGATCGACCCGCTTCAGTTCGTGCTGGATCGTGCCGAAGTAGGTGTCGGCATGCAGCGCGAGGAACGCCGAGTAGTCCTCGGCGATCGCCGGCCGCTCGGCCGACGGCTTCGGCGGTTCCAGCGGCACGCCCAGCGCCGCCCAGCTCGTCAACCGCACGCCCCACAGCGCCGACAGCCTGCGCACGTCGATGTGCCGGCGCTTCAGCAGGTCGATGAACGCGCGCTTGGCGGGGCTCGCGGCCGCATCCTGCCGCAGCGTGCCGATCGCCAGCGCATAGCGGCGCCTCCAGTCGTCGCTGCCGCCGTCGCCCCAGGCCACCTCGTTGTCGACGAAGTAGCCGATCAGCCGCCGCTCGGTGCGCAGCTCGCGGGTGCCGGCCTCGACCGCCTGCCGCACCGCCTGCGTGAAGCGCTGGTCGAACGGATCGGGAGCGCGGCCCCAGTAGTCGAGACCGTCGCTGATCGTCGCGAACTCGCCGGCGACCTCGATCGGCTTCACGAACGGAAGCTGCGCGTCGCGGACCAACGCCTCCTCGCTCCAGTTGCCGACGGTGTTGAACGACCAGGCCTGCAATCGCTGGCGGGTTCGCGCGCGCCAGCGCGACTCGAATGCATCGCCGTCGCGGCGCCACAGGTTCAGCCGGTAGAAGTCGAGGCTGCGGCCGCGCGTGAACGCGCGCCCGCGCGCGGCGCCGCTGTCGGCCGGCAGGATCGGCTCGCGCACCTGCGCGAAGCGCGGATCGTCGCGCTGCGGCGGCAGATCGACGAACATGAACTCGCGTCCCTCGATGATCGTGTCGTCGCCGCGGCTGCGCACCGCGTTGACGCCGATCGAGAAGAAGCGCCGGCCGTCCGGATCGATCAGCCACCAGCGCTCGCCGCCGGGTGCGGCCGGCAGCCGCTCGACGCGGAAGAAGCCGGTCGCCAGCCGCCGCGGGCCTTCATCCCCCGCCGGCGGGACCTGTCTCGCCAGCAGCCGGTCCTCCTCGGCGCCAGCCGCCTTCAGCGCGGCCAGCGACGTGACCTTCTGCGGCCAGTCGCCGCGGGTCGACTGTCCGAAGCTGTCGATCAGCCCGGAGTAGGCGTCGCGCAGATCGTCGCGGCCGGACTCGCGCGGCTCGGTGAACAGCTTGCCGATGCGCAGCACCTGCGGCGCGGCCGGCGCCGGAATCTCGAACGACACCGACGCCACCTTCGCCGGATCGAGCGCGCCGCGCACGTCGGTCGCGACGAACATCCGCTCGGCGCCGCCGGCCGGATCGGTGCGCACCCACGGCATCGTCGGTGCGGCCAGCAGCCCGTATGCACGCGGACTGACCGGGGCCAGCGGCACCGCCACCGTCTGGGGCGGACCCGGCGGCAGGCCCAGCTCGGTCTGCAGCGCCGCGCCGCCCGCATCGCGCACGGTCACCCGCACCGTGACCGGCCAGGCCATCGCGTTCTGCAGATGGACCTTGAATGCCGACGCGGCCCGCCAGTCCCAGGCGCCGGCGGCGGGCGCGAACCGCACTGTCGGCGCCGCCACCGGCTCGAAATGCGCGGCGACGAATCCGTCGCCGTCGACCGGCGCGAGCTGCACGCCGTCGGCCGCGATCGACACCTCGGCCGCGGGCTGGCCGGGATCGGCCACCGGCTGAGCGTTCGCGTCCGTCATCCCGAGCACGGCCCACTGCAGCAGCAGCCACACGGGCAGGACGAAAGACAGAGCAGGGGCAACGCTCATCGCGTCCCGATGTTACCCGGCGGCGTCGCGGCGGCGAAGGCCGACGCCGCCCGGGTCATGGTCAATCGTACTTGCGCAGCTCGAGCTTGCCGATCTGATTGCGGTGCACTTCGTCCGGCCCGTCAGTCCAGCCGCAGCCCGTTGCGCCCGTGCGCCGCGGAGATCTCGCGCAGCCGGCGGGCATGCCAGTCCTGCACCTGCTCCCAGCGGAAGCGCCAGTCCCAGCAGCCGTTCGACATGCCGGGCCGGTTCATCCGCGCCTCGGTGCCCAGCCCCAGCACGTCCTGCATCGGATAGATCGCCAGGTCGGCCACCGACTGCGATGCGGCATGGATCAGGTCCCAGCCGATCTCGGTGCCGCTGCTCTTCAGATAGGTCTGCACGAAGCGGCGCTCGTGCGCGGTGGCCTGCGCGAACCAGCCGATGCTGGTGTCGTTGTCGTGGGTGCCGGTGTACACGACGGTGTCGGGTGCGAAGTTGTGCGGCAGGTAGGCATTGTCGGGCCCGCCGTCGAACGCGAAGTGCAGCACCCGCATGCCGGGCAGCCCGAATCGTTCGCGCAGCGCGATCACGTCCTCGGTGATCAGGCCCAGGTCCTCGGCGATGATCGCGAGCTGGCCCGAATCGGCGCGCAGCGCGTCGAACAGCTCGGGGCCCGGCGCCGGCACCCAGCGGCCGCCGATCGCGTCGGGCGCATCGGCGGGCACCTCCCAGCAGG
>DAISWF010000017.1:0-30281 GCA_036826495.1 Burkholderiaceae bacterium
GGCGGCAGCGTTGCGTCCGCCGCAGGCGCGCCTGCCGCCGCCGGGAGCACATCGGCTGCCGGGCGCGCTCCGGCCGCGGCCGGCAGCACTCCGGCGTTCAACTGGAAGGTCGACGAGATCGCGGTCGACGGCGGGCGGGTCGAGTTCCTCGACGAGCTGTTCTCGCCGAAGCCGCTGCGGCTGAACATCGATCCGCTGGCCGCCAACGTGAAGGGACTGGCCGGCGGCGCCGGGGCGGAGCCCGCGCAATGGCAGGTCGACCTGCGCAACGAAGGCGACGAAACGGTGAAGGCGCAGGGCACGGCCAGCCTCGAACCGATGACGGTGGCCGGCGAGTTCCGGGTCGAGAAGGTGCGGCTCGCGCCGTGGTGGTGGGTCGCCGCGCCGACGGTGGCGCTCAACGTCGCCCAGGGCGAGGCGGCGGCCGACGGGCATTTCGCGGTGGAGCTGCCCGCTGGCGGCGGCGATCCGGTGATCCGGCTCGACAAGCTCGGGCTGCAGTTGCGGGACCTGGCGCTCGACCAGCGCTGGGACCGCACCCGGCTGCTGTCGCTGGCGTCGCTGAAGGTCGCCGATACCAGCGTGGACCTGGCCGGCCGGGCGGTGCAGGTCGGCAGCATCGATTCCGGCGGCGGCAAGGTGCTGGTGCGCCGTGAACGGGACGGCCGGCTGAACGTGCAGCGCCTGACCGATCCGGCCAGCATCACCGCCACGCCGCCGCCCGAACGCGCCGTCGGCGGGCGGTCCGCCCGCCCGGGGTCCCGCGCCGCGGCGCGCGAACGCGCGGCCGCACGGGCCGAACGCGGCGCCACGCCGGCCGAACGCCGCGCCGAAGGCGGGCCGGGCGCCGCGCCCCCCGGCGGGGCCTCCGCCGCCCCCCGCGGCGACCGCACGCACGCCGCCGCTGCTCCAGCCGCCTCTGCTGCCGCCGCCGTCCCGACTCCCGCGGCCACCCCGACTCCCGCGGCCACCCCGGCCGCCGCCGCTCCGGCCGCCGCCGCTCCGGCCGCCCCGACCCCCGCGGCCACCCCGGCCACCACCGCTCCGGCCGCTCCGGCCGCTCCGGCCGCTCCGGCCGCTCCGGCCGCCGCCACCTCGGCCGCTGCCGCTACCCCGACCAACCCGGCCACGGCTGCCAAGCCGGTATCGCCGGCGGCGTCTGCCGCTTCGGCAGCATCCGCCCCATCGGCGAAGTCCGCGGCCTCCGCCCCTGCCGCCGCAGCGAGGCCCGACGCCGGCTGGACCGTGCTGCTGAAGCACGGAGTGCTCGACCAGTACGGGATCACCGTCGAGGACCGGTCGGCGGGCGGCCGGTCGTCCGATCTGAAGATCGATCCGCTGCGGCTGACGCTGGAGAACCTGTCCACCGCCCAGGGCGCGCAACGCGGCCGCATCGAGCTGAAGTCGCGGGTCGGCGCGCGCGGCGCGCTGGCGGTGGCCGGCCGGCTGGGGCTCGCGCCGGTCGGCGGCCAGCTCGCGATCGATGCCCGCGACATCGGCGTGCTGCCGGCGCAGCCGTACTTCACCGAGTTCGTCAACGCCCGCGTGTCGGGCGGCGCGCTGTCCGCCAAGGGCTCGCTGACCTTCGACGTGCCGCCCACCGGCTCGGCCAAGGTCGCCTTCAAGGGCGATGCCGGCATCAACGACTTCGCGTCGGTGATGAAGGCCGACAACACCGACCTGCTGCGCTGGAAGAGCCTGCAGGTCAAGACGATCGATTTCGTCGCCGAGCCGCAGCGCATCCACATCGGCGAGGTGGCGCTCGACGATTTCTACTCGCGGCTGATCATCTCGCCCGAAGGCCGGCTGAACGTGCAGGACCTGATGGTGCGCAAGGACGGCGCCGCGGACGGCGGCGGGCGGCCCGGTACCCCGGCGGCCGGCGCTCCCGGTTCCGCCGGAGCGGGTGGGGGCAGAGCGGGTGCGGGCGGAGCGGGCGCGGCCGGGGCCGGGGCCGGGGCCGGCTCTGCCCCCGGCGGCTCCGGCGCTGCGGGCGGAGCCCCGTCGAACGAGGATCTGATGCGCGCGACCGCCGATCCGACCGCGGGCTCGGCCCCGGCCCCGGCGGCCGGCACCGCCAAGCCGCTGGCCCCGCCGCCGGAAGGCCCGCCGCTGGACCTGCTGATCGGCCGCATCGTGCTCACCAACGGCAACATCGACTTCAGCGACTTCTTCGTGAAGCCGAACTATTCGGCGAACCTGACCGGCATGAACGGCTCGGTCGGCCAGATCTCGCCGCGCGATATCGGCGACCTGACGTTGAAGGGCAAGGTCGACAACCTCGGCTCGGTCGACATCTCGGGCCGTGTCAATCCGCTGGCGCAGACGCTGTTCCTCGACATCGTCGCCCATGCCCGCGACATCGATCTGCCGCGGATGTCGCCGTACTCGGTCAAATACGTCGGCTACGGCATCGAGAAGGGCAAGCTGTCGGCCACCGTCAAGTACAAGATCGTCGACCGGGTGCTGACCGCCGAGAACAACGTCGTGCTCGATCAGCTCACGTTCGGCGAGAAGGTCGACAGCCCGACGGCGCTGAAGCTGCCGGTGCTGTTCGCGGTGTCGCTGCTGAAGGACCGCAACGGCGTCATCGACGTCAACATGCCGATCAGCGGCTCGCTGGACGATCCGCAGTTCAGCATCGCCGGACTGGTGCTGCGCATCATCGGCAATCTGATCGTGAAGGCGGTGACGTCGCCGTTCTCGCTGCTGGCGAGCCTCGGCGGCAGCGGCGGCGAGGAGCTGTCGTTCCTCGAGTTCGAGCCGGGCCGCGCGACCTTGAACAAGGCGGCCACCGACAAGCTGCAGACGCTGGCCAAGGCGCTGACCGACCGGCCCGCACTGAAGGTGGACCTGACCGGCCGTGCCGATCCGGCGACCGACAAGGAGGCGCTGCGCAAGCTGACGCTGGAACGGCAGCTCGTCACGCTCAAGCGCAGGGCGGCGGCCCGGGCCGGTGACGGCGCGGGCGGCAGCGACGACGACGCCGAGGTGCTGAGCGGCGCCGAACGCACCCGCTTCCTGACGCAGGCCTACCGCAATGCGACGTTCGAGCGGCCGCGCAACGCGCTGCGGATGCTGCGCGAGATGCCGGAGGCCGACATGGAGCGGATGCTGCTCGAGCACACGCAGGTCTCCGACAGCGAGGTCGGCGACCTGGCCAGCCGCCGCGCGCAGCGGGCCAAGGACTGGCTGATCGAGAACGGCAAGGTCGACGGCGAGCGGCTGTTCGTGCTGGCGCCCAAGACCGACGCCAAGGAGGTCAAGGGCGCGGGGCCGGCGCGGGTCGATCTGTCGTTGAAGTGACCGGTTGGCGCCGGGCGCGCGACAGTTTCCGGCGCAGCGCCCGACACCGGCCGCGGGCGCTGCGTCCGCGCGGAGCGTTCTTCAGCGGTACACGCCGTCCCACGGCTTGTCGTCGACGCGCGCGGTGCGGCCGTCCTCGTCGACGGTCGGACGGTTCAGCGAGAACACCTCGTTCGGGCCGAACACCGAATAGTCCATGTAGCCCAGCCGCGACAGCGGCAGCATCGCGGCGGTGTCGACCCGCCCGTCGCGGATGAACGCCTCGTCGACATGGACGCCGACGACGATGCCGAGCACCATCGAGAAGGTCAGCTCCGGCCGCTTGGGATCGCCCGGCAGCTCGATCGTCTTCCAGTACTGGCATTCGAACGCCGCCGGGCTCTGCGCGACGCTGGGCGCCTTGATGAGCCGCGACGGCCGCTGCGTCAGCCCGGCCAGCTCGAACTCGTCGACCTCGCTGGTCACCGCCGCCGACGACATGTTCATCGGATCGCGCAGCGCCGAGGTGGCCAGCGAGCAGGTGAACCCTCCGGTGGCCTGCGCATTGCGCAGCGAGTCCTTGTGGCCGGCCGACGAGAAGTACACCATCGGCGGCCGGTCGCTGACCCCGTTGAAGAAGCTGTAGGGCGCCAGGTTCGGCCGGCCCTGCGCATCGACGGTGCCGATCCAGCCGATCGGCCGCGGCACCACCAGCGCCTTGAACGGGTCGTGCTTCAGGCCGTGATTGCGCAGGCGGGGCTCGTAGAACATGACGTGATCCTCGGTGGCGAACCCGCAGCGTAGCGCGCGGCGGGCCGTCGTGCAGGCCGGACCGCCCCACGCCGCCGCGGCCGCCTGACGACAGTTCCGGCAGCTCCGGCTTGCAGAGCGCGGCTTCCGACCGTAAACTTCTGCTCATCATGTTGCGCGTCTGGTACTACTTCTTCCACTTTTATGGCTTTCCTGCCCCCGGCGGGACGAGTCGGGAACCCCTGCGCCCCTGATCCAGAAACCGAATCCCGCCCAAACCGCCGGCCCCTCAGCCGGCGGTTTTTTTTTGCACCGCCGCCCCAGGAAACACCGCCATGCCCCCGTTGAGTACCGATGATGTCCGGATCCGCGAAATGAAGGAGCTTGCGCCGCCCGCCCATCTGCTGCGCGAGTTCTCGGCCACCGACCGCGCGGCCCGCACCACCTACGAATCGCGCCAGGCGATCCACCGCATCCTGCACGGGATGGAGGACCGGCTGCTGGTGATCGTCGGGCCCTGCTCGATCCACGATGCCAAGGCGGCGCGCGACTACGCGGCGCGGCTGGCCGAGCAGCGCACCCGCTTCGCCGCCGACCTGGAGATCGTCATGCGGGTCTATTTCGAGAAGCCGCGCACCACCGTCGGCTGGAAGGGCCTGATCAACGATCCGGCGATGGACAACACCTTCGACATCAACCGCGGCCTGCGCATCGCCCGCGAGCTGCTGCTCGACATCAACGAGATGGGGCTGCCGGCGGGCACCGAATTCCTCGACATGATCACCCCGCAGTACGTGGCCGACCTGATCGCCTGGGGCGCGATCGGCGCGCGGACCACCGAATCGCAGGTGCATCGCGAACTGGCGTCGGGGCTGTCCTGTCCGGTGGGCTTCAAGAACGGCACCGACGGCAACCTGCGGATCGCGCTCGATGCGATCAAGGCCGCGTCGCAGCCGCACCATTTCCTGTCGGTGACCAAGGGCGGTCATTCGGCGATCGTGTCGACCAACGGCAACGAGGACTGCCACATCATCCTGCGCGGCGGCAAGACGCCGAACTTCGACAGCGCCAGCGTCGATGCGGCCTGCCGGGAAGCCGCCCAGGCGGCGATGGCCTGCCGGCTGATGATCGATGCAAGTCACGGCAACAGCCAGAAGAAGCCCGAGAACCAGCTCCCGGTGACCCGCAACATCGCCGAGCAGGTGGCCGGCGGCGATACCCGGATCTTCGGCGTGATGATCGAAAGCCACCTGGTCGCCGGCCGGCAGGATCTGGTGCCCGGCAAGCCGCTGACTTACGGACAGAGCATCACCGACGGCTGCGTCGGCTGGGACGACACGGTCGAGATGCTGGACGTGCTGGCCGGCGCGGTGCGGGCGCGGCGGCTGGCGGCCGGCGAATAAGAACAGACCGGAGGCCGCCGGCGACCGGCTGGCCGCCGAAGCCCGGTCAGGCGCGCGGCCGTCATGCAGGTCGCCACCGCAGGCCGTGCGCCCGCCACGCCGCGCCGCCGACCGTCCGGCCCGGCGCGCAACAGCCGCTTCATGCCGGCTGCCATCCGGCTTGCACCATCCGTCGGAAACCGCCGCGCCGCGCCGCGACCGCCGGCATCGGCAGCGGGGGCGCGTGATATAAAACACGCACCCAGGAGAGCGCCCGATGGAAGCGGTCAAACAAGTCACGCTGCCCGGTGGTCAGATGGCAACGGAATCATCGCTGAGTCCGTCCACCCGCCCCGCCAGTCACAAGCCGACCCCGCACGAGCGGCTGCTGGCGCTCGGCCTGAAGCCGATCGGCCGCGCCAGCGAGTTCGCCGACGAGATCCACGTGCTGATGTCGCGCACGCCGCTGTTCTCGGGGCTGGACATCGACGAGACGCGCAAGCTCGGCGCCTTCATGTACGTCTACGAAGCGCCGCCCGGCGTCACCGTGATCAACGAGGGCGAGGGCGGCGACTTCATGATGCTGCTGATGAACGGCATGGTCGACGTGCTGCGCCGCAACCGCTACAACTACCCGTCGCGGATCGCGGTGGCCCATGCCGGCCACGCGCTCGGCGAGATGTCGATGTTCGACGGCGAGCCGCGCTTCGCGTCCTGCGTGACGTTGGAGTACAGCCGCATCGCGGTGCTGACCCGCGATGCGCTGATGCTGGTGCTGACCGACGAGCCGAAGCTCGGCAACAAGATCCTGCTGAAGCTGGTGCAGCTTCTGTCCGAACGGCTGCGCCAGACCAGCGCCAAGCTGGTGTCCTATCTCGAGGCCAACCGCGAGGCCTGAGCAGGCCGTTGGAGGGGGTCCTGCGGATCCTCTGCGGGTGAGCCGGCTGCCGCGGCCGGCGTGACGGCCGGATTTGAGCCGTCGCTTTAACGCTATTTAAACAATTCACCGGCCGACCCTTCGTCGATCATCGGCTGGCCGATGCAGTGCCAGGCGCAGTCTGCCTGGCTGTCGGCGTAGGACAGATCCCGATGGCCGTGTTCCGTTTCGAGCCGCTCCGTCCGGGCGTGGCGTTGATGCGCCGTATCCGGCTGCCGCTGAAACTGGCGTTGATGGGGGCGATGCTGCTGCTGCCGCTGCTGCTGATGATAGCCGCCAGCACCCTCGAAACCAGCCGCGGCAACGAACTGGCCCGCGCCGAGGCGGTCGGTGTCCGGATGATCGGCGCGCTGACCGACGTGGCCGAGCAGTTGCAGGTGCATCGCGGCCTGACGGTGCGGGCGATGCAGGGCGATACCGACGTGCAGGCCGAGCTGTCCGCCGCCCGGGGCCGGCTGCGCGCCGCGCTCGACGGCGTCGATGCGCTCGTCGCGCGCCATCCGTCGCTGCGGCTGGACGAGTGGCCGTCGCTGCGCGGCGATGCCGCGACGCTCGCCGACGGGCGCCATTCCGGCAATCGCATGGAAATGTTCAGTCAGCACTCGGCGGCCGTGGAGTCGGTCCATGCGCTGGTGCTGCTGAGCGCCGAACGGTCGGGCCTGCTGCTCGATCCGCAGGCGGGCAGCCGCGCGCTGATGGATCTCAGCGTCGAGCGGATCATCACCTGGACCGAGCTGATCGCGCTGACCGCCGATCAGGGCTCGGCACTGCTGGTGCGCGGCGGGGCCAATGCCGCCGAACGGGCGACGATGATCGGCCGCACCGAGCGGCTGCGGGCCCACGTCGCGGACATGAGCTCGCGGATCGGCATCGCCCGGCGCGCCGGCATCCAGATTCCGGCGAGCTGGGACGCCGCCGCCGATGCCACCCGCAGCTTCGCGGACCAGTCGCGCGAGACGTTCGCCAACGGGGCGCTGACCGAGGATCCGGCACAGTACTACGAGCAGGGACGCCGCGTGACCCGGGCGGTGCTCGCGCTGAATCGCGATCTGATCGACACGCTGAACGGGTTGCTCGAGCAGCGGGTCGCACAGCAGAGCCGGGATCTGTGGCTGCAGCTCGGCCTCTCGGCGGTCGGATTGCTGATCCTCTGGTATCCGGTGCATTCGTTCTACGTCGGCTTCGTGGGGGCGCTGCGTCACCTGCGCAGCGGCGTGGAGCGGGTCGCGTCCGGCGATCTGTCGCATCGCATCGAGGTGCACGGACGAGACGAGATGGCCGAGATCGGCCGGATGGTCGAACAGATGAGCGATCGGCTGTCGGCAATGGTGTCCGAGATCCGTACCAGCGCGGTGCGCGTCGGCATGGCGGGTCAGCAGGTCTCCGGCAGCAACGAGGACCTGTCGCGGCGCACCGATTCGCAGGCGTCGACGTTGCGGCAGACGGTCGCGGCGGTCGGCGACCTGAGCGGCGCGGTGGCCTCGAACGCGGCGGCCGCCGCCGAGCTCGACGGCCTGACCGGTCGTCTGCGCGGGGAGGCCGAACAGGGCGGCGCGGTGATGCGCAGGGCGATCGATGCGATCACGGCGATGGAGGCGGGCTCCAAGCGCGTCGGCGAGATCATCGGCGTGATCGACGGCATCGCCTTCCAGACCAACATCCTCGCGCTGAATGCGGCGGTCGAGGCGGCCCGCGCCGGCGATTCCGGTCGCGGCTTCGCGGTGGTGGCCGCCGAGGTGCGGCAGCTCGCGCAGCGCAGCGCCAGCGCGGCCGCCGAGATCCGCGGGCTGATCGGGCAGTCGACCGCGCAGGTCGGCGGCACCGTCCAGAGCATCCAGCACGTCGGGCAGGTGCTCGAACACCTGGTGTCGGGCGTGCGCACCGTCGCCGACCGGCTGCGTTCGATCGCGGCGGCCAGCGAGCAGCAGAGCAGCGGCCTGCAGCAGCTATCGCACAGCGTCGGCAGCCTCGACGAGATCACGCGGCAGAACGCGGCGATGGTCGAGCATTCGGCCAGCGCGTCGCTGGACCTGGTGGCGCGGGCTCGCCGGCTGACCGAAGCGGTCGGATCGATCCGGCTGCGCCAGGGCAGCGCCGACGAGGCGCGGGCGCTGGTCGAGCGGGCGATGCGGCGGATCCGCGAGATCGGGCTGCCGGCCGCTGCCGCCGAATTCCGCCGGTCCGATACCGGCTTCGTCGATCGCGACCTGTATGTCTTCGTGATCGACCGTGCGGGCTGCTACCGGGTTCACGGCGCGAAGCCGGCGATGGAAGGCCGCCGCGTCCATGAGGTGCCGGGCATCGACGGCGACCGCTTCATGCGCGATGCCTGGGCCGCCGCCGGCGACGGCAGCGGCTGGATCGACTACCAGATCGTCAATCCGGTCAGCGGCCAGGTTCAGCCGAAGGCGTCGTTCATCGTGCGGCTCGATGCCGATCAGGTGATCGGCTGCGGCTGCTACCGCCACGTCGATCCGCCAGCGCCCGCATCACCTGCGCCTTCAGCCATTGCACAGCCGGATCGCGCTCGAAGCGCCGGTGCGATGCGAAGCTGACGTCGTACGGCGACAGCGACAGGGGCAGCGACACGCCGGTCACCAGGCCGTCGCCGGCTTCGAGATCGGCGATCTCCGAAGGCACCATCGCGATCGCGTCGTAGGCCCGCACCAGCGACGGCACCGCGACGAAATGCGGTACGCGCGCGACCACGTTGGCGGCCAGGCCCTCGCGCTCGATCAGCTCCTCGATGCGCCGGTGCAGCGTCGTGCCCTGCGATACGACGACCAGCGGCGCCCGCCGCATCACCGCCGCCGGCAGCCGCCGCGTGCGCCCGGCCTGCCGGTGCAGCAACCCCTGGCGGCTGACCAGCCCGACGTAGCGCTCGCGGAACAGCGGCGTCACCACCAGGTCGGCCGATGCATCGGTCGGCAGCGGCCCCACCGCCGCATCGATCGACCCGTCGGCCATCACGTCGGCCAGCGACTCGAACGTCAGCGACACGAGCTGCAGCCGCAGCTTGCCGCCTGACGCGGCCAGCGCGGCGGCGATCGGCGGCGCGAACACCGCCTCGCCGGCATCGGTCATCGCGATCCGGAACCAGCGGGACGAGCGCCGCGGATCGAACGGCGGCGCGCGCTGCAGCGCATCGTCGAGCCTGGCCAGCGCTTCGCGCACCGCCGGCATCACGCGCGTGGTGTAGGCGGTGGGCACGAAGCCGCGCGGCATGCGGACGAACAGCTCGTCGCCGAGCGCGCGGCGCAGCCGGCCCAGCGCGTTGCTGACCGCCGGCTGCGACAGGTGCAGCCGCTCGCAGGCCGCCGACACGCCGCGCGCATCGTGGATCTCCATCAGCACCCGCAGCAGGTTCAGGTCCAGGCGGTGCAGCGCGGCGGCGGTATCGGACATCTGCAGGTGCATTCAGATCGTGAATGCCGGGCATTATCACAATCGATTGGCTCAATGGGAAGACGCGACCGATACTTGCGTTTCACCGAAGGAGACTCGGCGTGGAGCGTTCGTTCGCCGCGGAGATCGAGGCACTGAAGCTCGGCGAGGGCCGGCTGTTCCATGGCGAGGGCATCCTGGCCGTCACCAAGGCGCTGCTGCAGAGCGGCGTGTCGTACGTCGGCGGCTACCAGGGCGCGCCGGTGTCGCACCTGCTGGACGTGATGGTGCAGGCGCGTGACTACCTCGACGAGCTGGGCGTGCACGTCGAAGCCTGCACCAACGAGGCGTCGGCCGCGGCGATGCTGGGCGCCTCGATCAACTACCCGGCGCGCGGCGCGGTCACCTGGAAGTCGATAGTCGGCACCAACGTGGCGGCCGATGCGTTGTCGAACCTGGCTTCGCCCGGGGTGGTCGGCGGCGCGATGATCATCATCGGCGAGGACTACGGCGAGGGCGCGTCGGTGATCCAGGAGCGCAGCCATGCCTATGCGATGAAGTCGTCGATGTGGCTGCTCGATCCGCGGCCCAATCTGCCGACGATCGTGCGCATGGTCGAGCGCGGCTTCGAGCTGTCGGAGGCGTCGAACACGCCGGTCATGATGGAGCTGCGGATCCGCGCCTGCCATGTGCGCGGCTCGTTCGTCTGCCGCGACAACCGTGCGCCGGCGGTGTCGACCCGCACGCCGGTGCAGGCCGGTGCGCCGTTCGAGTACGGGCGGCTCGCCCATCCGCCGGCCACCTTCGCACACGAGAAGCTGAAGGCCGGCGTGCGTGCGCCGGCCGCGCGCGCGTTCATCGTCGAGCACCGGCTGAACGAGCGGTTCGACGGCGGCGCGGAGGGCCTGAACGACGTCGGCATCGTCGTGCAGGGCGGGCTCTACAACAATCTGGTACGGGCGCTGCAGCAGACCGGTCTGGCCGATCCGCGCGGCGTGCCGCGGCTGCCGGTGCTGTGCCTGAACGTCGTCTATCCGCTGGTGCCCGAGCAGCTCGCCGACTTCTTCGCCGGCAAGCGCGCGGTGCTGGTGCTGGAGGAAGGTCAGCCGGAGTACATCGAGCAGGAGCTGTTCGCGATCGTCGGCCGGGGCGGCCTGCCGGTCAGGGTGCACGGCAAGGACATGCTGCCGATGGCCGGCGAGTACACCACCGAGACGATCGCCGCCGGGCTGGCGGCGTTCCTGCGCGCGCACCGGCCCGACAGCGCGGCGCCGGCGCTGGCCGATGCGCAGGCGGCGGCGCTCGCCGACGTGCGCAGACAGGTCGCGGCGAGACTGGGCGCACCGGTGCCGCCGCGGCCGCCGACCTTCTGCGTCGGCTGCCCCGAACGGCCGGTATTCGCCGCGCTCAAGCAGGTCCGCGAGGAGGTCGGCCCGATGCATGTGTCGGCCGACATCGGCTGCCATGCGTTCGCGACGTTCGAACCGTTCTCGATGGGCAACTCGATCCTCGGCTACGGCATGAGCCTGGCCAGCGCCGCCGGCGTCACGCCGCTGTCGGCCCGCCGGCCGATCGCGATCATGGGCGACGGCGGCTTCTGGCACAACGGGCTGCTGTCCGGTGTCACGTCGAACCTGCTGAACCAGGGCGACGGCGTGCTGGTCGTGATGAAGAACGGCTATACGTCGGCCACCGGCACGCAGGAGCTGATCTCGTCGCCGCTGGAGGACCTGAAGCGGCTGGCCGGCGCCGGCAGCGCGACCCACACCGAGGCGACGATAGAGAACACCCTGAAAGGGCTGGGCGTGCGCTGGCTGCGCACCGTGCACACCTACGGCGTGGCCACGATGAAGAAGGCGCTGACCGAGGCGCTGACCACCGATGCGCCGGGCCTCAAGGTCATCGTCGCCGAGGGCGAATGCCAGCTCGAGCGACAGCGCCGGATCCGGCCGATGAACGCCGCGAAGCTGGCCCGCGGCGAGCGCGTCGTGCGGGTGCGCTACGGCATCGACGAGGACGTCTGCAGCGGCGACCACTCGTGCATCCGGCTGTCGGGCTGTCCGTCGCTGACCGTCAAGGATCCGTCGGATCCGTTGAAGACCGATCCGGTTGCGACGGTGAACCAGAACTGCGTGGGCTGCGGGCTGTGCGGCGAGAACGCCCATGCGGCGACCCTGTGCCCGAGCTTCTATCGGGCGGAGATCGTGCAGAACGCCGGCGTCGGCGACCGGCTGGCCGCGCGATGGCGGCGATGGGTGGCCGGTCTGCTGGGCGGCCGGGCGCGGGGCGGCGCGGCGACCGGCGGCAGCGCTGCCGCGCATCACAACGGAGCGCGGCCGTGAACGCGCCGCTCGCAAGCGGCCTGCTGACCCCGACGGGCAACGCGCTCGCGCGTCCGTTGACGTTGCTGATCCTGGCGCTCGGCGGCGAGGGCGGCGGCGTGCTGGCCGACTGGATCGTCGATGCGGCGATCGCCGCCGGCTACCCGGTGCAGGGGACGTCGGTGCCCGGTGTCGCGCAGCGCACCGGCGCCACCTCGTACTACATCGAGATGCTGCGCGAGCCGGCCGACGCCGCCGCCGATCCGCCGGTGTTCTGCCTGAGCCCGACGCCGGGCCAGATCGATCTGCTGATCTCGTCGGAGCTGCTCGAGACGGCGCGCGCGCTCGAACGGGGGCTGGCCGATCCGCACGGCACCTTGCTGATCTCGTCGACCGCGCGCTTCCTGACGGTCGCCGAGAAGATGCAGATGGGCGACGGGCGCTACGACGACCGCCGCATCGCCGACTGCGCCGCGCAATGCAGCCGCCGCGCGGTGTTCTTCGACATGGCCGAGGCGACGCGCGCGGCCGGCACCGTGATCTCGGCGGTGATGTTCGGCGCGATCGCCGCCAGCGGCGTGCTGCCGCTGACCCGCGAGCAGTGCGAGGCGCAGGTGCGCGCCGGCGGTCGGGGTGTCGAGGCCAGCCTGCGCGGTTTCGCCGCCGGCTACGATGCGACGCGGCGGCGGCTGGCGGAGCCGGAGCCGCCGGCGTCGCCGGGGGCGCGCGCGGCCGCCGTCGACTGCGCCCCGACCGCCAGCGCCCTGATCGCGAGCGCCCCGACCGACAGCGCGGCGACACCTGCCGTCGCGACGCGCAGTGCCATGACGCGCGATGCCGCGACGTCCGGCGTCGCCGTGGCGGGCACGGTGCTTCTTTCCGTCGCCGACCTGCCGCCATCGGTCGCCGGGCTCGCGCGTCATGGCGTCGAACGGCTCATCGATCACCAGGACGAGGCCTATGCCGCCGATTATCTGGCGCATCTGCATGCGTTCGTCGCGGCCGAGACAGAGGGCGGCGGCGCGCCCGCCTATGCGGCCAGCACCGAGGCGGCACGCAGCCTGGCGCTGTGGATGGCCTACGAGGACGTGATCCGGGTCGCCGATCTGAAATCGCGCACCGCCCGCTTCGAGCGGATCGGCACCGAGGTCGGCGCGCAGCCGGACGAGCCGCTGATCGTCCGCGACTTCCTGAAGCCCGGCGTCGACGAGATCGCGGCGATCCTGCCGCCGGCGCTGGCGCGGCGGCTGACCGGCTGGGCGGCACGCCGCGGCCGCAAGACCTTCTCCGACGGCATCCGGCTGCAGACCAGCGCCGTCTCGGGGCTGCTGCTGATGCGGCTGCTGGCATCGCTGCGCCGCTGGCGGCGCCGCTCGTCACGCTTCGCCGACGAGCAGGCGCTGATCGCGCGCTGGAGCCGGGCGCTGCTCGCGGCGCTGCGCCGCGATCCCGCGCTGGCCCGCGAGATCGCCGCCTGCCCGCAGCTCATCAAGGGTTACAGCGACACGTTCGCGCGCGGCCGGCGCAACTTCGTCGCGATCCTCGATACGCTGATCGAGCCGCCGCTGCCCGGCGACGACGCGGCGCTGGCCGAACGCGGCGCGGCGATCGCCCGCGCCCGCAGCGCCGCGCGCGCCGATCCCGAAGGGCGGGCGCTCGCCGGCGCGCTGGGCCGGCCGGCACCGGAACCGAGAACGCAGGTGATCCGCTTCGTCGCGAAGAAGCGGCCCGGCGCGCAAGCGCGAGGAACACCGATCGACCGATGATGTCCGGGTAGCGCGCATCCGCGATGGACCGCGTATCCGCAGGTATAGAATTCGCCACCAGCGGCCACGCCAGAAGGCCGCATCAGAGGAGAGAGCAGATGAAGCGGATCACCAGGCCCCTCCGCAAGCTCGTCGTCGCCGCGGCGCTGACTGCCGGCGCGTTCGCCGCGCAGGCGCAGGACAAGACGTTCGAGTGGAAATACTCGCACTGGGTGCCGCCCACCCATCCGCTGCACGGCATTCTGCTCGAATGGGCCAGGTCGATCGACGCCGCCAGCAAGGGCACGATCAAGGTGTCGGTGTTCCCGGCGCAGCAGCTCGGCAAGGCGTTCGACCACTACGACATGGTGCAGAAGGGCATCGCCGACGTCGCCTACATCTCGACCGGCTACCAGGCCGGCCGGATGCTGGTGTCGGGCGCCGGCCAGCTTCCGTTCACGATGTCGAACGCCGAAGGCGGATCGCGCGCATTCGACGAGTGGTACCGCCCGTATGCGGCCAAGGACATGCCGGGCGTGAAGCTGTGCTACCTGTACACCCATGACGTGGCCTCGCTGCACTCGAAGAAGGAGATCCGCACGCCCGACCAGTTGAAGGGCATGAAGGTGCGGCCGGCGCATGCGGTGGTGGCCGCCTGGATGACCTCGATCGGCGCGACCACGGTGACGGTGTCGGCGCCGGAATCGCGCGAGGCGCTGGAGCGCGGCGTGGCCGACGCGATCACGTTCCCGTGGGGGTCGCTGTTCGGCTTCCGGATCGACGGCATCACGAAGTACCACATCGATGCGCCGATGTACGTCGCCACCTTCGCGACGATCATCAACCAGGACAAGTACGACGCACTGTCGCCGGCGCAGAAGAAGGTCGTCGACGACCACTGCACCAACGACTGGGCGGCACGCACCGCGCGCGACTGGGCCAGGTGGGAGAACGACGGCCGTCAGAAGATCAAGGCGCCCGGCTCCGGCCATACCATCGTCACGCTGACGCCGGCCGAGCTCGCGCAGTGGCGCAAGTCGGCCGAGCCGGTGGTCCAGCAGTACAAGGACGAGGTGAAGAAGGCCGGCTACGACCCCGACAAGGTGCTCGGCGACTTCCGGGCGGCGCTGAAGAAGCACAACGCGCTGGTCGAGTGAGATCGGTGCCTGCCGTGAAGGCCGCTTCGCCCGCCGCCGCGGCCGGGTGGCCGCACGCCTCCACGGCCGGCTGCCCGCCCGACGGGGCGGCGCGCCGGCAGCTCCGGTTCGCCTGATCCCTTCATGCTCGAACGCATCGTCGCAGTCATCGAGAAGACGGCCGCGCTGTTCCTGCTGGCCGTGGCCACGCTCACCTTCGTCATGGTGGTCCTGCGCAAGTTCTTCGACACCAGCATTCCCGACTGGTACGACTTCTCGCGGCTGCTGCAGGGCATCGCGATCCTGTGGGGCATCGCCTGCGTCTGCTATCGCGGCGCGCACATCGTCGTCGACCTGGTGTGGGACCTGTCGTCGCTGCGCAACCGGCTGCGCATCGACCGCTTCGCCGGCGCGGTGCTGATCGTGTTCCTGCTGGCGTTCGCGGCGATGGCGCTGCAGGCCGCCTACGAGATGCGCGGCAAGAACCTGCTGACCGCCGACCTGCGGATTCCGCAGTGGGGCTTCTACATGCTGGGCGCGCTCGGCGTCGTCGCGGCGTTGTTCGCCACCGGCGTCAAGTTGCGTCAGCAGTTGCGCGAGGGCCGCGAAGGCGCGGATCGATGACCAACACGCTGCTCGCCACGGCCGGCTTCGTGCTGATGTTCGGGCTGATGCTGCTGCGCGTGCCGATCGGCGTCGCGATGGGGCTGGTCGGCGTCATCGGTTACGGCCTGCATTCGGGCTGGGGGGCAGGATTCGCGCTGCTCGGGCAGGTGCCGTGGTCGGTCGTCACCGACTACAACTTCTCGGTGATCCCGATGTTCGTGCTGATGGGCGCGTTCGCGTCCGCCTCCGGCATGAGCCGCGACCTGTTCCACATGGGCGAGACCTGGTTCGGCCATCTGCGCGGCGGGCTCGCGGTGGGCTCGATCTTCGCGTGCGGCGGCTTCGCCGCGATCAACGGCTCGTCGGTGGCGTCGGCCGCGACGATGGCCACCGTCGCGCTGCCGGAGATGCGCAAGCGCAACTACCACTCGGGGTTCGCGGCCGGCGTCATCGCCGCCGGCGGCACGATAGGCATCATGATCCCGCCGTCGGTGATCTTCGTGCTGTACGGCATCATGACCGAGACCGACATCGCGCGGCTGTTCTTCGCCGGCATCCTGCCGGGGCTGATGGCGATCGCGATGTATTCGATCACGATCCAGATCGTCGGCATCTTCCATCCGCAGTGGATGCCGCGCGGCGAACGCTGGCCGTGGGCCGATCGGCTGCGGTCGCTGCGCAACATCTGGCCGGTGGCGCTGCTGTTCGTGTTCGTGCTCGGCGGCATGTACGGCGGCTTCTTCACCAGCACCGAGGCCGCCGGCATGGGCGCGGTCGGTGCGCTGCTGCTGGGCGTCGTGCGCCGCACGCTGGGGCTGCGGCAGATCATGGACAGCCTGGTCGACGCGCTGAAGGTCACCGCGTCGATCTTCGTCGTCGTGATCGGCGCCTACCTGTTCGGCTACTTCCTGACGATCACGCAGACCACGCAGGCGCTGGTCGCGTGGATGAGCGGGCTGCCGCTGGGGCCCTACGGCATCCTGACCCTGATCCTGATCGGCTACTTCATCCTCGGCGCGATCATGGACGAGCTGGCGATGATCCTGCTGACGGTGCCGATCGTGTTCCCGGTCATCGTGCAGCTCGGTTTCGATCCGATCTGGTTCGGCGTCATCATCGTGATGGCGGTGACCCTCGGCATGATCTGTCCGCCGGTCGGCATCAACGTGTTCGTGCTGAACTCGATCGCCCGCGACATCAGCCTGCCGCGGATCTACCGCGGCGTGTCGCCGTTCATCGCCAGCGACCTGGTGCGGCTGGTGATCCTCTGCGCGTTCCCGGCGATCTCGCTGGCGATCCCGAACGCGATGGACAAGCCGATCGGCGAGGTGCTGCGGGCGATCTTCGGCTTCTAGGTCATGCGAACCCTCCCGGGGAGTCGCCTCGGGAAAAACGGACATCTGACGGAGCGGAACGATGAATCGGGTCGACGGCAGGATCGCGCTGGTCAGCGGCGCGGGCGGCGGCATCGGCGCGGCGACCTGCGCGGCGCTGCTGGCGGGCGGCGCGCGGGTCGTCGCGACCGACCGCTTCGATGCGCCGTCGGCGCATCTGGCGCCGGTCACCGCGGCGGCCGGCGACCGCTGCCTGTACCTGCGTGCCGACGTGACCGTCGGCGGCGACTGGCAGCGCGCGGTCGACACCGCGGTCGCCCGCTTCGGCGGCCTCGACATCCTCGTCAACAACGCCGGCCTCTATCGCACCGCGCGGATCGAGGAGGTCACCGACGAGCAGATCGATCTGCTGTTCGGGGTCAATCTGAAGGGCGTCGTGCTCGGCACCCGGCACGCGATCGGCGCGATGAAGAAGCGGCCGGCCGGCGCCGACAGCGCATCGATCATCAACCTGTCGTCGATCGCCGGGCTGGTCGGCGCGTCGCTCGCGTCGGTCTACAGCCTCACCAAGGGCGGCGTGCGGCTGTTCACGAAGTCGACGGCGCTGGAGGTCGCGATGCTCGGCTACAACATCCGCTGCAACTCGGTGCATCCGGGCATCGTCGACACCGACATGGGCGCGCAGGTCGCCGAAACGCTGGAGGCGCGCGGCATGACGACCGGGCAGGCACGCGCCGCGATGGCCGCCAATCATCCGATCGGCCGCCTCGCGCAGCCCGGGGACATCGCGCGGGCGATCGTATTCCTCGCGTCGAACGATTCGTCGTTCATGACCGGCAGCGAGGTCGTCGTCGACGGGGGCTGGACGGCGCGCTGAGCGCGGGTCGAAGCCCGAGCAGGTGGCGGTGCCCTCAGGCGAAGTGCCAGCACACGCCGGACGGATCGACCAGATGGATCTCCCGCTGTCCCCAAGGGTAGTCGGTGGGTTCCTTCGCCCGGACACCTTCGTACTGCAGCACCCCGGAGTCGACGATCCGCTGCCACCAGCGATCGAGATCGTCGACGGCGACGAACATCATCAGATTGTCCTGCATCGTCTGGTTGTGGAAATCCTGCAGCAGGAAGACCACGTCGCCCAGCGCCAGCTCGGCCAGCCCCGGCACCTCCCATCGCAGCTCGAAGCCGAGGTCCTGGAAGAATGCCTTCGCCCGTGCGAAATCGGGTCCGGACGGGATGAACGGCTTCAGTTGGCGCAAGGGCATCGCGGAGTCCTCCAGGTCGGTTGTATCCGGAGGGACACTGTAGTCGGTCAGCCGGCGCGGGAGGCCTCCAAAGTCTGCCCCGGATCGTGTCAGGACCCGTTCGAGGCCGCTGCCAGGTTGCGTTCGATCACGGCCAGCGTCTTGCGGTACTCCCCCTGAGGGCTGAAGTGGAGCTGCTCGCAGTCCTCCTCCACCAGCGTGGTGTGGCCGGGCGGCATGTAGTAGGCCTCGCCGGCCCGGATGACCTCCTCGCGGTCGGCATAGAAGACCCGCACGCGACCCTTCAGCAGGTAACCCCAGTGCGGGCACTGACAGCGGTTGTCGGGCAGGCCCACGAACAGCGGCCGGGTGTCGGTGCCGGCGGCGAGCCGTTCATAGCCCACGTTCATCGTGCCCCATTCATCGTTGCGCGTGGAGCCCGGTTCGCCCTCGAAGGTCAGCGGAATGTCGGAAGGTCTGGCTTGCATGGCATGCGCTCCTGCATGGTCGCGGCAGGACGACCCTGCCGAGCGGAAGATGCACGGGGCGGGCGCCTGGTTCGCCGCGCCCGGGTGGGCGCTCATGCTTCGTCGGGGATCGGCCGTGCCAGATGGTGTATGTGCACGCGCCGCACGGCGCCCGCCTCGTCGTCGTGCCAGACCACGAGCACCATTCCGGGCGGGCAGTGGTGCGGGTCGCTGGCCGGGTTCTCGAAGCGGCCTTCGACGACCATGACGCCGCCGCTGGCCATCGTGTGCTGCGGCCGAAGCCGCACACCGGCCAGCAGGTCTGCGTCGAGCGCGTCGCGCAGGTGGGGACGGCCGTGCAGGATCCGGCCGTCAGGCCAGCGCAGCACCAGATCATCGGTGTGTCCGAGCAGGAAGTCCTCGGGCCGCTGCCGGTCGTAGGCGTCGCCCAGCGCTTGCGCGTAGCCGGTGCCGCGCCGCGTCGCTTCCGTCAGCATGCCGTCGTCGGCCCGGCCGGCGCAGGCCAGCAGTTCGTCGGCCAGTCTCAGCCGGGCATCGAACAGCCGGCTGCGCACCGTGCCCACCGGCACGCCCAGCAGCGTGGCGATCTCCTCATAGGAGTGGCAGCGGCCGAAGTAGCGCAGCATCACGGTGGCGCGCTGCGTCTCGGGCAGGCGCGCCAGCGCGCACCAGATCCAGTCGCGCAGCTCGGTGTCGTGCACCTGCTGCTCGACGCAGCGCGGATCGGCCCGCGCGGCCAGCTCCGCCTGGGCGTCGTCTTCGCTCACCATCGGGCGCGACCGGCGTTGGCGCAGTACCATCAGGCAGCGGTTGCGCACGATTGCGTGCAGCCAGCCTCCGACGGCCTGCGGGTCGTGCAGGTCCTCCAGCCGCGTCAGCGCGGTGAGGAAGCCGTCCGCCACGGCGTCCTCCGCCTCGTGCCGGTGCCCCAGCATCAGCAGCGCCGATGCATACAGGCGCGGCCGGTACTGCTCGAACAGCAGGCCCAGGCTGGCGCCGTCACCCTGGCGGGCGGCGAGCACCAGGCGGGAATCGGCCGCCGCCTGAGCGGCCGGGAAGCGGGGCCTGGCCATGGCGGGAGGATGCGCCATCGGGCCGGAGAGTTCACGCTTCGTGCTTCTGCCCGAGACACGCGGCGATGCCCGACCGGTACGGCGTCGGCGACAGTCCGTGGGCCGCCTCCGTCCCGCTGCTGTCGAAGCGGTAGTCGTGGTCGAACTGGTACATCATCTCGTGGTTCTCGCGCAGCACCGGCACGAACAGGCCCATCAGGCGCAGCATCGGCCTGGGCGGCACCTGCAGCCGGAACGGCCGGCCCGCCAGCTCGCAGGCTAGCCGGACGAAGCCTTCGCCGGTCAGCGGCTCCTTCGTGGTCGGCACGTGCCAGGTCTGGCCATAGGCGGCGGCCGACTGCCCGAGCACGGCCACCGCGCGGCCGGCATCGGGCGTGTACGTGAAGGTGTGGACCGCGGCCGGATTGCCGACCCACTGCGGCGTCTTGCCGGCCTTCAGCCGTTCGAACACCGTCGCATGCGGAAAGCTCTGCACCGCGCCCGGGCCGTAGAAGTCCGCCGCGCGCACGATCATCGCGCGCAGGTTGCCGGCGCGCATCTCGTCGAGCAGCATCGTCGCGATCCGCGCCCGCACCTCGCCCTTGCGGCTGCACGGATCGAACGGCGTCTGCTCGGTCATCGGCCCGGCGACCCTGCCGTACGCATAGACGTTGTCGAAAAAGACCAGGCGGCTGCCGTGCCGCTTGCAGGCATCGATGACGTTGCGCATCAGCCGCGGCCACTGCGCTTCCCAGACGGCGGCTTCGTACTTGAGCCCGGCCACCAGATAGGCGACCTCGCTGCCGGCGACGGCGTCGGCGGTCGCCTGCGGGTCGAGCAGGTCGGCGGCCCACGTCTGGTCGTCCGCGTTGACGCGCCGCGGATTGCGGCCGACCTGCCGGATGGGCTGCCGGACGGGCCGGGCAGGGTCCGACAGGCAGCGGGACAGTTCGCGGCCGATGACGCCGTTGGCTCCGAGTATCGTCTGCATCTGCAGCCCCGCCGCGTCAGGTTCTCACTCCCGGTTCTTCCCCTGCTGCCACAGCACGTCACCGCCGCCGGCGAAGCGGTTCAGCACCCGGGCCAGCACGAACATCAGGTCCGACAGCCGGTTCAGGTACTGCGCGCACAGCGGCCGCACCGGTTCCTGCGCGGCCAGCGCGATGACCGCGCGTTCGGCGCGCCGGCAGACGGTCCGTGCGACGTGGGCGATCGCGGCCGCGCGCGAGCCGCCCGGCAGGATGAACTCCGCCAGCCGCGGCAGCGCGGCGTTGTGTCGTTCGAGCAGGCCGTCCAGCCGCACGAGCTGCGATTCGGCGATGTTCTCGAAACCCGGAATGCACAGCTCGCCGCCCAGGTCGAACAGATCGTGCTGGATGCCGGTCAGCGCATCGCGGACGTCGTCGGGCAGCGGCTCGGTCAGCAGCAGCCCGATCGTCGAGTTCAGCTCGTCGACCTCGCCCATCGCATGCACGCGCAGGCTGTTCTTCGAGGTCCGGCTGCCGTCGCCCAGGCCGGTCGTGCCGTCATCGCCGGTGCGGGTGGCGATGCGCGAGAGTCGATTGCCCATCGGGATGTCCTGACGATCGGAAGTGAGACCGACGGACATCTTAGCGTCCGCGGCGCGACGCGGCGCGGTATCCTTGCGGCCATGCAGCATCGGGAGAGATCACGATGACGACGCGACGCCGTTTCGTACGCACCACCGTGGCGCTCGCCGCCGCGGCCGGCCTGCCGGCACCGGCCCGATCTCAATCCCCGGCGTGGCCGGGCAAACCCCTGCGGGTGGTGGTGACATTTCCGCCCGGCGGGTCCAGCGACATCGTCGCGCGGCTGATCGCGCCCGGTCTGTCGGAGCGGCTCGGCCAGCCGGTGGTGGTCGAGAACCGGCCCGGCGCCGGGGCGACGATAGGCGCTGCCGAGGTGGCGCGCGCAGCGCCCGACGGCTACACCTTCATGCTGTCGAACACCGCGCCGATCAGCCTGTCGCCGTTCATGCTCGACAAGTCGCCCTACGATCCGGTCGCCGGCTTCACCCACATCGGCTACATCGGCTCGGTGCCGAACGCGTTCGTCGTGCATCCGTCGGTGCCGGCGAAGACGCTGCCGGAATTCGTCGCCTGGGCGAAGCAGCAGAAGGATCCGATCAACTACGGCAGCGGCGGCGTCGGTTCGATCGGCCACATCGTCGGCCAGTTGCTCGAGGGGCAGGCCGGCATCCGGCTCACGCACGTCGGCTACAAGGGCTCGTCGCCGATGCACAGCGATCTGGTCGGCGGCACGATCCTGTTCGCGGTCGACACGCTGCCGCAGAACCTGCCGTTCATGAAGACCGGCCGGCTGCGGCTGCTGGCGGTGACGTCGCCGAAACGTTCGCCGATGGCGCAGGAGCTGCCGACCGTCATCGAGGCCGGCTATCCGAAGCTGGTGGCCGAGAACTTCTTCGGCCTGTCGGCGCCGGCCGGCCTGCCGCGCACCATCGTCGATGCGATGCACCGTCACCTGACCGCGGCGCTGAAGGAGCCGAAGGTGATCCGCACGCTGGAGGACGACGGCATCGCGATGCGGCCGATGTCGGTCGAGGAATTCCAGGCGTTCGTCGCGCGCCAGGTGGCCGAGTGGGCGCCGGCGGTCAAGGCGTCGGGCGCGCGGCTCGGATGAACCCTGCACACGCTCGGCGCGCGGGCCGGCTGGGGGAACCATGGGAGGCCCGATGATCGACCTGCGTTCCGACACCGTCACCCGTCCGACCGCCGCGATGCGCGCGGTGATGGCCGCCGCGCCGGTCGGCGACATGCAGTACGGCGACGACCCGACGTTGAACGCGCTCGAGGAGCGGGTGGCCGGCCTGCTCGGCAAGGAGATGTCGCTGTGGCTGCCGTCGGGCACGATGGCCAACCAGGTGGCGCTGCGGGTGCTGACCCGGCCCGGCGACGACGTGCTGGTGGCCAGCGAAGCCCATTCGGTGTGGCACGAGGCGGGCGGCTCGGCGGCCAATGCCGGCGTGCAGTTCACCGAGATCGGCCAGGGCGGCCTGTTCACCGCCGACGACGTGCGCCGCCACGCCAAGCCGCGCAACGAGCCGGTGCTGCCGACACCGGCCACCACGCTGGTGCAGATCGAGAACACCCACAATCGCCACGGCGGCGTGGTGTTCCCGCAGCCCCAATTGGAAGCGGTCTGCTCGGCGGCCCGCGAGCTGGGCCTGGCCACCTATGTCGACGGTGCCCGGCTGTGGAATGCGTCGGTGCGCAGCGGCGTCGAGCCGGCGCGCATCGCCGCGCCGTTCGACCTGGTGATGGTCGCCTTCTCCAAGGGGCTGGGCGCGCCGGCCGGCTCGATGCTGGCCGGCCCGCGCGACCTGATCCGCGCCGCGATCCGCCACCGCCGGATGCTGGGCGGCGCGATGCGCCAGGTCGGCATGCTCGCGGCCGCCTGCGACTACGGCCTGACCCATCACCTGGCGCGGCTGGCCGACGATCACGAGCATGCGCAGCTCATCGCGCGGCGCCTGGCCGGCTGCCCGGGCGTGCGGCTGCGGATGGACAGCGTGCAGACCAACATCGTCGTGTTCGAGCTCGAAGGGGCGGCGCTGAGCGCGCCGCAGCTCGTCGCCGCGGCCCGCGCCCGCGGCGTCGCGATCAACGCGCTGGGGCCGGCCAAGCTGCGGCTGCTGACCCATCTGGACGTCGGCCGCGACGACTGCGAACGGGCGGCCGCGGTGCTCGCGTCGCTGCTCGAAGCGCCGAATCAGGAGAAGCGGAAATGATGACGCCTTCGAACCGGGTGGTGGCGCCGAAGTGAGCCGCGGCCGCGGGTAGCCTCACCGCCGCTCGTCCGCCGGGGGGGCGCCGGCGGGCGTTTCCCGCCGCTTCAACGTTTCGCGCCGGCCCGGAACCAGGCGTCGATCACCGCGCGTTCGTCGTCGGTCATGTTGGTGATGTTGCCGATCGGCATCGCCTTGCTGAGCACCGTCTGCTGGTGCACCAGCGTCGCCTGCGCCACCACCCGCTCGGCGGTGTCGAGCATCACGCCCTTGGGCGCCGCCGGGAACCCCTGGAACGTCGGCTGTGCCGCGTGGCAGACCGCGCAGCGCTCGTCGATGATCTTCTTCACCGATGCGTAGGTGGGCACGGCCGCCCCGGCGGCGGGCCCGGTCACCGGCGCCGGGCGCAGCGCCCAGGCGACGGCGGCGAAGATCAGCAGCGCGAGCGCCAGGATCCACCACCGCGGCGCCTCCTTGTGCTTCAGCACGAAGAACAGCCGCACCAGCACCCCGCCCAGGCTGATCGCCAGCAGCACCAGCCAGGCGTGCCGCGCCGAGTAGGTCGTCGCGTAGTGGTTGCTGATCATGCAGAACAGCACCGGCAGCGTGAAGTAGGTGTTGTGCACGCTGCGGTGCTTGGCGCGTGCGCCCCACAGCGGGTTCACCGGCTCGCCCGCCTGCATCTCCGCCACCATCCTGCGCTGGCCCGGAATGATGACGAAGAACACGTTGGCCGACATGATCGTGGCCAGCATCGCGCCGAAGTGCAGGAACGCGCCGCGGCCGCTGAACAGATGCGTCAGCGCGTACGCCGCGACCACGCACCAGGCGACCACCGCGGCGGCCAGCAGCCGGCCGTGGTCATGCAGCACCTTGCACAGCAGGTCGTAGACGACCCAGCCGCCGGCCAGGAAACCCAGCCCCAGGCCGATCGCCTGGTATCTGGAGAGATCCGCCACCGACCGGTCGATGAGGTACGACTCGGCGCCGGCGTAATACAGCGTGCACAGCAGGAAGAACCCGGTGATCCAGGTGGAATAGCTTTCCCAATAGAACCAGTGCAGCGTGTCGGGCATCTTCTCGGGGGCGCCCTTGAACTTCACGTTGTTGTAGAAGCCGCCGCCGTGCACCGACCACAGCTCGCCGAGATGACGCGGGTTGCCGGTCCTCGGCGGCTCCAGCGAATCGTCGAGCCACACGAAATAGAACGATGAGCCGATCCAGGCGATGCCCACGATCAGGTGGGCCCAGCGGGCGAGCAGACTCAGCCAGTCGAGCAGATACGAAATTTCCATTCGGACGTCGAGAAGGTGCCGATCGGAGTGCCCGGCCGGCTGGCGCGGCCCGCCGCAGGCCCGGTCAGAAGTGGTATTGCACCCGGATCATCGGGGTCTTGGCAAATGCACCGTCACCGGCGGCTCCCTTGTGCTGGTTGCCGAACTTGTTGCGCCAGTACTGGTATTCCAGGCCGATCTTGAACTTGTTCTTGCCCCAGCCGAGCGGGCTGCCGACGTCGTACATCACCTGCGCGTCGATGTTGGTTTCGGTCGCGGTGCCCACGCCGAATTCATTGGCCCCCTTCGGCGCAATCCAGTTGAGGAAGCCTTCGAAGGTCAGGCCGGTGTCCTTGCCCAGCGGAATCGCCCATGCCGCCGCCAGCATCGGGTGGAAGTCGTACGAATAGCGGGGCGTGGCGACACCGGTGAAGGTGCTGTACGGCGCGTTGCTTTCCCACAGGCCCAGGATGCTGACATTCAGGAAGCCGGCCGACAGGCCGAGCATCAGCGTCGGACCGAGCACCCACATCCGCTTCTTCGAGTTGTAGCCCGCATCGGTCTTGGTGTTCCAGTCGAAGCCGAACGTCAGGCCGACGTCCTTCACCGGTCCGAAGCTCAGCGGCGTCTTGGTCAGCTTGCCCCACTCCAGCGTGTGCCGGTAGACCGCATACGCCTCCTGTGCGCCCGCGCTCGCGCCGCGGCCGCCCGGATCCTTGCTGTCGGACATCAGGAAGTCGACGTTGAAGAAGTTCGTGCCGTACGTGTAGCCGCTCACGTGGTTCAGATTCAGGATCGTCTTGGAGATGTCCTGGTTGTTGAACGGTTCGGCGAACTTCGTGCCGTAGCGGGCACCGATGTAGGTGTTGCTCCAGTCGGCCGCCGATGCGGCGGTGGCGGTGACGCCGGACAAAACGATGGCGGCTGCCGCCAGTTCCCTCTTCATGTGCATGATTGTTCCAATGTTGTCGAGATTCACACGCGGTCTGACGTGTCTGGTTCATCCGACGCGCTCAGCGTCGTCCGCGATGCGCCCACGCGGTGGTGTGGCGCTCCACGTAGGAAAAGAGTTCGTACATCGCCATCGCCATCGCGGCGATGACCGTCAGGCCGGCGAACGCCAGCGGCATCTTCATCGACGACCCGGCCGAGACCAGCAGGTAGCCGATGCCCTCGTTCGACGCGCTCATCTCCGACACGGTGGTGCCGACGAACGCGAGCGTGATGGCCACCTTCAGCGATGCGAAGAAATAGGGCAGCGAGCGCGGCAGGCCGACCTTCAGCAGAACGTCCGTCTTGCGCGCTCCCAGCACCCGCAGGACGTCCTCCAGCTCCGGCTCCAGCGTCGCCAGGCCGGTCGCCACGTTGACCATGATCGGGAAGAACGAGATCAGGAACGCGGTCAGCACCGCCGGACCGACGCCGATGCCGAACCAGACCACCAGGATCGGCACGAAGGCGGCCTTGGGCAGCGCGTTGAACGCGGTCATCAGCGGGTACAGCGCGCGATAGGCGATCGGCGAGGCGCCGATGACCGCACCGAGCAGCACGCCCACGACGATCGCGATCGCAAAGCCGGCCATCGTCGTCCAGAAGGTGCGCCACGCATGCCCGAGGATCGGCACCGCGAACTCGCCCAGCGCCCGGGCGATCTGCAACGGGCTCGGGAACACGAACTCCGACACCGAGAACAGCGAGCAGACGAGCTGCCAGAGGATCAGCACCGCCGCCAGCAGCAGCAGCGGCGCCTGCCGTTCGGCCAGTCTGGCGAACGTCTTCTTCGAGCTGCGTGTCGGCGGCCGGGCGATGACGGCGGCGTCGCTGGCTGGCCCGGACGAGGAGGTTTCGGTGGCTGCCATCGATGTCAACTCGCGCGGATCGCGCCGATGTGGGCCCGCAACTCCTGGACCCGGTTGCTGAACGGTTCGGTGTAGGTCAGCTCCAGGTCGCGCGGACGCGGCAGGTCGACGCGACGCCTGACCACCAGCCTGCCCGGCCGGCGGCTCATCACGTAGACCGTGTCGGCGAGGTACACCGCCTCGCGCAGGTCGTGGGTCACCAGGATCACGTTGAAGCGCTGGGCGGTCCACAGGTCGCGCAGGATGTTCCACAGCTCCTCGCGGGTGAATGCATCCAGCGCGCCGAACGGTTCGTCCAGCAGCAGCAGCTTCGGTTCATGGATCAGCGCGCGGCAGATCGACGCCCGCTGCTGCATGCCGCCGGAAAGTTCCCACGGAAACTTGTTCTCGTAGCCGGACAGGCCCACCTGCCCGAGCAGGCCGCGGGCCCGCTCCTCGTACTCGGCGCGCCGGGTCCTCAACCGGGACCGGTGAGGCTCGACGATCTCCAGCGGCAGCAGCACGTTCTGCAGCGTCGTGCGCCAGGGCAGCAAGGTCGGCGCCTGGAAAGCCATGCCGACGAACTTCTGCGGGCCGGTGACCGCCTGGCCGTCGATCCGCACGTTGCCGCGCGACGGCATCTTCAGCCCGGTGCCCAGTTTCATGAAGGTCGACTTGCCGCAGCCCGAGGGGCCGACGATCGCGATGAACTCGCCGGGCTCGGTGGTGAGCGTGATGTCCTCGACCGCGAAGTCGCTGCGTTCCAGCGCTTCGTCGTCGTAGGCGAGCCAGACCTGCTCGAACTCCAGGAAGCGGTCGGCGGCGGCCATCATCTGCCCAGCACGTCGCGTTCCGCCTTGGCCGGCAGGAAGCTGCCGTTCCATACCTTCTCGGGATCGATCCGTTCCTTGGTGCCGAACGCATCGGCGACCTGGGAGGCCATCAGCGCCAGCCGCGGACCGCGCACCTCGCCGAACCCCTCGGCGCGCGCGTCGGGGGTGGCGATCACGGTGCTGATCGCCAGCTTCAGCCGGCGTTTCTCGAGCGTCTCGTCGATGATCGCATCGCGTGCCTTCACATACTGGATCGAGGCGTCCGGGTTCGCGATCACGTCCTTGACGCCGCGCGAGAAGGCTCTCAGGAAGCCGCGGATCGCCTGCGGGTTGCGTCTGAGAAGCTCGTCCGAGACGATGATCACGTTGCCGTACAGCTTCACGCCGTACTGCGGATAAGGCAGGATCGTCACGTCCTCGTCCTTGATGCCGCGGGCGTTCAGGTTCAGCAGCGACGTGAACGTGAAGCCGGTGATCGCATCGATGTCGCCGCGCACCAGCATCGTTTCGCGCAGCGGCGGGTCCATCGTGGTCCACCGGGTGGCGGCCGGGTCCAGGCCGTTGGCCTTGGCGAAGATCGGCCAGGCCTTGCGTCCGGCATCGAATGCCGGCGCGCCCAGCTTCTTGCCGGTCAGATCGGCCGGCGTCCTGATTGCCGTCTTCTTCAGCGCCATCACCGCGGCCGGCGTGTTGTTGTAGACCATCATCACCGCCACCGGCTTGTTGGGGGCGGTGGGGTTGTTGGCGTGGAACTCCATCAGCGCCGCCAGGTCGGCGAAGCCGATGTCATAGGCGCCCGAGGCCACCCGGTTCACCGCGTTGCCCGAGCCGTTGCCGGCATCGATCGTCACGTCGAGCTTCTCCTGCTCGAAGTAGCCCTTGGCCTTGGCAAGCAGGAACAGGGCCGAGGGGCCTTCGAAGCGCCAGTCGAGCTGGAAGCGGATCTTCTCCAGCGGCTGGGCGCGGGCGGCGGTCGCCGGAACCAGCGTCAGCATGGCGGCGGCGAACGGAGCAGCGAGCGCGGACAGCGCGCGGCGCATCGGGGAGCGGAATTTCATCGGGCGGGATCCGTGCAAACGTGGAACGAAAACGGTGCAGGCCGTCGGCGGCCGATGTCGGGGTGCAAATGTCATGCCGGGCCCGGTGCGGGGGCCGGATCGGGCCGGTAGAATCCATGGCAGGGAATCCCGAGGAGACCGCGATGAACCACCCGACCCCCCTGCGCGATGCGCTGAAGCGGCCGCTGCCGCCGGAACTGCTGGACAGTCTGCGGGCCGTCTTCGGCGACCGGCTGTCGGTCGCGCAGGCGGTGCGCGACCATCATGGGCGCGACGAATCGCCGTTCCCGGTGACCCCGCCCGACGCAGTGGTGTTCGCCCACACGACCGACGAGGTTTCCCGGGCGGTGGCCGCGTGCGCCCGCCACAAGGTGCCGGTGATCCCGTACGGCGTCGGCTCGTCGCTGGAGGGTCACCTGCTGGCGATCCACGGCGGCGTGTCGATCGATCTGTCGCAGATGAACCAGGTGCTCAAGATCGATGCCGACGATCTGACCGCCACCGTGCAGGCCGGCGTCACCCGCAAGCAGCTCAACGAGGCGCTGAAGAGCACCGGGCTCTTCTTCCCGATCGATCCGGGTGCCGATGCATCGATCGGCGGCATGTCGGCCACCCGTGCATCGGGCACCAACGCCGTGCGCTACGGCACGATGAAGGAGAACGTGCTGGGGCTCACCGTGGTCACGCCGCAAGGCAAGGTGATCCGTACCGCGCGCCGGGCCAAGAAGTCGTCCGCCGGCTATGACCTGACGCGGCTTTACGTCGGTTCGGAAGGCACGCTGGGCGTGATCACCGAGATCACCGTCAGGCTCTATCCGGTGCCCGAGGCGATGTCGGCCGCAGTGGTCAACTTTCCGACCCTGCGCGATGCGGTCAATACCGTGATCCAGTCGATCCAGCTCGGCGTGCCGGTGGCGCGCAGCGAGTTCCTGTGCGATGCGACGATCCGCGCGATCAATGCGCACAGCCACACGAACCTGCGCGAGGCGCCGACGCTGTTCTTCGAGTTCCATGGCGCCGAGGCCGGCGTCAAGGAGCAGGCCGAGCTGGTCCAGCAGGGGGCGCGCGACAACGGCGGGCAGGACTTCGAATGGGCCTCCCGGCCCGAAGACCGCACGAAGATGTGGAACGCCCGGCACAACGCCTATTTCGCCTGCCTGCAGGTTCGTCCCGGCTGCCGCGCGATCTCGACCGACACCTGCGTGCCGATCTCGCGGCTGGCCGAATCGATCACCGGCGCCCGCGCGATCCTCGACAAGGCGGCCTGGCCGACGATGCTGCTCGGCCACGTCGGCGACGGCAACTTCCACGCGGTGCTGCTGGTCAATGCCGACGACCCGGCGGAGATGGAAGAGGCCGAGAAGCTCAACGACGAGATCGTCCGGCTGGCGCTGGCGATGGACGGCACCTGCACCGGCGAGCACGGCGTCGGCCTGCACAAGATGGGCTTCCTGGTCGAGGAGGCCGGCGACGACGCGATCGACCTGATGCGCCGGATCAAGCATGCGCTCGATCCGGACAACATCATGAATCCGGGGAAGATCTTCCGGTTCTGAGGACGGCGGATGGTTGAACCGACCGCGTTCGCCCCAACGTCGAGGGTGGAGCGTCACCGATCGATGCCGGCATGCGTACGCAGGCCCGCGGGGGCGTGGCCGCACGATCCCCCCCCCACATGGGATTTTTGCCCCCATGGCTGAAACCCCTACGCCCCCCCCCCCCGACCCGCAGTTCGCGCCAACCCATTCGGGGCCCACCGCCGTGGGCTCCAGGCAGAAGCGCCCGATGTCGGACATGATGCCCACCCCCGGCGCATAGGGATTGAACCCGCCAAAATGTCCTGAATCATAA
>DAISWF010000017.1:30291-40141 GCA_036826495.1 Burkholderiaceae bacterium
CGCGTGGCCGCAGGATCACGCGCCCGCATGGTATTTTGCGCCGCATGGCTGACACCCGTACGCCCCGCCTCACCGACCGGCAGTTCGAGCGCATCGCCCGCGCGCTCGCCGAGCCGCGCCGGGTCGAGATCCTGAAGGAGCTCGGGGCCAGTTGCGACTGCACGATGGCGTGCAGCGGGCTGAACGAGTCGCAGAAGATCAGTGCGGCCACCCTGTCGCACCACATGAAGGAACTCGAGACCGCCGGCCTGATCCGCATCGTCCGCGAAGGCAAGTTCGCCAACCTGGTGCTGCAGCGCGAAGTGCTGCGCGCCTACCTGGACCGGCTCGCCAAGATCTGACGGCGCCTGCCGTCGCCCGATCACCGTCTTCCGAAGGCCCTGACATCGACGCGGACTGTTGACGTTGCCGTGCAATAGTTCGATACTCGTCGAATTGTTCGATACTCATCGAACCATCGAAACAAGAAGGAAGCTCCATGTCACGCCCGTTTTCCAATCGCCGGCGCCTGTGGCTCGCCGGGACCGCGGTGACCGCGTTGGCGGTCGGCATCGGTGCCGCGGTGTCGCTGCGCACTGAAACCGCCACCGCGTCCGCGCCGCCGCAGGCGCCGGCCGCGACGCCGGTGTCGGTGGCCACCGTCGAGCGCACCGAAGTCGCGACCTGGAACGAGTTCTCCGGCCGGCTGGAGGCGGTCGAGCGGGTCGACGTGCGCCCGCGCGTCGCCGGCACCGTGAAGTCGGTGCATTTCCGCGAAGGCGCGCTGGTCAGGAAGGGCGACGTGCTGCTGGTCATCGATCCCGAGCCGTACGCGGCCGAGGTCGAACGTGCCGAGGCGCAGGTCGCGGCGGCGCGTGCGCGCGTGTCGTTCACCCGCAGCGAATTCGAGCGCGCGTACAAGCTGCTCGAGGAACGCGCGATCGCCCAGCGCGAACACGACGAACGCGCCAACGCATTGCGCGAAGCCGATGCCAACCTGCGCGCCGCGCAGGCCTCGCTGCAGGCGGCCAGGCTGAACCTGGGTTATACCGAGGTACGTGCGCCGGTGGCGGGCCGGGTCGGCCGGCTGGAGATCACGGCCGGCAACCTGGTGGCCGCCGGGCCCGGCGCGCCGGTGCTGACCACGCTGGTGTCGGTCAGCCCGATCTATGCCAGCTTCGACGCCGACGAGCAGGTCGTCAACCGTGCGTTGCGTGAAGTGCGCACCGCCGGCGAACGCGGCGATTCACGTGGCCGCATCGCCCGCATCCCGGTGCGGATGGGCACCGCCGACAGCGCCGACCTGCCCCATGCCGGCCGCCTGCAGCTCGTCGACAACCAGGTCGACGCGCGCAGCGGCACGGTGCGGGTGCGGGCGGTGTTCGACAACCCCGACGGCAGCCTGATGCCCGGCCAGTACGCCCGGCTGCGGATGGGCGCGGTCAACAAGGAGCCGGTGCTGCTGGTCAGCGAGCGCGCGGCCGCCACCGACCAGAGCAAGAAATACGTGATGGTGGTCGATGCCGACAACCGCGCCCAGTACCGCGAGGTCACGCTCGGCGCGCACGTCGACGGTTTGCGCATCGTCACCTCCGGCCTGCAGCCGCAGGAACGGGTGATCGTCAACGGCCTGCAGCGCGTGCGCCCCGGTTCACAGGTGGCGCCGCAGACGGTGCCGATGGGGCGGATGACATCATGAATCTGTCCAGGTTCTTCGTCGACCGGCCGATCTTCGCCGGCGTGCTGTCGCTGCTGATCCTGCTCGGCGGCCTGATCGCGATGCCGAATCTGCCGGTGTCGGAATACCCCGAGGTGGTGCCGCCGTCGGTGGTGGTCCGGGCCACGTATCCCGGTGCCAACCCCAAGGTGATCGCCGAGACGGTGGCCACGCCGATCGAGGAACAGATCAACGGCGTCGAAGGCATGCTGTACATGAGCAGCCAGGCGACCACCGACGGCCTGATGACCCTGACGGTCACCTTCAAGCTCGGTACCGACCCGGACAAGGCCCAGCAGCTCGTGCAGAACCGGGTCGCGCGTGCCGAGCCGCGGCTGCCGGCCGAGGTCAGGCGGCTGGGCATCACCACCGTCAAGAGCTCGGTGGAGGTCACCGCGGTCGTGCACCTGCTGTCGCCGAACGGCCGGTACGACACCGCCTACCTGCGCAACTACGCGGTGCTGAACCTGAAGGACCGGCTGGCGCGGGTGGTCGGCGTGGGGGACGTGCAGATCTTCGGCGCCGGCGACTATTCGATGCGCGTGTGGCTCGATCCGCAGAAGGTCGCGCAGCGCGGACTGTCGGCCAACGAGGTGGTCAACGCGATCCGCGAGCAGAACGTGCAGGCGGCCGCCGGCGTGGTCGGCGCCTCGCCGGGACTGCACGGCATCGACGTGCAGCTCTCGGTCAATGCCCAAGGACGGCTGCAGACCGAGGAGGAGTTCGGCGAGATCATCGTGCAGACCGCCGCCGGCGGCGCGGTGACCCGCCTGCGCGACGTCGCGCGCATCGAGCTCGGCCAGTCCGACTATTCGCTGCGTTCGCTGCTGGACAACAAGGACGCGGTGGCGATCCTGATGTTTCCAGCGCCCGGCTCCAACTCGATCGCGATCTCCGACGGCGTGCGCGAGGTGATGGACGAGCTGGCCAGGGGCATGCCGCAGGACATGACCTGGGACGTGGTCTATGACCCGACCCGCTTCGTCCGCGCCTCGATCCAGTCGGTGATCGTCACCCTGCTGGAGGCGATCACGCTGGTGGTGCTGGTGGTGATCCTGTTCCTGCAGACCTGGCGTGCGTCGATCATTCCGCTGCTGGCGGTGCCGGTGGCGGTGATCGGCACCTTCGGCGTCATGGCGGCGTTCGGCTTCTCGATCAACACGCTGAGCCTGTTCGGCCTGGTGCTGGCGATCGGCATCGTGGTCGACGACGCGATCGTGGTCGTCGAGAACGTCGAGCGCAACATCGAGGCGGGGCTGACCCCGCGCGAGGCGACCTACCAGGCGATGCGCGAGGTGTCCGGTCCGATCGTCGCGATCGCGCTGGTGCTGGTCGCGGTGTTCGTGCCGCTGGCCTTCATCAGCGGGCTCACCGGCCAGTTCTACCGCCAGTTCGCGCTGACGATCGCGTTCTCCACCGTCATCTCGGCGATCAATTCGCTGACCCTGTCGCCGGCCCTGGCCGCGCTGCTGCTGAAGGGCCACGGTGCGCCGCGCGACTGGCTGACCCGCGGCATGGACGCGGTGTTCGGCCGCTTCTTCCGCTGGTTCAACCGGCAGTTCCGGCGATCCGGCGAGGCCTACGGCCGCGGCGTGGCGGCGGTGATGTCGCGCAAGCTGGTGATGCTGGCCGTCTACCTGGCGCTGGCGGTGGTCACCGTCGGCCTGTTCCGCGCGGTGCCGCACGGCTTCGTGCCGGCGCAGGACAAGCAGTACCTGATCGGCTTCGCGCAACTGCCCGACGGCGCGACGCTCGATCGCACCGAGGACGTGATGCGCCGGATGGGCGACATCGTGATGAAGCAGCCCGGCGTGCTGCATGCGGTGCAGTTCCCCGGCCTGTCGATCAACGGCTTCACCAACAGCTCCAACTCCGGCATCGTGTTCGTCACGTTGAAGGACTTCGTCGACCGGCGTGATCCGGCGCTGTCGGCCGGTGCGATCGCCGGCGCGCTGAACGGGCAGTTCGCCGGCATCCAGGATGCGTTCATCGCGATCTTCCCGCCGCCGCCGGTGCAGGGGCTGGGCACCACCGGCGGCTTCAAGCTGATGCTGGAAGACCGCGCCTCGCTCGGCTTCGATGCGCTCGATGCGGCGACCAAGGCCTTCATGGCCAAGGCGGCGCAGGCGCCGGAGCTGACCGGGCTGTTCTCCAGCTTCCAGGTCAACGTGCCGCAACTGTTCGCCGACATCGACCGGACCAAGGCGCGTCAGCTCGGCGTGTCGATCACCGATGTGTTCGACACGATGCAGATCTATCTCGGCAGCCTCTATGCGAACGACTTCAACCGCTTCGGCCGGACCTACTCGGTGCGGGTGCAGGCCGATGCGGCCTACCGCGCCCGGGCCGAGGACATCGGCGCGCTGAAGGTCCGTTCGTCGTCGGGCGCGATGGTGCCGCTGTCGGCGCTGATGAAAGTCACCCCCAGCTTCGGGCCGGAACGGGCGATGCGCTACAACGGCTTCCTGGCCGCCGACATCAACGGCGGGCCGTCGCCCGGTCATTCGTCGGGCCAGGCACAGGATGCGGTCAAGAGGATCGCCGCCGAAACCCTGCCGGCCGGCATCGACTACGAGTGGACCGACCTGACCTACCAGGAGATCCTGGCCGGCGATTCCACGCTGCTGGTGTTCCCGCTGGCGATCCTGCTGGTGTTCCTGGTGCTGGCCGCGCAGTACGAGAGCCTGACCCTGCCGCTGGCGATCATCCTGATCGTGCCGATGAGCCTGTTCGCCGCGATGACCGGCGTATGGCTGAGCCATGGCGACAACAACGTGTTCACCCAGATCGGGCTGGTGGTGCTGGTCGGCCTGTCGGCCAAGAACGCGATCCTGATCGTCGAGTTCGCCCGCGAGCTGGAGTTCGCCGGTCGTTCACCGGTGCAGGCGGCGATCGAAGCGAGCCGGTTGCGGCTGCGGCCGATCCTGATGACGTCGCTGGCGTTCGTGATGGGCGTGCTGCCGCTGGTGCTGGCCACCGGCGCCGGTGCCGAGATGCGCCAGGCGATGGGTATCGCGGTGTTCGCCGGCATGATCGGCGTGACCGCGTTCGGCATCTTCCTGACGCCGGTGTTCTACGTGGTGCTGCGGGCGCTGGCCGGCAACCGGCCGCTGAAGCGGCATGGCGACGTTCCGGCGACATCCAGCCGGCCGCCTGCGGGCGGGCCGGCGCCGGCGCTCGGCTCACGCCCGGCCGCTCCCCGTGCCCATGACGAATGAAGGTGCTGCGATGAAACTCTCCTCGACTGTCCCTGCGCTGGCGGTGCTGCTGCTGCTGGCCGGCTGCGCGATCCCCGAGCCGGTGACGCCGCCGTCGCCGGTGGCGGCGGCCGCGGCCTTCCGCGAGTCCGAAGGCCGCTGGGCCGCCGTGCAGCCCGCCGAAGGGCAGCCGCGCGGCCAATGGTGGCGGGTGTTCGGCGATCCGGTGGTCGACGACCTGGTGGGCCGCGCCGAGTCGGCCAGCAACAGCCTGGCCATCGCCGCGGCGCGGGTGCGGCAGGCGCGGGCGCTGCTGGGTGCCAGCGAGGCGCAGCGGCTGCCGCAGGTCGGCATCGACGCCGGCGCGTCGCGCTGGCCGCTGCCGCCGGCCTTCATGACCCGGCCCGGCCAGGCGTCGCCGCTGTTCAGCGCCGGCGTCGGTGCATCGTACGAACCCGACCTGTTCGGCCGGATCGCGCGCGCCATCGATGCCGCCAGCCTCGACGTGGCCGCCCAGCAGGCGCTGCAGAACAGCACGCGGCTGCTGCTGCAGGCCGACGTCGTGCAGACCTACTTCGCGTTGCGGGCGGTCGATGCCGAACGGGCGCTGGTGCGTCAGACGGTCGAGGCCCATCGCGACACGCTGCGGCTGACCGAGCGGCGCCAGGCCGCCGGCGACGTGGCCGAGCTCGACGTGGTCCGGGTGCGGGCCGAAGCGTCGGCCACCGAGGCCCAGGCGATCGCGCTGGACCGGCGCCGCGCCGAGCTCGAGCATGCGCTGGCCGTGCTGGTCGGCGAATCGGCGAGCCGGTTCACGCTGGCCGAGGCCGATTGGGCAGCGGCGCCGCCGCGCATTCCGGCCGGCGTGCCGGGCTCGGTGCTCGCCCGCCGCCCGGACGTCGCGGCCGCCCAGCAGGCGATGATCGCGGCGCAGGCGCGGGTCGGCGTGGCGCGCACCGCCTGGTTTCCGGCGGTGTCGCTGACCGCATCGGGCGGCTATGCGTCGACCGACATCGGGGATCTGTTCAAGTGGTCGGCACGTGCCTGGGGCGTCGGCGCACTGCTGTCGCTGCCGGTGTTCGATGGCGGGCGGCGCGCCGCGTCGGTCGTTTCGGCGCAGGCGCAATGGGACGCGGCCGCCGCCGGCTACCGTGAGCAGGTGCTGCAGGCCGTTCGCGACGTCGAGGACCAGCTCTCGGCCTTGCGCACGCTGGCCGAGCAGGCCGAGGTGCAGGCGCAGGCGGTCGACTCGGCGAGCCGCGCGACCGTGCTGTCGAACGCCCGTTATCGCGCCGGCTACGTGAGCCAGCTCGAACTGCTCGATGCGCGGCGCAGCGAACTGGCCAATCGCCGGCAGGCGTTGCAGGTGCGCGCCGGGCAGTACGGCGCGACGGTGGCCCTGGTCCGGGCGCTGGGCGGCGACTGGTCGGAGCCGGTCAGCGCGGTGGCGGCGCGGATGGAGCCCGCGTCGGCCGACTTTCGCCATTGAAGGCCATGACGGTAACCGCGCTGCTTTCGACTTCGGTGTGGTTCACGTAGGTCACGCCGTGCGCGACCGCATGGTCGGTGACCGCCTTGGCCGGCGCGACGCCGCCGATCCGTCGACGAGCAGCACGCAGTGGCGACCGAGCGCCGAAGCCGCGGCTCATGCCGGGTGCGAGGGGGGCGGCGGGGGCGCCGGCGGTTTCAGCGGGGAGGTCGCACGCGCCGCCGCAGCGCCGCGACCGCGGCCAGCGTCCGGCCGGTGGCACCCGCATCGAGCGCCTGCGGATACGACGACAGCTTCGCGATGACCAGGCGGCTCGCCGGGTCGACGAACAGGTGCTGGCCGTGGACGCCCATCGCGAACAGCAGCGGCTGCGGCCCTTCGAGCCGATACCAGCCGCTGCGGTAGCACATCGGCAGGCGGCCGAACGCCTGCGCGAACTCGCCGTCGTCCCAGGCCCGGCGGTCGCCGCCGGTGGCGAGGTCGTCGATCCAGTCGGCCGGCAGCACCTGGCGGCCGTCCTCGCGCCGGCCGCCCGCGGCCACCAGCACGCCCAGCCGCGCGAAGTCGCGCAACGTCGCGCACAGCCCGCCGGTCGTGCGCGGCGCGCCCGCATCGTCGACGGTGATGTACGCCGGATGCTCGGCGCCCAGCGGGCTCCACAGCCGTTCGGCCGCCACGTCGGCGAAGCGGCGGCCGGCGGCCCGCTCGATGACCCAGCCCAGCAGATCGGTGTTCGCCGAGATGTAGCGGAACACGCCGCCGTGACGGCCCCGGCGGGCCGGCAGCTCCGCGAAGAAGCGCTGCAGGTCGGCGGGCGCCGCGTCGGGCGCCTGCGGCTCCCAGTTGGTGGCCGCCGCATAACGGGCGAGGTCGTCCGCATCCAGACCGGGATCGGCGCGCATGTCCAGAAGCTGCCGTACGGTGGCGCCGTCATAGCCGCTGCCGCGGATCTCGGGCACGTAGTCGCTGACCGGTGCCTGTGGATCGAGCCGCCCCTGGCCGGCCAGCAGGCCGCAGACCAGGCCGACCACCGACTTGGTCGCCGACATCAGAATGTGCCGGGTCGATGCGGTGAGCGGCGGATACAGCGATTCGTGCAGCAGCTTTCCGTCGGCGACGATGATCAGGCCGTCGGTGTACGTGCGCCCGGCGAACTCCTCGAGCGTCAGCGATTCGCCGGCGCGGAGCGTGATCCGCAACGTGGTGAAGTCGACCGGCCGCTGCGGCAGCGGCATCGGCGGGCCGGCATTCGCCAGCTCGGCGACCGGCAGCAGCCGGTCGATCTCGCAGAATGCGCGACGGCTGTACGGGCGCTGGCGCCAGTTGGCGCGGGTGATGGTGTCGGCGGCGGGCAGGGGATCGGCGTGCATCGGGGAACTGTACCCGCTGCGGGGGAAGGCGTCGGGCGAGGACTCCTTCGCGTGCGAGCGCTACAACGTGCCCCGGCTCAGTCGAGCCAGCTCCGCCATCAGCGTCGGATTTGCGTGCCGCGCTGCCGACAGGTCGGCGGCCCAGGCCGGCAACGCCGCTCCCTCGACCCAGCCCGCGCACAGCGCGCCGGCCGCGCAGGCGGCCATCGTGCCGAAGCCCGACAGCGCGCCGGCCATGAAGGCACCGTCGGTTCGCATCGGGCCGATCAACGGCCAGTTCTCTTCGGTCATTGCATAGTAGCCGCCGTAGTGGTGCACACCGCGTGGCAGCCTGCCGATGTATTGAGCGAGCGCCGGCTGCAACCGGCTTGCGCCGCGCAGCACCGTGTCGGGGAACTGCGGATCGATCGGCTCGTCCGCGTGCGGGTCGCCGGGGGTCGTGTTGTAAGCCCAGCCGAGCTTGATCCGCTGGCCGTCGACCGGCCCGTCGGGGCGGCAATGGATGCCGCCGGTCATCGGCTCGACCAGATGGCGGGTCATCGGATCGGCGGCCAGCAGCGCCCGGTCCTCGTCCGACCAGGCGAGCGTCTGCCCATCGAGGTCGATCGAGAACGGCAGCTCGCGCGGTACCGCGCCGGCCCGGTCGTCGAACGAGATCTTCTGCTGATGGACGCAGCGCACCGGCAGCGTCTCGCCGAGCATCGCGCCGATGTCGGCGAAGAACGGACCGGCCGCATCGACGATCCGGTCGGCGTGCAGTTGCGATGCGCCCTGGCCGCCCTGCAGCTCCAGCGTGAACCGCGCGCCGCGATCGATCGCCTTGACTTCGGCTCGGACCAGCCGTCCGCCGCGCTCGCGGATCGTCTCCAGCATGCATTGGCCGAGCTGCTGAGCGCTGATCGAGCCGGCGCGGCGGATGTGGATCACGGTGCGCACGTCGTGCGCATACGAGGGAAAGGTGCTGCGGATCAGCGCGCTGTCGGTCAGCACGTCGACGCCGTCGGGCGCGCCGTCCCACGGTGCGCGGCGCGGCGGCCGGTAGCCGCCGGCCGCGCCGTCATGGATCCGGATCCGCGAAGGATCGGCGCCGTAGCCGCGATGAAGATCGGCGATCAGATCGTCCGGCTGCGCACGACGGGTGACCAGCGCATAGCCGCCGCGCGTCATGTTGAGCCGGCCGCCCGCTGCGCGATCGATCTCCTCCATCAGCGCGATGCTGTGATCAGTGAACGCGGTCATCGTCGGATGCGGCCACCAGTTCCGGTAGTTCTCGCCGGACTGCGCGGACGTCAGGCTCATCGGCTCGCGCGCATCGATCAGCGCGACGCTGCGCGTGCCGTGCGTCGCCATCAGGTAGTACGCGACCGCGATGCCGACGTTGCCGGCCCCGATGATGGCGACGTCGACGGCGTCGGCAGCGGCAGTGGCGGCGGAATCGTGGGTCATCGCTGTTCGTGCGCTCATCGATGCTCGGTCGTCGTCAGTCGGGCGCAGCCGTCGATGGCGGCAACGCGATCAGCGTGAAGTTCGAGCCGAGCGCCGCCTGGGCCAGGCTGCCGGCGACGATCTGCGACGACGGCGACGCGGGCGAGATCCGGTTGCCCTGCACGGCGACGCTGAAGCGGCCGAACCCGCCGTCGACGTGCAGCTCGTGGATGTTCGCGCTGACGCCGGCGTCGACGATGATCTCGACCCGTGTGCGATCGAAGCCGATGCCGGCCAGCGAGATCGTGCCGGTGAGGTTGGCATTCTTCGGAAAACGGGCGACCGCTTCGCGCGCCGTTCCCTCGAAGACCACCTGACGCGGGCTGTCGGGCACGGCGACGTGGCCGTGCAGCGCATGCGGCGGCATCGTGCCGCGATAGAGGACCGACGTGATGCCGCCGTGCCGCGCCGCCGCCAGGCCATCGATGCCGGCGATCGCGCCGCTCGGCAGTCGCAGCCGCGCGCCGGCATAGGCGGCCGTCCGCAGCATCGCCGACAGCAACGCGGCATCGACCAGCGCGCCGATCGACGCCGGCACCAGATCGATGCCGGCCCGCAGCACCGCCTCGCCGTACTGCCTGAGCGCGGGCTGGCCCGCGCATTCGATGACCAC
>DAISWF010000018.1:0-3961 GCA_036826495.1 Burkholderiaceae bacterium
CCAGTGCTAGCTTTTCGTACCGTCACTTATTGCACTGAAAACGAGGAGACCCCGACTTCCTGGTGTTTCTGCGCGAGCTGAACAGGAACCCGTCGACGCCGATCCGCAGCGTCGCGGTCGTCCACGAGAACACGCTGTGGGGCCAGGAGTTCGCGCGGTCGGTGCAGGGCTACTTCAAGGACTTCCCGGAGTTCCAGCCGTCCGTCGTCGTCGGCTATCAGCAAGGGACGTCCGACGTGACCAGCGAGGTGCAGCGGCTGATCGCCGCCAGGCCCGACGTCGTGTTCCATGCGTCCTATGACGCCGAGGCGATCCTGTTCGCCCGCACCTACAAGCAGTACAACTTCAATCCCAAGGGCGTGCTGGCGATCGGCGCGGCGTTCGGATCGAGTGCGTTTCGCGATGCGCTCGGCGCCGACTCGAACTACTTCTTCGTCCGCGAGCACTGGTCGCGCGATCTGGCCAGTCGCAATCCGCTGGTCGAGCAGGTCGGAAAGATGTATCGCGAACGCTACGGCAAGGACATGGACGGGACGCCGGCGCGCGCATTCACCGCGATGATGGTGCTCGCCGACGCGATCAATCGCGCCGGGTCGGTCGATCCCGAGAAGATCCGCGAGGCGCTCGCCGCGACGCGGATCGCGCCCGACGCGATGATCATGCCGTGGGACGGCGTGCAGTTCGACAAGACCGGCCAGAACACGCTGACCCGCGGCATCTTCGTCGAGACGCTCGATGGCACCCCGAAGATGGTGTGGCCGTTCGACCAGGCCGCTGCGAAGATCGTGTGGCCGCGGCCGACGTGGCGCTGAGCATTGCGACCTGGACCCTCCCTAGGCGTCTGCGGGGGGCGGTGCGTCGATGACCGTCGAGTTGCTGCTGCAGCTTCTCGTCAGCGGCCTGGGCATGGGGTTCGTGTTCGCGCTGATCGCGATCGGGCTCACGCTGATCTACGGCATGATGGACGTGGTGAACTTCGCGCATGGCGAGTTCCTGATGATCGGGATGTACGCGAGCTATCTGGCGTACGCGAGCTGGGGCGCCGATCCGCTGGTCACGCTGCCGTTCGTCGCGGCGGCGATGTTCGTCTTCGGCGTGCTCGTCTACTACCTGCTGATCCGCAAGGTGCTGAACGGCACGATCCACGCGCAGATCTTCGCGACCTTCGGGCTGATGGTGTTCCTGCAGGCAGGCGCGCAGTTCCTGATGGGGGCGGACTATTTCGCCGTCCGCGAGAGCTGGCTGTCCGGCGTCATGACCGTGGCCGGCGTGGTATTGCCGCTGCCCCAGGTCGCCGCGGTCGTCGGCGCGTCGATCGCGACGCTGCTGCTGTACCTGCTGGTGTTCCGGACCGCGGTCGGGCGCCGCCTGCGCGCCGCGGCGCAGGATCGCCAGGCGGCGTCCACGCTCGGCATCGATGCGGACCGGATGTATGCGCTCGCCTGGGGCATCGGCAGCGCCTGCGTCGGCGTCGCGGCGTCGCTGCTGTCGAACTTCTACTACGTGTTCCCGCGGGTCGGCGCGGTCTTCGTGCTGGTTGCGTACGTCGCGGTCGCACTCGGCGGCTTCGGCTCGATCCACGGCGCGCTGATCGCCGGCCTGCTGATCGGCCTGCTGCAGGTGGTCTCCGGCTTCTTCGTCAGCTCGGAACTGAAGTTCGTGCCGGTCTACCTGCTGTATCTGGTGATCGTGCTGCTGCGGCCCCGCGGGCTGTTCGGACGCGCATGAAACCGAACGCTTCCGGCATCGCTTCGCCGCTCGCGACGGCGCTCGCGCTGGCGGCCGCTGTCGCGCTGCTGCTGGCGCTGCCGCTGTGGCTAGGCGGCCGGCCGTTCGAGCTGCGGATGCTGACGCTGGTGTTCCTGTTCGCGCTGATGGCGCAGGGCTGGAACGTGCTCGGCGGCTTCGCCGGCCAGGTGTCGATCGGTCACGGCCTGTACTTCGGGCTCGGCGCCTACACGGCGATGCTGTGCGCGCTGAAGCTGGACGCCAGCCCGTGGCTGGGCATGGTCGCGGCGATGCTGGTGCCGATGGTCTGCGGCGTGCTGATCGGCATCCCCTGTTTCCGGTTGCGCGGACACTACTTCGTCATCGCGACGCTGGTGGTCGCCGAGGCGGTGTTCCAGATCTTCACCGTCTGGGACTGGGTGGGTTCGGCGATCGGGCTGGAGATGCCGGTCAAGCGCGAGGGATGGGCGACGCTGCAGTTCCATCGCGACAAGCGGCCGTACTACTACCTGGCGCTGGCGATGCTGATCGCGACCACCGCCGGCCTGTGGTGGCTGCGCCGTTCGCGGATCGGCTTCGTGCTGCGCGCGCTGCGTGACGACGAGGATGCGGTGCGCGCGCTCGGCTTCTCGCCGGCGCGCTACAAGGCGCTCGCAATGGCGATCAGCGCCGCGATTCTCGGTGTGGCCGGTGCCTTCCATGCGCAGTACGTGCTGTTCGTCGACCCGTTCAGCGTTCTCGGCCTGCACATATCGGTGCTGGTGGCGCTGTTCGCGATCCTCGGCGGCGTCGGCACGCTGGCCGGGCCGATCATCGGCGCGGCGGTGCTGGTGACGTTGTCCGAATACACGCGGGTGCACTTCTCCGGCAGCGGTCGCAACGTCGATCTGCTGATCTACGGCCTGCTGATCATGCTGATCGCCGTCTACCGGCCCGATGGGCTGATCGGGCTGCTGCGCAGTCGGCGGCGTGACGCCGCGGACGCCGGACCGTCCAACCGTTCCGACGAGGAGTCGTCATCATGCGTCTCGAGTTCACCTTCCAGCGCGGCGGCACGCTCGTCGTGACGACCGCGGACGCCGCGCCGCGCACGACCGGGGCGATCGCGGCGGATCTGCCGCTCGACGCGAAGGTCTATCAGGCGCGGTGGTCGGGCCGCGAGATCTTCGTGCCGGTATCGCTCGCCCGCAAACCGCCGCGCGAGCGTCAGAGCATCCGTGCCAGTCTCGGCGACGTGATCTACTTCCAGGAATGGGAGGATGCCTACGAGCGCACCGGCTTCGAGGCGATCGGGCTGTTCTACGGCCCGGAGATCGTCCGCGAATGGCGCGGCGATGCGCCGGTCAACGTGTTCGGCCAGATCGATCCGTCGCAGTTCGAGCTGCTGCGCCAGATCGGCGACCGTGTCTGGCGCGAGGGCGGCGAGGGCGTCACGATCCGGGTGCTCGAGGACTAGATGAAACCGCCCCCACGCTCACTGCGTTCGCTGCCCCCCGAGGGGACGTGTCAGCGGCTTCGGGCAGCCGGGCGCCACTGACGTGCCGCCGCTGCTCAGCGTGCGCCGCGTCTCGCGGTCGTTCGGCGGGCTGCAGGCCGTCCGGTCGGTCTCGTTCGAGCTCGCCGCCGGCGAGATCCTCGGCATCATCGGGCCCAACGGCGCCGGCAAGTCGACGCTGTTCGATCTGATCGCCGGCCGCACGGCGCCCGACGACGGCGATGTCGTGTTCGAAGGGCGCTCGATCGTGCGGCGGCCGCCGGAGGCGGTCGCGCGGGCCGGGCTGGTCAAGACGTTCCAGACGTCGCGGCCGTTCGGTTCGATGAGCTTTGCCGAGAACGTGATGGTCGGCGCGCTGGCGGCCGGCGTGTCGCTGGCGCAGGCACGCATGCTCGCCCACGAGAAGCTCGCGGTGGTCGGCCTCGGCGCCCGCGCCGACGCGTCGGCCGCCTGGGCCAGCACCGGTCAGCGCAAACGGCTCGAGATCGCCCGCGCGCTCGCGGCGGGCCCGCGCCCGCTGCTGCTCGACCGCTATCTCTCGGACGCCACCGAAGTCGACGTCGACTGCATCGCCGACGGCAAGGACACGTTCATCGCCGGCATCATGGAGCATATCGAGGAAGCGGGCGTGCATTCGGGCGACAGCGCCTGCTCGCTGCCGCCGCATTCGCTCGATGCCGGGATGATCGCGAGACTTGAGGAGCAGACCCGCGCGCTGGCGCTGGCGCTGAAGGTCGG
>DAISWF010000018.1:3971-21044 GCA_036826495.1 Burkholderiaceae bacterium
GGCTCGAGATCGCCCGCGCGCTCGCGACCGGTCCGCGCCTGCTGCTGCTCGACGAGCCGTTCGGCGGAGTCGACCTTCCGTCGGTGGATTCACTGGTCACGCTGCTGCACACGCTGCGCGCCAGCGGGCTGTCGCTGCTGGTGATCGAGCACAATCTCGACGCGATGCACCGGCTGGCCGACCGCGTGATCGCGATGCATCTCGGCGAGGCGATCGCGGAAGGCTCGCCGCAGGCCGTCACCAGCGATCCACGCGTCGTCGACGCGTATCTCGGCACGAGCGGGGCAGGCGATGCTTGAGGTCGAGGGCTTGTGCGCCGGCTATCGAGGCCACCAGGTCCTGTGGGACGTGTCGATCCAGGTCGGCGACGGCGAGGTCGTCGCGCTGCTCGGTCCGAACGGGTCCGGAAAGAGCACGCTGATGAACAGCATCTCGCGGCTGGTCGAGCGTTCCGCCGGCGAGATCCGCTTCGACGGCGTCGCGCTGCATCGGCTCGCGCCCCACAAGCTGCTGCGGACCGGGCTGTCGCACGTCCTCGAGCGCCACCGTCTGTTCCCTTACATGACGGTGCTGGAGAACCTGCAGCTCGGCGCCGGACCCGGGGCGCCGCGGGCGGCGATCGCGCAGGGGCTCGAGCAGGCCTATGCGCTGTTCCCGCGATTGCGCGAGCGGGCGGGCCAGATCGCCGGCTCGATGTCGGGCGGCGAGCAGCAGATGTGCGCGATCGCCCGCGGCTTGATGTCGTCGCCCCGGCTGCTGCTGGTCGACGAGCCGTTCATCGGATTGGCGCCGCGGGTCCGCGACGAGGTCGGTGCGGCGATCCGCCGCGTCAACGCCGCCGGCGTCGCGGTGCTGCTGATCGAGCAGGATGTCGCTGCCGCGCTCGACATGAGCCATCGGGCATACGTGCTGCGCGAAGGGCGGGTCGTGCTGTCCGGCGATTCCGACATGCTGGCGCGATCCGACCGCGTCCGCCAGGTCTTCCTGGGGCGGCTCGATCCGGATCGGGCCGTGATGAACGATGGCAGAATGTCGGTCCAGCGGAACGACCCTCCATCTTGAGCAGCGTGGCCAGGACAAGACCCAAGCCCAATCCGTCGACGATCGAGCAGGCACCGGCCGCGGCTGCCGATCCCGCACCCGCGCCGACCAGCATGGGGCCGGTGATCCGCGCGGCGCGGCGCGACGCCGGCATGACGCTGCAGCAGGTCGCGCTCGCGGCCGAGTTGTCGATCAGCTTTCTGAGCCAAGTCGAACGCAATCAGCTTACGCCGTCGGTGAGCGCGCTGAAGAGGATCGCCGACGTGCTGCGGATCCCGGCAGGAATGCTGATGTTCGGCCTGGACAATCGCAGCCCCGCCGCCACGGTCGGTCTGGTCCGCCGCGACGGGCGCAAGCGCGTGCTCTTCCCGCAGTCCCACATCGCGTACGAGATGCTGACGCCGGACCTGAACCGGCGGATGTCGGTGTTCTGGCTCGATGCTCCACCGCACTCGGAGAGCGGGCCGGCCTTCTCGCACGATGGCGAGGACGCGGTGATCGTGCTGAAGGGTCGGTTGCGCGTCGAGACCGGCGGCGTCTGGCACGATCTGGGCAAGGGTGACAGCCTGTACTTCAACAGCGAGGTCCCGCATCGCTGGGCCAACGAGACCGCCCAGGTCGCCCAGGTGATCTGGATCTCGACACCGCCGTCGTTCTGAGCCGCCGAAGACGAGAGCAGCACCGACGCGGAGGTCGGAGGCCTTACCCCCGCCCCGAGAAGAACTCCACCAGCGCCTGCGTGGTTGCCTCCGGCGCCTCTTCCGGCAGGAAATGCCCCGAGTCGACCGCATGACCGCGCACGTCCGCCGCCCAGCGGCGCCAGCCGTCGAGCGGGCTGCTGGCCTTCGCGGCGACGCCGGAGCCGCCCCACAGGGCCAGCAGCGGTACCGTGATCCTGCGGCCGGCTTCGAGGTCGGCCTTGTCGTGTTCGTAGTCCGCGTAGGCGCCGGCGCGATAGTCCTCGCAGGCCGCGTGGATGCGTCGCGGATCGCGGAACGCCGTCAGATAGTGTTCGACGGCGCGCGGATCGAACGGATCGGGCCGGTCTTTCTTCGTCCAGCTCGTGAACGTGCGTCCGTAGTAGCCGTCGGGGTCCGCCGCGATCAGGTTCTCCGGCAGCGGCGCCGGTTGCGCGAGGAACAGCCAATGGTAGACCCGCAGCCCGAACGCGCGGTCCATCCTGGCCCAGTACTCGTAGGTGGGCTGGATGTCCAATGTCGCGATACGCGACAGGCGCTCGGGATGATCGAGCGCGAGCCGGTAGGCGACGCGGCCGCCGCGGTCGTGGCCGGCCACGGCGAAGCGGCCGTGCCCCAGCGACTGCATCGCGTCGATCATCGCCTGCGCCATCGCGCGCTTGGTGTACGGCGTGTGGTCGGCATCGGTGTCCGGCACGTCGGACTGGCCGTAGCCGGGCAGGTCCGGGATCACGACGAGGAACTTCTCGGCCAGCTTCGGCGCCACCCGGTGCCACATCACGTGGGTCTGCGGATAGCCGTGCAGCAACAGCAGCGGTTCGCCGCTGCCGGCGGTCCTTGCGAACAAGCGGCCCTGGCGCGTCGGCAGCCATTCGGACGCGAAGCCGGGGAACAGGTCGGCGAGCTCGGCCATCTGAAGTCTCCGTGAGCGGGGCCGCGGGTGCGCGGCGTGCCGGTGTCAGTCTAACGCGGTCGGCCCCGCGGGGTTTCCGCACCGCCGGTGCACCGGAGACGACGATGCTCGAGCCGGTCGCTCTTCAGCCGTCGATCATCACGACGATCTTGCCCAGCGCACCGCGGCTTTCCAGCCGCGCGATCGCGTCTGCGCCGCGTTCGAGCGGATAGCGCTCCGATACGTACGGCCGAATCCGTCCGTCGCGCCACATCCGGATCAGCATCCGGACATTGCGATCGTTGGCCGCGGGCTCGAGCTGGCTGAAGCTGCGCCAGTCGACGCCGATGATCCGGGCGGTCTTCAGCAGCACCAGATTCAGCGGCAGACGCGGAATGCCGGCGGTGAAGCCGATCACCAGGTGGCGGCCGTAGCGGGCAAGGGCGCGGATCGCGGCCTCGCTGTAGGCGCCGCCCAGCGGATCGAAGACGACATCGACGCCGGAGGGGCCGGCAAGCTGCTTCAACTGATCGGCCAGCGCCTTCTCGTCGTCGCGGCCGTTCAGCGTCCGCGGGTAGACGATGCCGTCATCGGCGCCCCGCTGTCGGGCGAACGCCAGTTTCTCCGCACTGGACACCGCGGCCAGCACCCGGGCCCCGGCCGCGCGGCCCAGCTCGACCGCTGCGGTACCCACGCCGCCGGCGGCACCGAGCACCAGCAGCGTCTCGCCGCGCCGGATCGCCGCCGCGTCGTGCAGCGCATGGCAGGCGGTCGCATAGGTGAACTGCAGCGCCGCCGCCTCGTCGACCGGCGCATCGGCCGGCACCTGCGTGCAGCGCGCCGCCGGCAGCGCGATCCGCTGCGCCATCGCGCCCCAGCCGCAGCGTCCGATGATCCGGTCGCCCGGCGAGAAGCCGGCGACCCCTTCGCCCACCGCTTCGACGGTGCCGCAGAACTCGGCGCCGGGCGAGAACGGCCGCGGTATCCGGATCTGGTACTGATCGCGGATGAACAGGCCGTCCGGAAAGTTGACGCCGACCGCCTGCACGCTCGCCAGCAGCTCGCCGCTGCCCGGGCGCGGGTCGGGCAGTTCCTCGATCACCAGCGTTTCGGGGCCGCCGACCGCGCGGCTGACGAGCGCCTTCATGATGGGTGCCGCTTCGGGCGCGGCACCGCGCGCGGTGACGGCCCCTGCGCCATGCGCAGCAACGCTCGCGGCATCATGCGTCGAGGTTGCCCCGTCGTCATTCGACCCGGATGCCGGTCTCTTCCGACATGCGCTTCCATTTCGCCTGCTCCTTCCGGAAGAACGTGGTGAAGTCGGCGGCTTTCAGCGGCATGTAGATCCCGCCATTGGTGTCCATCCATTCCTTCATGTCGGAGCGCTGAGCCGCCTTCAGGATCTCGGCGTTGAGCCGGTCGACGATCTCCGGCGGCGTGCCGGCCGGTGCGAAGAAGCCGCTGAACGCCGAGAACTCGACCGGCGTGAATCCGGCCTCGGCGACCGTCGGCACGTCGGGGTACTTCGGCTGGCGGCTGGGGGCCAGCGCGGTGACCGCCACCAGGCGGCCGGCCGACGTGAAGGGCTCGAGCTCCGACGACCAGCCGATCGCCATGCTGATCTCGCCGTTGGCCGCGTCGAGCAGCGCCGCCGCGCCGCCCTTGTAGGCGATCGTGCGGATCTTCACGCCGATCGCACGGGCGAACTGTGCGCAGGCGAAATGCTGGTTGGACGCATGCCCGCCGGTGCCGCAGGTCAGCTCATCGGGTTTTGCGCGGCCGCGCTCGACCAGCTCGGCCAGGGTGCGCACGCCGAGCTTGGGGCTGACGACCACCATCGGATAACCCATCGTGCCCATGCCGATCGGCACGAAATCGCGCACCGGGTCGTAGCGCACGGTGCCGCCCGACGCGGGATAGGTGATCAGCGCCGTCATGCCGCCGTAGTACAGCGTGTAGCCGTCGGCGGGCGATTTGGCCAGCGCCTCGGCCGCGATCGTGCCGGAGGCGCCCGGCCGGTTGTCGACGACGATCGGCTGCTGCAGCACCTCGCCGATCCGCTGTGCATAGCGGCGCGACCAGATGTCGTTGGTGCTGCCCGTCGTCGTGTCGATGATCACGCGTATCGGTTTCGTAGGCCAGGTCTGTGCCGAAGCGAAGCCGCAGACCGTCACGAGTGCCGCGGCGATGACGGCCCGCAGTGCTGCAAATCCCGATTTCATTGAGTCCCCTTGTCAGTGATTGATGAATGAAGGCCCTCTCCGGTGCCTTGCGTGGATGACCGTGCCCGGCTAAAGTCCCGCCGCATGCCGCCCCGCCCCGAGACCGCCGACGAATCGGCCCAGGACACCGACGAACGCGATCCCGACTTCGTCGAATCGCTGGCGCGCGGATTGAAGGTGATCCTGGCGTTCGGGCGCGACCGCACCGCGTTGACGGTCAGCGACGTCGGCCGGCTGACCGGGCTGCCCAAGCCGGCGGCGCGGCGCATGCTGCACACGCTGGCGGAACTGGGTTACGCCCGCAGCGACGGCCGTCTGTTCAGCCTGACGCCGCAGGTGCTCAGCCTTGCGGCCGCCTATCTCGGCACCGACCTGATCTCGACGGTGCTGCAGCCCACCTGTGAACGGGTGATGGCCGAGGTCGGCGAGTCGTGTTTCGCGGCGGTCATCGAGGGCCAGGACATCGTGATGACCGCCCATGCGAACCGCCGGTTTCCGCTCGGCCTGGTGCCGTCGACCGGCCTGCGGCTGCCGATCCTGTCGACCGCCGCCGGCCGGGTGATGCTGGGACGGCTGAGCGATGCGGAGCTGGAGCAGGCGCTGGCGACCTTGCCGCTGCCGGACAGCACGAAGCACGCGGTCAAGGACCGGGCCGCGGTGCGCAGGGCGATCGTCCAGAGCCGCAAGGACGGCTACGGCGTGACCCGGCAGGAGGCGCTCAGGGGTTTCTGGGCGGTCGCGGTGCCGCTGCAGCGCGCCGACGGCAAGCCGGTAGGCGCGTTGAGCATCGCGGCCCGCGCCGACCGGTGCGAGCAGGAGCCCGAGCTGGTCGACCGGCTGGCCGCCGTGCTCAAACGTGAAGCGGCCGCGCTCGCGACGCAGCTCGTCTGACATCGCTCACTCCTGGCGCTGCAGGAAGCCCGTCGGGCTGGCCGCTTCGTCGAGCTGCGCCTGATAGGCCTGCAGCCAGTCGATGCCGTCGTCGGCGACGAACGACCCGCCGCGCGCGCCGCGCAGCACCTCGGGCGCATCGACGTTCAGCGGCACGGCGCCGTCGGCCTGATGCGCGCGCGCCGCGGCGAGCAGCCTGCGGCGCGTCAGCATGACCATCCGGTCGCTGGACGCCAGATGCTCGCGGCTGCGGTCGACGATGCCTTCGTCGTCGCCGCTCATGCTCTCGACCATCGCCTGGTCCTGCGGCCCGATGCCGGTGATGCCCGAGAACGACTGGCCGCCGTACTGCGCGTCGCGGTCGATCAGATAGTCGTTGTCGCGATTGGCCGCGAGCCGCCAGCGGCCCAGCCAGTCGCTGGTGGCCGGCAGGTAGGGTCCCGAGGGGCCGGCGCCGGGAATGAAGCCGCCGTCCTTCAGACGGCGCAGCGGCGATTCGCGACCGACCCAGCTCAGGTGATAGGTCATCGTGTGGTGATCGTCCAGCGGCACCGACAAGGTCGCCTGGATCATGCTGCGCATCGCGCCGTCGGGAATCAGCGCGAAGCACGGGAACACGAAGTGCGCGAACCGGTAGAAGGTCCGGCCGCTGTCGGCCGGCCGGTAGGCGGCGTACATCGCGCCCCAGTCGGTCTCCTTGACGTGATAGCGCGGCGCCCGGTCGATCAGTCCCCAGCGGTACAGGTTGTCGGGCTCGATGTCGTCGGGCTGCACCGCGCCGACGTGCAGGAAGCCGAAGTGCGAGGTATCGAGGTCGCCTTCCATCGACTGCAGCCAGTTGCAGTCACGCTGGTGGCATGACACCTGGCGCTGATCGTCCGGCAGGCCCAGCACCTCGAGCGCCGGGAACGGCGGCGGATCCTCGCGCCGCCCCATGTATACCCAGACCAGGCCGCCGAACTCCGCGGTCTTGTAGGCGGCCGCTCTGACCCGGGCGCGGAACTGCTGATCGGGCGGCAGATTCGGCATGTCCAGACAGTGCCCCTGCACGTCGAACTTCCAGCCGTGATACGCGCACTGCAGGCCGCCCTGCCCGTTGCGGCCGAAGAACAGCGACGCGTTCCGGTGCGGACAGCGGTGATCCATGATCCCCACGCGCCCCTGGCTGTCGCGGAACGCGATCAGCTTCTCGCCCAGCAGCTTCAGCCGGATCGGCGGTGCGTCCGGCTTCAGCTCATGGGGCAGGCAGGCGGGAATCCAGTACTCCCGCATCAGCTCACCCATCGGGGTGCCCGGCCCGACCCGCGTCAGCACCTCGTTGTCCTGGGGCGTCATCACGTCTCCTGCTGAGCGCTTCCGCTCTGGTTCGATTCGCTTTCCGACTTGCCGTCGTACGCTATACGTACGAGTGTACGTGATATTCTAGGCGGACTTCCGGGCGCCTTGCAAGGCGTGGTACACGACCGACCTGAACGAACCTGAAGAGAAGGCGAGAAGAGACATGGACTTCGAACTCACCCAGGCGCAGCTCGATCTTCAGCAGCGGGCGCGCACCTTCATCTACACCGAGGTGCTGCCGCACTACCGGTCGTGGCCGATCACCGTTCCGGAGTACGGCCCCGAACTGAAGGGGCATCTCCTCGCGAAGCTGCAGGACTACGGCCTGGCGAAGCTGGTCGTGCCGAAGGCCTACGGCGGCCAGGGACTGGGCGCGATGGAGGACGTGATCGTGCTGACCGAGTTCGCGAAGTCGCCGCGCCGCCTGCCGGGCGCGATCTTCGCGCCGTGGCCGGTGCTCTATGAAGCGAGCGAAGCGATCAAGGCCAGGTACCTGTACCCGGTGCTGGAGGGGAAGACGTCATGGTCGATGTGCTTCACCGAACCCGAGGCGGGTTCGGACCTGGCCCGGATCAGGACCACGGCGGTCAGGAAGGGCGACCACTACGTGATCAACGGACGCAAGATGTGGCGGACCGGCCATCACGTCGCGTCGTACACCGCGGTCGCCGCGGTGACCGATCCGCAGAAGGGGCACAAGGGGATCAGCGTCTTCCTGGTCGACAACGACTCCAAGGGATTCGAGAAGGTCCGCGACATCCCGGTGATCTCCCGTCAATGGGGCGTCGAGCAGGAGGTGAAGCTCGACGACGTCGTCGTGCCGGCCGAGAACCTGCTGGGCCGCGAAGGCGACGGCTTCTCGATCGCCCAGCACCAGTTCAACCGCTTCCGGCTGAGGCTGGGCGGTCTGGCGCTGGGCATGGCCGAACGCAGCCAGGAGCTCGCGATCGAGTACGCGACGACCCGCGAGGTCTTCGGCGGCAAGCTCGGCGACAACCAGGCGATCCAGTGGATGCTGACCGATTCGCAGTACGACATCGAGTCGATCCGCTGGAACACCTATTACGCGGCCTGGATGGTGGATCGCGGCGGCTACTCCGCCGCCCGGCTGCAGGCGTCGATGGTCAAGGCCTACTGCATCGACGCCGGCCTGCGGGTCATCGACCGCGCGATGCAGATCCTCGGCGGACGCGGGCTGGCGATCGACGACTATCCGTTCAGCGACTTCTACAACCACCTGCGGATGTGCAAGCAGATGGAAGGATCGACCGAGATCATGAAGATCGTGATGGCGCGCGAGATCCTGGGGAAGGGCGGGCGGGCGGCGGGCTGAGCGGTCAGGGTGAGACCTGTCGCCGTCGCGATCGCGGCGGCGTCGCCGGCGATTGCCCGAACCATCCCGACAGCAGGCCGTCCACCGCCGCCTGCGCCATCGCCCGGATGTCCGACCAGCGCATCGTCCGGGTATGGCGGGGGAACGCGACGATGCCATGCGTGACCGCGATCAGCGTGTCGGCGGCGACGCGCACCGTCATCGGCGGACCGGGCAGCGCTGCGAACAGCGCCTCGACGGCGTCGTAGTACACCTGCAGCGAGCGCAGCACCGTCGGCGACTCGCCGAACGGCACGCCTTCCTGGTTCAGCAGCGGCGGCCGGTTCGGCTGGCGGGAGAACAGCACGTCGAACTGGTCGAGATGCTCCAGCCAGTACTCCACGGTTCCCAGGAACAGCTTGCGCACGCGCTCCACCGGATCCCGCGTGCGGCGCGCGATCTCCTCGAAGCGATCGGTCGCCGCGTTCATGTCGACCTCGCGGATCGCGAACAGCAGCGCCTGGTGATCGCGGAAGTACTGGTAGATGCTGCCCGGAGAGTAGCCGGCGAGCGCGGCGATGCGGCGCAGCGATACCTTCGACGGGTCGTCGTCGGTGGCCATCAGATGGCGGCCCGCTTCGACGAACGCCCGGCGCACCTTGGCCTTGTCCTCGTCACGGTGGGCTCGCCCCCGGCTGTTGCCGGTCTCGCTTCGGAATCCGGTCCGCGGTGGCTTCAGTGCACTGCTCATCCGCGAAGTATACGAATCCCTCGTGAACGACTCGCGCAGCGATGGCGACCGGCTCGGCCATCTCGGCCATCGACCTCTTGACGCCGGCCGATGGACGCGCGTATCGTTAATGAACGCGTTCAATTAAAACCGCGCGAGGAGACAGCATGGATGACAACAGGGACCTGATCGTCCCCATCGACTGCCCGGTCGTCGATGTCGATCCCTGGTCCGACGAATTCCTCGAGAACCCGTTCCCGGACTATGAGCGGATGCGTGCCGCCGGGCCGGTCGTCCACATCGCGCGCTACAACGTGTGGGCCGTCACCGGGTACGAGTCGGCGGTGACGGTGCTGCGCGACGCGGCCAACTACTCGAGCGCCGGCGGCGCGGGCCTGGCGAATTTCTTCAAGACGAAGCCCTGGCGTCCGCCCAGCATCCTGCTCGAGGCCGATCCGCCGCTGCATACGAAGACGCGTTCCGTCGTGCTGCGGATCCTGTCCGTCGCGGCGCTGCGCGAGCTGCGCGAGCGCTTCGAACGGGAAGCCGAGGCGATGATCGAGCCGCTGGTCGCCGCGGGCCGCTTCGATGCGCAGACCCAGCTCGCCGACCCGTATCCGCTGAAGGTGTTTCCGGACGCGGTCGGCCTGGCGACCGAGGGTCGCGAGAATCTCGTGCTGTACGGCAACATGGTGTTCGGCGGCCTCGGACCGGAGAACGCCGTCTATGCGGAGGCGATGAGTCATGCGCCCGCCGTCGTGCCGTGGATCCATCAGCGCTGCAGCCGGGCGGCGCTGTCGCCGGACGGCCTGGGTGTGCGGATCTTCGAGGCGGCCGACCGCGGCGAGGTCACCGAGGAAGAAGCCGGCATGCTGGTGCGCTCGTTCCTGTCCGCCGGCGTGGACACGACGATGAACGGCATCGGCGCGACGATCCACTGCCTCGCGCGGCATCCCGACCAATGGGCATTGCTGCGTGACGATCCGTCGCTCGCGAAGTCGGCGTTCGATGAGACATTGCGCTACGACACCTCCGCGCCGTTCCTGTTCCGTACCACCACGCGCGAGGTCGAGCTGCACGGCGTGCGGATACCGAAGCACGAGAAGGTGATGGTGTTCCTGAATGCGGCCAATCGCGACCCGGCTCGCTGGGAGCGTCCCGACGTGTTCGACATCCGGCGCAAGACGGTCGGTCACGTCGGCTTCGGTGCCGGCATCCACGCCTGCGTCGGCCAGCTCGTCGCGAAGCTCGAAGGCGAATCGGTGCTCTGCGCGCTGGCCCGCCGGGTCGACACGCTGGAGCTCGACGGCGCGTCGGTCCGGCGTCAATCGAACGGACTGCGGGGCTTCAGCCGCATTCCGGTCCGTGTGTCGGCCAGGGTCGCGGGCAAGGCGCAGACCATGTCACCGGCCGCCGCCTGAAGCGGCGACGTACGGGAAGAACAGGAAGACTCGACGATGCCCATCCTCGATGGCGGCCGGATCCTGGTCGATACGCTCGGGCGCTTCGGCCTGAAGACGGTGTTCACGCTGCACGCCGGCCATCTGGACCCGGCGTACCAGGCTGCCCGCGATGCGGGCTTCCGCATCGTCGATACGCGGCACGAGCAGGCGGCCGGTTTCGCCGCGTCGGCGTTCGCCCGCAGCACCGGCATGGCCGGGGTGGCGTGGGTCGCGGCCGGCGGCGGCGTCACCAACATCGTGTCGCCGGTGGCCAATGCGCTGGCCGACTGCGTGCCGATGGTCGTGGTCGGCGGCTCGGCGCCGCTGCGCGACCTGGACACGCTGCCGGTCAACAGCGGCGTCGACCAGATGGCGGTGATGCGGCCGGTCACGAAATGGGCGGTGCAGGTGCCGCATCCGAGCCGGGTCGCCGACCTGGTCGGACAGGCGATCCGCCGTGCGACCAGCGGCCGGCCCGGTCCCGTCTACGTCGAAATCCCGATCGATACGATGTTCGGCGTCGCCGCCCCATCGGAGATCCGCGAGCTTTCGCCGCGCGGCAACGCGACGCCGCCGGCTCCGAACGCCGCGGCGCTCGAACAGGTGATCGCGCTGATCGCGCGTGCCGAACGGCCGGTGATCATGGCCGGCGGCGGCGTGCTGTACGCGCGCTGCGGGGATGCGCTGCAGGCGCTTGCCGAGCGCTGCGAGATGCCGGTGCTGACCAACGGCAAGTCGCGCGGCGCGATTCCGACCGACCATCGGTTGTGGGCACGCGGCTTCGCGACGCTGGCGCCCGCGCGCGGTGCGGGCCTCGTGCCCGACCTGGTGCTGGTGCTCGGCGCCCGCTTCGGCATCTATACCGGCGGCCCGCGCAAGTCGTTCCTGCCGGACGAGGCGACGATCGTGCAGGTCGACATCGATCCGGGCGAGCCCGGCCGCATCCGCGAGCCCGAGCTGTCGATCGCGGCCGACTGCGGCGAATTCCTGCATGCGCTGCTGCGAGCCGGTCCGCCGCCGACGGCGGGCGGAGGCCGTGCCGAATGGGCAAGGCGGCTGTGCGAGATCGGCCAGGCGTCGCGCACGGTGTTCGCGGAAGCGGCCGGCAATGCCGCGGGTCCGATCCATCCGTATCGTCTGGCCCGCGAGGTCGCCGACGCGGCGCCGCGCGACGCGGTGTTCTGTCTCGACGGCGGCGAGTCGCACTCGTGGATCGACATGGCCGCCGAGTCGTCGGGCATCGGCCAATGGCTCGGACACGGTTACGTCGGGTCGATGGGCGAGGGCATGCCGCTCGCGGTCGGCGCGCAGGTCGCTCATCCGGACAAACGGGTGATCCTGTTCACCGGCGACGGCTCGATCGGCTTCAACTTCGCCGAGTTCGACACGATGGTCCGTCACCGGCTGCCGGTCGTGGTCGTCGTCGCGAACAACCAGGCCTGGGGCATGTCGGCGAACGGGCAGGACCTGATGTACGGCCCCGGCAGGCGGATGGTCAGCGATCTCGGCACGATCCGCTACGACCTCGCGGCCGCCGGCTTCGGCTGCCATGCCGAGTTCGTCGACGAGGTGTCGGCGCTGCCGGCCGCGCTGCGCCGCGCGCTCGACAGCGGCCGGCCGGCCTGCGTCAACGTGATGACCCGTCCGGAGGTCATGCATCCGATCACCCAGCGCTTCGTCGGCAAGGGGGCGCTCGGCGTCGCCGAACGGCCGCACGTGCCGTATGCCGACGACCTGCAGGCCTGAGGACAGCACGATGCAGCGCCTGGCAGGCAAGGTGGCTATCGTGACGGGCGCGGGCTCGGGGATCGGCCGCGCGGTCTGCATGCGGCTCGCCGGGGCGGGCGCCGCGGTCGCGGCGCTGGACCACGACGCCGGTGCGGTCGCGGCGACGGTCGCGTCGCTCGGCGATCGGGCGATCGCGCTGACCGCCGATGTCGCCAGCGAACTCGAGATGGATGCCGCCGTGCAGGCGGTGGTCGAGCGCTTCGGCGCGCTCGACATCGGCGTCAACGCGGCCGGCGTCGGCGCCAGCGCGCTGCTGGTCGACACGCCGGTCGAGACCTGGGAGCGCGTGATCCGCGTCTGTCTGACCGGCGTCTTCGTGTCGATGCGGCGGCAGGCGCGCGAGATGGCCCGACGGGGCGGCGGCGTCATCGTCAACATCGCGTCGACCAACGCGCAGCAGCCCGGCGAAGGACTGAGCGCGTACTGCGCGGCCAAGGCCGGCGTCGAGATGCTGACCCGGGTCGGGGCGCTGGAGCTGGCGGCGAGCGGCGTGCGGGTCGTCGGGGTCGCACCCGGGCTCGTCGAGACGCCGATGGTCGCGCGCTTCCGCGCCGATCCGACGGCGCGCCACGCATTCGTGTCGAACATTCCGTCCGGGCGTCCCGCAAGACCCGAGGAAATCGCCGCCGCGGTCGAGTTCCTGGCCGGCGACGACGCGGGCTACGTGACCGGACAGACGCTGTACGTCGATGGCGGCGCATCGATGATGCGCTATCCGAGTCTCGCCGAGCGGCGACCGTCGCCGCCGGCGGCCTGACCGCTTGCGCGGGGGCATGCCGATGAAAGCGCTCGTCTATCAGGGAGACCGCCGGGTCCGCGCATGCGAGGTCGCCGAGCCGCGGGCCGCCGAAGGGGACGTCGTCGTGGAGGTGCTGCAGGCCGGCATCTGCGGCACCGACCTGTGCGTGGTGCGCGATGAGCGGCCCAAGGTCGCGCCGCCGATGACCTTGGGCCACGAGGTGGTCGGCCGCCGGCTGGACACCGGTGAACGCGTCGTCGTCAATCCGCTGCTGTCGTGCGGCCGCTGCCGGGCCTGCGGCGAGGGGCGGTCGCATCTGTGCGAGCGGCGCGTCGTGCTCGGCGTGCACCGCGCCGGCGCGTTCGCCGAGCGGCTGACGGTGCCGGCGTCGAGACTCGTCCCCGCCCCGGATGCGTCACTCGCACAGGCGGCACTGATCGACCCGATCGCCACCGCCCTGCATGCGTTCAGCCTGGCACCGCGGCCCGCCGGACCGGTGGCGGTGCTCGGCGCGGGCGCGATCGGACTGTCGATGCTGTTCGTGCTGAGGTCGGCGGGCATCCGCGACATCACCGTCACCGATATCGCGCCGCAGCGGCTGGAGTACGCCCGCGACGCCGGCGCCGATCGGGTCGGTCCGGCAGCCGAGGGGCTGTTCGATGTCGTCTGGGACACCGTCGGCGCGCAGGCCACCCGGCGCGACGCGGTGCTCAAGGTGCGGGCAGGCGGCACCGCCGTGCTGGTCGGTCTGCACAGCGCCGATCTGTGCGTGCCCGCCGGCCCGATCATCGGTGGCGAACGGACCCTCCGCGGTTCGTTCGGCTACACCGATGCCGAGTTCAACGCGTCCGCGGCGCTGGCCGCGAACATCGATGCGCGATGGGTGCGCACCGTGCCGTTCGACGAGGCACAGAACGCGTTCGAGTCGTTGATCGAAGGCCGGGCCGACCCGGCACACGTGAAGATCCAGATGCGCTTCGACTGATTTCCCTGCCCTCGGAACCGACGAACAACCAGGAGACACCGAGATGTTTCGACGCCAGTTCCTCACCGCGCTTGCCGCCACCGTCATCACCGCGGCTTGCGCGCTGCCGACGGCCGTCCGGGCGCAGGCCGAGCCGATCAGGATCGGCCTGATCCTGTCCACTACAGGCCCCGTCGGATTCATCGGCGATCCGCAGCAGAAGGTGCTGGAGCTGCATGCGAAGCGGATCAACGATGCCGGCGGGTTGCTGGGACGCAGGATCCAGCTCGTGATCTACGACGATCAGTCCGATCCGAACAACACCAACACGTTCACGAAGCGGCTGATCGAGTCGGACAGGGTGGACCTGCTGCTTGGCGGAACGGTGACGCCGAACGCGATGGCGATGCTGCCGCAGGCCGAGCGCGCCGGCGTGCCGTACGTGTCGTTCGGCGGCAGCGCATCGATCGTCGAGCCGGTGCGCAAGTGGGTGTTCAAGACGCCGGCGACCGACCGGCTGGTCGCGCAGCGGATCCTGCAGGACATGCAGGCGCGCGGCATCCGCCGCATCGGTCTGCTGTTCGAGACCAGCGGCTTCGGTCAGTCCGGCCGCAAGGAGACCGTCGAGTCGGCGGCGAAGTTCGGCGTGACGATCGCGGCCGAGGAGTCGTACGGGCCGAAGGACAACGACATCACGCCGCAGCTCACGAAGCTGCGGGCGGCCGAAGGGCTGCAGGCGGTGCTGGTGTTCTGCGGCGCCGGCCCGAGCCCGGCGATGGCGGTCAAGAACATCGCGCAGCTCGGCATCAAGCTGCCCGTCTGGCTGCCGCATGCCGCGGTGAACCAGGAATTCATCAGGCTGTCAGGCGGGGCGGCCGAAGGCGTGCGGATGCCGACCGCGGCGTTCGTCGTGCTCGACGCGCTGCCCGACGGAGATCCGTCGAAGAACGTCGCGCGCAGCTACTACGCCGACTATCGCGAAGCGTACAAGACGGAGCCGTCGCCGTTCGGCGCGAACGCCGCGGACGGGCTGGCGATCGCGGTCGATGCGATCAGGCGCGCCGGCAGCACCGACAAGGCGAAGGTGCGCGATGCGATCGAGGCGACGGCCCGGCTCGTCGGGTTGAACGGAACCTTCACGATGTCCGCCGCCGATCACAACGGACTCGGCATGGATGCGCTGCGGATGATCGAGGTGCGCGACGGCCGGTTCCAGCTCGCGAAATAGCGCCACGAACGACGCGGTCACGGACGTTCGACGATGCTGTCGCAGCTTCTGCAGTTCCTGTTCTCGGGACTGACGGTCGGGTCGATGTATGCGCTCGCGGCGCTCGGCTATGCGCTGGTGTTCAATGCCAGTCACGTGGTGAACTTCGCGCAGGGCGAGTTCATCATGCTCGGCGCGATGGTGGCCGCGGCGCTGTCGGAGGCCGGCGTCGGCCTGCCCGGCTGCATCGCGGCGGCCGTCGCGGTCGCCACCGTCACCGGGGCGGCGATGGAGCGGCTGACGATCCGGCCGGTGCGCGGAGCGCCGCTGATCACGACGCTGATCATCACGCTCGGCGTCGCGCTGACGATCCGCGGCGCCGTGCAGATCGCGCTGGGCAAGGGTCACCACGGGCTGCCGCCGTTCAGCGGCAACGTGCCGATCGCGGTCGGCGGCGCCACGCTCGCGCCGCAGAGCGTCTGGGTGCTCGGCGTCACGATGGTCGTCGTGGTGATGCTCGCCTGGTACTTCGGCCGGACGCTGTCGGGAAAGGGCATGCTCGCCACCTCGCACAACCGGCTGGCCGCACAGCTCGTCGGGGTCGATACCGAACGGGTCGCGCTCGGTTCGTTCGCCCTGTCGGCGGCGCTCGGAGCGGTCGGCGGCGTGATCACCGCGCCGATCACGTTCACCAGCTACGACGCCGGCGTCGTGCTCGGCCTGAAGGGCTTCGCGGCCGCCGCGATCGGCGGCGGCGGCAGCGGCATCGGCGCGATCGTCGGCGGCCTGACGCTCGGCGTGATCGAGGCGATGACCGCCGGCTACCTGTCGTCGGCCTACAAGGACGCGGTCGCGCTGGTGCTGATCATCGCCGTGCTGGTCTTCATGCCGCACGGGTTCTTCGGAACCCGCAGCGCCGATCGCGTGTGAGCGGACCGATGCATTGGCTGCGCCGTCATCTCGGCACGCTGATCCTCGCGCTGCTGCTCGTCGGCATTCCGCTGGCCTCGCCGTCCAACTACGTGTACGACCTGGCGATCCGGATCGGCATCAACGCGGTGGTGGCGATCGGCCTGAACCTGCTGTTCGGCTATGCGGGGCAGGTGAGCCTGGGCCACGCGGCGTTCTTCGGCTGCGGTGCCTACGCGTCCGCGGTGCTGACCACGCATTTCGGCTGGCCGCCGCTCGCCGCGCTGGCGGCCGGCGCGGTGGCCACCGGCGTCCTCGCGCTGGCGATCGCCCGGCCGATCCTGCGGCTGACCGGCCACCATCTGGCGATGGCCACGCTGGCGCTCGGACTGATCGCGACCATCGTGTTCAACAACGAGACCCGCTGGACCGGCGGTTCGGACGGCATGCCGGTGCCACCGTTCGGCGTGCTCGGATGGACGATAGACACCGATGCCGGCTGGTATGCGATCGTCGCGATCTGCCTGCTGGGGGTGACGATCGCGGCTCGCAACCTCGCCGACTCCCCGGCCGGCCGCGCGCTGCAGGCGGTTCGTGACTCGGAGATCGCCGCGCGGGTGGCCGGCATCGATGCGCGCGACCTGAAGACCCGGGTGTTCGTGCTGTCGGCGGTGCTCGCCAGCCTGATGGGCAGCGTGACCGCGCATTACACGATGTTCCTGACTCCGGCCGCGGCCGGGCTGGGGCGCTCGATCGAGTACCTGATGATGGTGGTCGTCGGCGGCATGGCATCGGTCCACGGCTCGATCGTCGGCGCCGCGCTGATCACGCTGCTGCCGCAGGCACTGCAGTCGGTCGAGCAGTGGGAGACGCTGGTCTTCGGGCTGATTCTTACGGCGG
>DAISWF010000018.1:21070-39053 GCA_036826495.1 Burkholderiaceae bacterium
ATGATCTTCCTGCGGCACGGGATCGTGCCGACGCTGGCGCGTCGCTTCGCGTCGCGGGGCGCTGCCGCACAGGCGGCCAATACACAGGCGGTGGCCGACACGCAGGTGGCCGACGCACGGGTGGCCGACGCACGGGTGGCCGATGCACAGGCGGTGGCGAACTCACGGGCGGCGGGTGGGAACGCGACATCGCATGGGCGTCCGCTATGAGCGGTGCGGATGTTTCGCAGGCGCCCGCAGGCCCGGCGGACCCATCGCCAGCGCTGGCGATCGAGGGGCTGTCGCGCGCGTTCGGTGGCGTGCGGGCGATCCAGGAGGTCACCGCCGACATCCCGGCCGGTGCGGTGACGGCGGTGATCGGACCGAACGGCGCCGGCAAGACGACGCTGATCAATCTGATCACCGGCATCTATCTGCCGCACGCCGGGACGATCCGGCTGTTCGGCGCGCCGGTCACCGGCAACCCGCCTGAACGATTGGCCCGGCTCGGCATGGCGCGGACCTTCCAGAATCTGCGCGTCTGCATGAACATGAGCGCCGAGGACAACGTGATGATCGGCGCGCATCTGTCGCTGCCGTCGGGCCTGTTCGCCGGCATGTTCCGGTTGCCGTCGCTGCGCCGTGCCGATGTGCGTTGCCGGGACGAAGCCCATGCGCTGATGAAGCGGGTCGGCATCGCACGGTATGCCGGGATGCTGGCATCGGGAATGCCGTACGGGGCGCTCAAGCAGCTCGAGATCGCCCGCGCGCTCGCCGCCCGGCCCCGGCTGCTGCTGCTGGACGAGCCAGCGGCCGGGCTCAATGCGACCGAGAAGGTGGAGATCGCCCGGCTGATCGGCGACATCGCGCGTGATGGAACGACCATCATCCTGGTCGAGCACGACATGCGCCTGGTGATGGGCGTGTCCGACCACGTGATCGTGCTGGACCACGGCATGCTGCTGGCCAGCGGCACGCCCGACGAGATCCGTGCGGATCCGGCCGTCGTCGCGGCCTATCTGGGGACCGCCTCATGATCACGGGGATCACAGAGGCAGCGACCGCGACCGCGGCGACCGGGGCGACCGCCGCCCGGTCCGCGCCGATGCTTTCGGTCGACGGCCTGCAGAGCCACTACGGCTCCATCCGCGCGCTCGATGGCGTGAGCCTGCATGTCGGCCAGGGCGAGCTGGTGGCGCTGGTGGGCGCCAACGGCGCCGGCAAGACGACGCTGCTGCGAGTGATCTCCGGCATCCAGCCGGCGTCGGCCGGAATGGTGCGCCTGAAGGGCCGCGAGATCACGCACCTGCGCGCATCGGCGCGCGTGCGCGCCGGCATCTGCCAGGTACCCGAAGGGCGACAGGTGTTCGGGCCGCTGACGGTCGAGGACAATCTGCGGCTCGGCGCCTACACCCGTCGCGACCCCGACGTGCCGTCGGATCTGCGCGCGATGTACGAACTGTTCCCGGCGCTGCGCGAGCGGCGCGGCTCACCGGCCGGCACGCTGTCCGGCGGACAGCAGCAGATGCTGGCGCTGGCGCGCGCATTGATGGGACGGCCGGAACTGCTGCTGATGGACGAGCCGTCGCTCGGTCTCGCTCCGCTGCTGGTCCAGGAGATCTTCGCCGTCATCGCGCGACTGCGCGCACAGGGGCGCACGATTCTGCTGATCGAGCAGAACGCGCAGGCTGCGTTGTCGGTCGCCGATCGGGGCTACGTGCTGGAAACCGGGCGGATCGCGTTTCACGGCACCGGTGCCGAGCTGCTGTCGAGCGCCGAGGTGCAGCGGGCTTATCTCGGCGTGGCCTGAAGACGCTCTCCCCCTACGTCGCCAGCTCGATAGTGTAGGATTCAATCCTACAGTGAAGGTACTTTATGCGACGCACCACCCAACAGTTCAGCATCACCTTGCCTAACGATATGGCCGAAGCCGTGCGTGCCAAGGTGGCTGCCGGTGAATACGCCAGCGAAAGCGAGGTGCTTCGTGACGGCCTGCGCGCGCTGCTGGCCCGTGATCGCGCTGTCGAGCACTGGCTGAGAACCGAAGTTGCGGCCGCCTATGACGAGATCAAGGCCGACCCGTCCCGAGGCCTGTCCATCGATGCCGTGCGGGCGCGCCTGGCAGCGCAACACCGGGCTGCGAAGACGAAGGCGTGATGCCCTATTCGGTCAGGTTCACGCCCGAGGCTGACAATCATTTGACCGCCCTCTATGCCTACATCGCCGCCGAGGCAACGCCTGTCACGGCCGAGCGCTATGTCACCGCCATCATCGACTACTGCGAATCGTTGGCCACCTTTCCCGAACGCGCGCCGGCGCGCGATGACATTCGCCCAGGCCTGCGTGTGACCCACTATAAGGGCCGTGCTATCGTCCCCTACTTCGTGGACGAACCGGCCAACGTCGTCTGGATACTTGGTATCTACTACGGCGGGCAGGATTTCGAAGCCGCCCTCGCCGTAGGCTGATTCACGCCTTGGCGTGTCTTCGAGCGATCAGCCGGCGGCGGGCCGCCGCTTCGCGTCCCGCAAATCGAACACGTGCTCCGCGGTGCGCGGATCCTCGCCGGCCGCGAACAGGTCGTACTTGCGGATCTTCTGCGTGCTGGTCACCGGCAGCTCGTCGCGGAACTGGATCCAGCCGGGCAGCTTGAAATACGCGAGCGTGCGGCCGCACCAGGCCTGCAGCATGCGCGCGGTCGTCTCGTTCGCCTCGCAGCCCTCGCGCAGCACCACGCATGCATAGACCTCTTCCTCGCGCATGTCGTCGGGCGCGGCGATGACGGCTGCCCGCAGCACCGATTCGTGCGTGACCAGCGCGGCCTCGATCTCGGCGGCCGCGATGTTCTCGCCGGCGCGGCGCACGATGTTCTTGCTGCGGTCGACGAAGAACACGGTGCCGTCGTCGGCCTGCGTGACGACGTCGCCGGTGTGGAACCAGCCGTCGCGCCAGGCCGATGCGGTTGCCTGCGGATCGTCCAGGTAGCCGCTGAAGAAGCCGGCGGCAGGGTCGTCGGCGTGGTGCCGCACCAGCAGCTCGCCCGGCGTGCCGGCGGGCACCGCGGCCGACGATGCGTCGGCCACGCGCACGTCCAGGCCCGGATAGGGCCGGCCGATCGCGCGGGTGTCGCCGTGGCGTGGTTCGCGGTTCATCACCAGCAGCCTTCCGGTCTCGGTCATGCCCCAGGCCTCGACCAGCGGGAAGCCGAAGCGCCGTTCGAACGGTGCGCGCAGCGACGGCTCGCAGCCGCCGCCCAGCCCGAAGCGCACCGCGTGCGCGCGTTCGGCCGGCTCCTCGTCGCGCTTGAGCAAGGTCGGCACGACGATGCCCAGGTAGTGGATGATCGTCGCGCCGGTCTCGGCGATCTCGCGCCACCACTTCGACGCCGAGAACCGTTCGGTGAGCACCAGCGCGTTCATGCCCAGCAGCGCGCAGGTCAGGGTCAGTGCCAGGTGGTTCATGTGGAACAGCGGCAGCGGGTTGTAGAACCGCTCCTCGCCGATGCGCATGGCGACCAGCCCGCCGTAGCCGAGATAGGCGGCGCCTGCCGTCAGGAAGTATCGGTTGGTCAGCACGCAGCCCTTCGGGCGGCCGGTGGAGCCTGAGGTGTACAGAATCGCGGCCTCGTGGTCAGCGGCGGATGCCGGCAAAGGCGTCCTCTGTGCCGCCCCGGTGATCGGTTGCGCCGGTTCCGGCCGTGAAAGAGGCGGCCGCGCAACCGTCGACCGTGCCATGCCCGGACAGGCGTCGATCGACGGGTAGTCATCGACTGCGGACTGCAGATCGATGAACGGCCCGCCGAACCCGGCCTCGCGGATCCGCGCCCGCGCGGACGGCGGCCCGGCGACCGCAGCGGCGCGGCTGTGCGCGAGCAGATACGACAGCTCGGCGGCCGTCGCGTCCGGGCCCAGCGGCACGATCGACGCGCCCAGCCGGTTCAGCGCGAGGAAGTGCAGCACCGTTTCCGGCCGGGTCTGTGCGACCAGCGCGATGCGCACACCGGGGCCGGCTCCAGCAGCCCCGTAGCGCCGCGCCAGCGTTGCGACGTCGTTCGCCGCATCGCGATAGGTGATTCGCGCGCCGCCGGGCAGCCAGCCGCGCTCCGCATCGCGCGGGACGATCAGGAACGGCCGGTCGGCGGCGCGCGAGACGGCTTCGTCGAATGCGCGGCCGACCGAATCCATCGGCGCGAGCGCGCTGCGTGCGGAAGTCTCCATGTTCCGCACTATAGGCGATCCACCAAAAACAAACAAATGTTCATTAATTACTGTAGAATTGGGTACAGTAGATCTTCGGACCACTCCCCACCCACCATGGCCCGCATCGCCGGAAAGAACGCCGCCCAGACCGTCGACGACATGCGGCGTGCCGCCACGCGGCTGATCCACGAGCACGGTTTCGAGGGCATGAACCTGCGGATGCTGGCCGACGCGATCGGCGTGCAGCCCGGCTCGTTCTACAACCACATCCGCAACAAGCAGGAACTGCTGTTCATGCTGCTGAGCGGCACGATGGACGAGCTGCTGCGGGAGCTGGAGGTTGCGCTGGACGAGGCCGATGATCCGGTCGATGCGTTGCAGCGGTTCGTGACGTTCCATATCGAATTCCACGCGAACCGCAAGGCCGAGGTGTTCATCGGCAATGCCGAGCTGCGCAGCCTGACACCGGCGAACCTGAAGAAGATCGTCGCGATGCGCAACGCGTATGAGGAGCGGCTGGTCTCGATCCTTATCGAAGGGAAGGCGCGCCGGCTGTTCACGGTCGCCGACCCGAAGATCGCCGCCTATGCGCTGATCGCGATGCTGACCGGCGTATGCACCTGGTATCGGCCGGGCGGGCGGCTGACGGTGCCGATGCTGGTGCGCCAGTACCGGGCGATGGCGCTGGGGGCGGTGGGTGCGAAGGCGATGGGCGCAAGGCAGGCGGTCGGCGCGACGAAAGCGAGCGGCGCGAGAGCTGCCGGTGTACGGGTGGCTGGCATACGGGGGGCCGGCGCCAATGCCGTTGCCGCCAATGTCGCTGGCGCAAAGGCGGTTCGCGCAAAGGCGGTCCGCGCGAAGGCGGTCCGCGCAAAGGCGGTCCGCGCAAAGGCCGTCGGCACGACCCCAGGCTGACGTTTCGCATATCCGACAAACGAGGAGGGACGCACCATGGTCAGCTACATCAGCGAACGGGTGCCCGCGCTGGCCGGGGCCGCGCATTTCGCCGAGATCGAGGCGGCCGATCCGCGGCGGATCGCGGCGCTGCAGGAGGAGCGGCTGCGCCGTCAGTACGCGTATCTGTGGCAGCACTCGGCGTTCTATCGGCGCAAGTTCGCCCGGGCCGGGCTCGACCCGCAGTCGGTGCGCAGCGTCGCCGATCTGGTCGAGGTGCCGTTCACCACCAAGCAGGAGCTGCGCGACAGCCTGCAGGCGGCGCCGCCGTTCGGCGAGCACCTGGCCGCACCGATCGGCTCGGTGATCCAGATGCAGGCGTCGTCGGGCACCACCGGCAGCCCGTCGTACGTCGCGCTGACGCGGCACGATGCGTATGTCTGGCAGGAGTCGAGCGCGCGCAGTCTCTATGCCTGCGGCATCCGGCCGGGCGACCTGGTGCTGCACGGCTTCTCGATGTCCAAGGGTTTCGTCGGCGGCCTGCCGATCTTCCAGGCGATCCAGTACATGGGCGCGGTCGACATCCCGATCGGCGCCGACGGCGGGGTCGATCGGCTGCTGGCGGCCGCGTTCGATCTGAAGCCGGCCGCGATCGTCGGCACGCCGAACTTCCTGGCCTACCTGGCCGAAGCGGCGCTGGCGACGCGCGGCCGGTCGGTGCGCGAGATCGGCGTGTGCCGCCTGGTGGTGGGCGGCGAGCCGGGCGGCGGCATCCCGGCGGTGCGCGAGCGACTGCAGGAGCTGTGGCATGCGAAGTCCTGCGAGCTGATGGGCGGCACCGATCTGGCCGTCATCTACTGGGCCGAATGCGACGAGCAGGACGGCATGCACATGACCGCGCCGGACTTCATCCTCGTCGAGCTGATCGATCCGGACACCGATCAGGTGCTGCCGATGCGCGATGGCGCGAAGGGCGAGCTGGTCTACACCGCATTGAATCGCGAGGCGTCGCCGGTGTTCCGCTTTCGCAGCGGCGACCACGTCGTGGTCACCGGCACCACCTGCCGCTGCGGCCGCACGCAACCGAAGATCCGCTGCTTCGGCCGCACCGACGACATGCTGATCGTGCGCGGCGTGAACCTGTTCCCGAGCGCGGTGCAGGACATCGTCGAGTCGCTGCGGCCGCGCGCGGCAGGCATCATGCGGATCCTCGCCGATTTCGACGGCCATTCGACGCAGGACAATCTGAGGGTGCTGGTCGAACGCGGCGCGCAGGCCGCGCCCGGCGACGACGATGCATTGCGCGAGACCGTCGCGCTGCGCATCCGCAACGCGCTGTCGGTGAAGGCAGATGTTCGCATCGTGCCCTACGAATCGTTCGAGCGGCCGGGCGCGACGAAAGTGAAGCTGGTGCTGCGGGAGGCGCCGGCCGGGCTGGAGGAGGGACGATGAGTGCCGGCGGTGGCATGCCCGGCGGCTCCGAGACGCCCGACGCGGCAGAAGGGGCCCGGGCGTCACGAGGATCCGAAGCGGCACGAGGATCCGAAGCGGCACGAGAGGCCGATGCGGCCCGCGTACCGGATGCGCCCGACGTACTCCGCGCGCCCGAAGCTGCCGCTTCGAACGGAGCATCCGCGGCGCCTCGACCGGAAGCCGACTTGAACCGGGAGGCCTGCGAGGCGCTGATCGCCGCGCTGCGGGCCCGCCGCGACCTGGCCCGCGCCGGCGGCAGCGCCGACGCCCGGCGCAAGCACAAGGAGCGCGGCAAGCTGCTGGCGCGCGAACGGATCGATGCGCTGCTCGACCCCGGCTCGCCGTTCCTGGAGCTGGCGGACCTGGCCGGGCTCGACCGCTACGAAGGCGTGCCACCCGGCGCGGGCATCGTCACCGGCATTGGCCAGATCGCCGGCCGGCTGTGCATGCTGATCGCCAACGACGCGACGGTGAAGGGCGGCACCTACTTCGGCATGACCTGCCGCAAGCACGTGCGCGCGCAGGCGATCGCATGGACGCACCGGCTGCCGTGCGTGACGCTGGTCGACAGCGGCGGCGCATTCCTGCCCGATCAGGCGAACATCTTTCCCGACGACGGCCAGTTCGGCTCGATCTTCTATCACCAGGTGAAGATGTCGGCCGACGGCATCGGGCAGATCGCGGTCGTCATGGGGCCGTGCACCGCCGGCGGCGCCTACATTCCGGCGCTGTGCGACGAGGTGGTGATCGTCCGCGGCCAGGGCTTCATGTACCTGGGCGGGCCGCAGCTCACGCAGGCGGCCACCGGCGAGGACGTCGATCCGGAGACCTTGGGCGGCGCGCTGATGCATTCACGGCAGTCCGGCGTCACCGATCATCTGGCCGACGACGACCTGCATGCGCTGGCGATCACCCGGCGGCTGGTGGAGAACCTGGGCGAGCCGCTGCCGCGCCGCTGGACGCCGGCCGAGCCGCGTGCGCCGCGGCTGGATCCGGCGGAGATCCACGGCCTCGTCAGCCGCGACCCGCGCCGCCCGTCGAACAATCGCGAGATCGTGCTGCGGCTGGTCGACGACAGCCGGCTGGACGAGTTCAAGCCGCTGTATGGCGACACGCTGCTGACCGGCTTCGCGCGGATCAACGGCTTCGCGGTCGGCATCCTGGCGAATCTCGGCGTGCTGTTCACCGAAAGCGCGCTGAAGGCCACGCACTTCATCGACCTGTGCTGCAAGCGCGACATTCCGCTGCTGTTCCTGGCCGACGTCTCCGGCTTCATGGTCGGCCGCGAGGCCGAGCAACAGGGCATCGCCAAGGCCGGCGCGAAGTTCATCACCGCGATGTGCTCGGCGCAGGTGCCGAAGTTCACGGTGATCATCGGCGGCTCCTACGGCGCCGGCTACCTGGCGATGTGCGGGCGCGCGTTCAAGCCGAACGCGATGTTCATGTGGCCGAATGCGCGCGCCGCGATCATGGGACCCGAGCAGGCGGCCACGACCCTGGCGCTGGTGCGCGAGCAGGCGCTCGCGCGGGCCGGCACGCCGTGGAGCGACGACCAGCGTGAGGCGTTCAAGGCGCCGATCCGCGCCGAATACGAGGCGTTCGCCAACGCCTACAACTTCGCGTCGAACCTGTGGATCGACGGCGTCATCGAGCCGCTGGAAACGCGGCCGGTGCTGACCCTGCTGCTGGACGCGGCATCGCGTACGCCGGCGCGCGACACGCGCTTCGGCGTGTTCCGGATGTGAGGGGGGTGAAGGGGTCCCGATGATGACGACATTGACCGCGCCTTTTCGCAAGGTGCTGATCGCCAACCGCGGCGAGGTGGCCCGGCGGATCGCCCGTACCTGCCGCCGGCTGGGCATCGCCGTGGCGACGATCCACTCGGATGCCGATCGCGATGCGCTGCATGTGGCCGACATCGGCGAGTCGTACCGCGTCGGCGGGGCGCCGGCGGCCGACAGCTATCTGCGGATCGACCGCGTGATCGATGCCGCACGGCGCGCCGGCGCGCAGGCGATCCATCCCGGGTTCGGTTTCCTGTCGGAGAACGCCGCGTTCGCGCAGGCGGTCGAGGAGGCCGGGCTGGTGTTCGTCGGCCCGCGGCCGCAGGTGCTGCGCGATTTCGGCGACAAGGCGGCCGCCAAACGCCTGGCGCGCGAGGCGTCGGTGCCGACGATCCCCGGCAGCATCGGCGCGTCGGCCGATCCGCAGCAGGTGATGCGCGAAGTGCAGCGGATCGGGCTGCCGGTGCTGCTGAAGGCGGCGGCCGGCGGCGGAGGCAAGGGCATACGGGTCGTCGCGGCGGGCGCACCGGCGCTCGAGGAGATCGCGGCGGCGATGCGGGAGGCCCCCCGCGCATTCGGCGACCCGCCGCTGCTCCTCGAGCGATACCTGCCCCGCGGGCGCCACATCGAGGTGCAGATCCTCGGCGACGGCCGCGGCAACGTGCTGCACCTTTGGGAACGCGAATGCTCGCTGCAGCGGCGCCATCAGAAGGTGATCGAGGAGGCACCCGCGCTGCCGCTACCGTCCGGGCTGCGCGAACGGATCCTCGCATCGGCGGTCGCACTGGCTCGACGGGTCGACTACCGAGCGCTCGGCACCGTCGAGTTCCTGATCGTCGGGGACGAATACTTCTTCCTCGAGGTGAATCCGCGGTTGCAGGTCGAGCATCCGGTGACCGAGGCGGTGACCGGGCTCGATCTGGTCGAGTGGCAGATGCGCGCGGCGGCCGGCCAGGGCCTGCCGTGCGAGCAGGCGGCGGTCCGCTGCACCGGTCATGCGATCGAGGTGCGGCTGTATGCCGAGGATCCCGATCAAGACTTCCTGCCGGCGCCCGGCCGGATCGACGACATCGTGTTCCCCGACCACGGCGTGCGCATCGAGACCGGCGTCGCGACGGGTTCCGAGATCACGCCGTACTACGACCCGATGATCGCCAAACTGATCGTCGATGGCGCCGACCGCCCGCGAGCGCTGGCCGCGATGAACGCCGCGCTGGATGCCACCCGCATCGACGGTCCGCGCAACAACCTGGCATTCCTGCGCAGCCTGATGCGAGAACCGGCGGTGACGGAAGGCACGCTCGACACCGGGCTGATCGATCGGCTGCTGGGCGCGCGACGTGCGGCGCAGGGTCGAGGCGAGAGCCGGCAGGCCAGCGCCACGCGGCAGAATCCCGAGCCGCAAGCCGGCGATCGACGGCATCGCGATCTGCAAGGCAGTGCTCTGCAAGCCGACGATCGGCCGGAATGGCCCGCCTCCGCATCGGCCATCGCCGCTGCATTCGTGTTCGATGCGGCCCGCTGCCGGGACGGCGCCGATACGAAAGTCGCCGACTGGCGGTCGATGACGGGCTGGCGGCTCGCCGGGAGTGCGCCGACGGCGAACGGCTGGCCACAGTTCCAGGTCGGCACCAGCGATCGCAGCGGGTCCGCGATCGGCCCCCGCAGCGAGCCGCTGACGGTAAGCCTCTGCGCGAGCGACCCCGCCGCCTTCGACGTGACATCGCCGTCCGGCGCCTGCCGCATCCGCTTCGCGCCCGTCGCCGGGCATCGCACCGATCACCTGGTATCGGTCGACGCCGCCACCTGGCGGCTGGCGCTGTCGCGCAGCGGGCCCACGGTCAGGATCAGCGATGCCGATCTGGCGATCGACGTGCAGGTGGCCGCCACCCTATCGGTCGCCGGACAGCCTCACTCGACGGCCGGCGAGTCCCTGCTCGCGCCGATGATGGGCAAGGTGCTCGAGGTGCGCGTCGCGCCCGGCGCATCGGTGAGCGCCGGCGACGTGCTGGTCGTCATCGAATCGATGAAGATGGAGCTGCGCATCGAGGCTCCGCACGACGGCATCGTCGGTGCGGTCGGCTGCACCGCCGGCGCCAACGTCGAACGTGGCGCGCGGCTGATCGAGCTGGAGCCTGTTCACCGTACGCCGGAGCCGGCACAGACGTAGTGAGCAGGCCCTGCTGTCCGAGCGGACGGATACAGGGTTTCGCGGTTATCCGACACACTCGAACACCGTCGCCAGCATGGACGGCCGATGACCTACCATTGGGCAGGCACCGTTTACGAGAGGCTTCCGTGGCAGAAGAAAACCTGGTCCTCGATGCTGCAGAGCGCGTCTTTGCCGATCTGGCCGACCCCCGGACCCTTCTGAAGAGTCAGGCGAAAGACTGGAAGTCTCCGTTGTGGAACGCGCTGACGGACATGGGGCTGCCCAGGGCCTGGCTTCCCGAGGAGCTGGGAGGACATGGGCTGTCGATGGCCGAAGGATTCGGGGTGGTGCGGGCGGCGGGCCGGGCGGCGCTGGCGGTTCCTCTCGTCGAGACGAGGCTGGCCGCGCGGATGGCCGGCCGGGCCGGATCGGAACTGCCGGGGGGCGCATCCACCGTGGTCGTCGGCGGCTGCAAGGCCGATGTGCAGATCGGCAAGGGCGACGAAGCGATCAAGCGCGACATCCTGCCGAGGATCATCGCTGTCTGCAGCATGAGATCCAGATCGCCCCGAAGCTGACGATTCAGGGCGGAACGACCGAGATCCTGCGGGGGATCATCGCGCGGGGTCTGGGGCTGCGCTGATCGGGCAGCGGCGCCCCGGGCAGGGCGCCGCGCGCACCGGCCGGCGACGATCAGGAACGATTGTCGATCTTGCGATCGGCCTGCGAGCCCTGCTTGGGCACGTCCCGGTCGACCTGCCGGGTCAGGCTTCCCGAACGTTTCTCCTGCTCGTCCTTGGATGAAGGTCGTTGCCTGTCTGAAGGTCGTTGCCGGTCGTCCTGGTGAGGCGCTTGTGCGCCGGCTTGGGTGCTTCCCGACTGGCTCGTCTTCGACGGATTCATGTTGCTGCTCCTGAGGAATGGCGCATATGCGCGTCGTGCATCGAGCAAAGCAAGTCACGGTCCCCTCCATCCCTACCTCATTCGAGGCAGACAGTTGACAACGTTTGCCCCTCAACCCTAGACTTAATCCACATACGAGAATATTGGTTCACATACGTGAACTTAAACGGTCTTCGGATGACCTTCGGGAGCAGTCTTGTCGAATGAATCGCTGGCACCGTCGTTGAACGACGAGTTGCGATCGGACAGGGGCGGCGTCAAGAGCGCGCTGCGGGTGCTTTCGATCTTCGAGTTCTTCGCGACGACCGGGAAACCGGCCACGCTGGTCGAGCTGTGCGAGCGGCTGGATCTGCCGAAGTCGAGCTGCTTCGCGCTGATGGAGACGCTGCGGCGCGAGGGCTACGTCTACCTGCTGGGCAAGCGTGCCGGCTACTACCCCACGTCGCGCTGGCGGGTGCAGGGCGAGAGCATCTCGCGCAACGATCCGGTGCTGACCCTCGTCCACCGGCATCTGGAAGAGCTGCGCGACGTCACCGGCGAAACCGCGATCTTCGGCAAGCGCGACGGCAACAAGGCGCTGTACCTCGACGTCAGGGAGGCCGCCCACGACGTGCGCTTCGCCGCGCATCCGGGGCAGCGAAAGATGATGCACAGCGGCGCGTCGGGCAGGGCGTTGCTGGGTCTGATGCCGCTGCATGAACGCCTGGCGTTCATCGCGCAGCTCGATCGGCCGGCGCTTTCGGCGCGCACGCTGGTCGCCGTCGACGACGTCGAGCGGGCGGTGGAGCAGGGGCTGGCCGAAGGCTGGCACGTGGCGATCGGCGAGAACCGGCCCGAGATCACCTCCATCGCCGCCGCGTTCCGCATGGGCGGCGAGGACTATTTCTTCTGCATCGGTGGCCCCACGCAGCGTATCGCCGGCAAGGAGTCTTCGTATGGCGCCGCCGTGGCGAAACAGGCGGCTGCGATGGAGCAGGAGGTGTCGTGGACTTGACTACAGGAGAAGCGAGCATGTCGATTCCGTCAAAACCCCCCGGCCTCGTTTCCGTTGCGGCGGGAATGCTCGCCCTTTGCGCGTGCATGAGCGTGAGTGCCGCGGACGAACAGGGTGTGACCGACACCACCATCAAGATCGGCATGTACGGCCCGATGACCGGCCCCCAGAGTGCATGGGGGGCGCCGGTCAACAACGGCGCGATCATGATCTACCGGGACATCAACGAGAAAGGCGGGATTCACGGCCGCAAGATCGAGGTCGTCCAGGAAGACGGCGGTTGCGAGGCGGCCCCCACGCTGGCAGCCGTGAAGAAGCTCATTCACGTCCACAAAGTCTTCATGATCAACTCGGGGATCTGCAGTGGCGCCACGATGGCGGCCAAGCCCGAGATCATCGAGAACAAGGTTCCGCTGATGCTCTTCGCGGCCAGCCTCGACGCCATAACCTCTCCCGTGTCCCGCTACGTGTTCACGACGGCGCCGACCGGCCGGTACGACGGCGCATCGATGGCGGAATTCGTCAAGTCGATACCGGGCGTGAAGAAGGTGGCGATCGTGGCCCATGCGGACGAGTGGGCCAAGGCGAAGATCGCGGGGTTCAGCCCCGTCGCGGAGCAGGCCGGCATCCAGGTCACGACGACCGAGACGCTCGACCGGAACGTCAGCGATTCGGCCGCTCAGGTGCTGGCGATCCGGCGCACGAATCCCGACGCGGTGCTGCTTCTGACCTATCCCGGCCCGACCGCGGCATTCCTGCGCGACGCTCACAAATACAACCTGAAGACGAAGTTCATCGGGAACAACGGGCTGATCGACCTGGCTGCGCTGGCGGACCGGGTGGGCAACGCAGACGCGTTGCAGACCACCTACGTGGCGTCCGTGCTGGCGGGGCCGATCGGCGGATCCGAGCTGGCGCCCTATCAGAAGCTGCTGGCCAAGCATTTCCCCGGGGAGACGGTGAAGGCCGATTCCTTCTACGGAACGGCATCGGCCATAACGATCGTCGAAGCGCTCAAACGCGCCGGCCGTGACCTGACGCGCGAGAAGTTCGTGGACGCCCTCGAAGGCATGAAGAGCTTCGACACCGGCATCGCGCCGTGTGCCGTGACCTTCTCCGCGGCCAATCATCAGGGCTGTCAGCGGCAGACATTCTGGACCCTGCGAGGCTCCTCCGTGGTCGACGTCGGTCCGCAATGGAAGGCCGTGCCCTGATACGGCGCGCGAACCCGATCGTTCAAGGCTGAGCATCAACACGGCACGGAATCCGAAGATCGATGGCCGACCTGCTCATCTATCTCGTCGTCGGAGTATCGAACGGCGCGCTGTACGGCCTTGTGGCGCTCGGGCTCGTCCTGATCTACAAGACGCAGAACTTCGTTCCGTTCGTCAATGGCGAGTTCTTCACCGCCGGAGCGTTCGCCGCGTTCGTGGTCCTGAAGACGCTGGCCCTTCCGTATGAACTCGCGATCGTGGTCGCGATTCTGGTCGGAGTTTCGCTGGCGCTCATCTGCGAACGGGCCGCGGTGCGCCCGATCGCGACGAACCACCATCTGAGTCTCGTGATGGCCACCGTCGGAGCGTCGGTGCTGCTGCAGGGGCTGGGCCGGCTGAAATGGGGCGACGACATCTATACGTTGCCGCCTCTGTTCTCCGGAAGATCGGTCGAGTTTCTCGGGGCTCCGATCGCGCTGCAGAACCTGACGATCATCGTGGCGACCGTCGTGCTGTCCGGCCTGCTGTTCCTCTTCTTCCGATATACGAAGCTGGGACAGCAGGTACGCGCCGTCTCCCAAAGCCTTGCCGGCGCCCAGATCATCGGCATCAATCCGATCCACGCCTATCGCAGCACATGGGCCCTGTCAGGAGCCATCGGCGCCACTGCCGGTGTCCTCGCCGGGCCCTTCACGCTGCTGTATCCGGACGTGGGCGTCGAATTCCTGCTGAAGGGGTTCGCCGCGGCCATTCTGGGCGGCCTGACGAGCGTGCCCGGCGCCATCGTCGGCGGATTCGCGATCGGCATCGCCGAGATGCTGATCGGCGGCTTCGTGGGAACGGTGTTCATCCAGATATCGGCGTTCATCGTCATCATGATCGTCCTCCTGATCAAGCCGAGCGGACTGTTCGGCACAACCTCGATCGGGAGAGTCTGACATGCGCGCCCCGGGCGTTCCGACGGTCGTCGTCCTCGCCGTGCTGCTGATCGCGCCGCTTCTGACGGGCCCGTACGTGCAATACGTGCTGAATCTGGTGCTGGCCTTCTCGGTCATCTCGCTCGGCCTGAACATCGTGCTCGGCTTCGCGGGGCTGGTCTCGTTCGCGCACTCGGCATTCGTCGGCGTGGGGGCCTATGCCACCGCGCTGCTGATGGACAGGCTCGGCCTGCCGTTCGTCCTTGCGCTGCCTCTGGCCGGCGTCATCAGCGCCCTCATCGGCTATTGCGTCGGATTGCCTGCCGTCCGGGTGCGCGGGCTCTACCTGGCGCTGGTGACCATCGCATGTCTGTACTTCTTCACATGGATCTTCACGCACTGGGAGTCCGTGACCAACGGCACCAGCGGCATGGCGATGCCTGCCGCGACGTTCTTCGGCCTGCCGATGAAGGCCGATCGCGACAAGTACTACCCCCTGCTGGCGATTGCGGTGGTCATGTGCGTGCTCGCAACCGCGCTGATGCGCGCGAAGCTCGGGCGCGCCTTCGTGATGGTCCGTGACGCGGAGATCGCGGCGCAGGTGTGCGGCATCGACGTCATGCACAACCGGGCGACCGCATTCTCTCTGAGCGCCTTCTATGCCGGAGTGGGCGGCGGAATGCTCGCCTTGACGATCAGCTTCATCGATCCGCGCACGTTCGGGCTGCTGCAGATGGTGACCCAGTTCGGCATGGTGCTGATCGGAGGCCTGGCTTCCATCACCGGATCGCTGATCGGGGCGGTTCTGCTGACCATACTGCCCGAATTCCTGCGCAAGTTTCGCGGAGCGGAGGAAGTTCTCTACGGCTTGACGCTGATCGTCTCGATCGTGTTCATGCCCAACGGAATCGCGGGGCTGCTTCGGCAGCGTGGCTGGCTTGCGGCGACCGACCTGGGCGGCAGGGCACCTGCCAGGCGGCCGGCCCTCGGCAGCTCGGCGCCCGCGGCTTCGACCGCGGTGCAGAGCAAATGAACGCGGGCGCGTCCTCCGTCCCGGCCATGCTGGTCGATCGCGTCGGCGTCCGCTTCGGCGGCCTGGTCGCGCTGGACAACGTCTCCATGGAGGTTCCGCCGGGTCGCATCTACGGCCTCATCGGCCCCAACGGCGCCGGCAAGTCGACGCTGTTCAATGCCGTATCCGGGCTGGTGCGCACCACATCCGGGCGGATCGCGTTGAACGGCACGGACGTCACCGACAAGGGCCCGAGCCAACGAGCCGCGCTCGGAGTGCAGCGGACCTTTCAATCGGTGCAGATCATCAGGCCGATGACGGTGCTGGAGAACATCCTGATCGGGCTGCACGTCGATCGTTCGGAAGCGGGCCGAGGTTCCGAAGCGGTCGACCGGGCGGTCCGGATCGCCGAGGCCGTGGGGCTCGGTCCGCATCTGTACCGCCTGGCGGACGGACTTTCGTTTCGCGATCAGCGCTATGTGGAGATCGCAAGGGCCCTGGTGTCGGCGCCGCGCCTCGTCATGCTGGACGAGCCGGCAGCCGGCCTCAGCGGGCCGGAGATCGACGAGTTCCAGGCCGTGCTGCTGCGGCTGCACGCTCAAATGGGATTCGCGGTGCTGCTGGTGGAGCACGTGGTTTCACTGGTCCTGAAGCTTTGCGAACAGATCACCGTGCTCGAGTTCGGCGCGGTCATCGCGCGGGGAACCGGCGAAGAGATCATGGCCAACGCCGAAGTGACGCGAGCATATCTGGGAGCGCCGCTGGATGCTTAGCCTGTCTTCCGTCGGCGCCGGCTATGGTCGTCTCGAAGTGCTGCGCGACATCAGCTTCCAGCTTCCGCAAGGCCGAGTGATCGGGCTGCTCGGAGCGAACGGGGCCGGCAAGACGACCCTGCTGGGGACGATCATGGGCCTCGTGCCGCTGCGCGAGGGGCGGATCGATTTTCTCGGCGAATCGATCGGCAACAAGGCGCCGCACGAAGTCGTGCGCCGCGGCATCACTCTCGTGCCGCAGAGCCGGGAGCTCTTCGCGCAGATGACCGTCCGGGAGAATCTCTCGATTGCGGGTCTGACCGCCGCCACCAGAGCGGAGACCGCCGCCAGACTGGAGGAGCAGCTCCTCACCTTCCCCAGACTCCGCGAGCGTCTCGAGCAGCGCGTGCACACCATGTCCGGAGGCGAGCAGCAGATGGTCGCGATCGCGCGGGCGCTGATGCTGCGCCCGAAGGTGCTGATGCTGGACGAGCCGACCGCGGGACTGGCGCCGCTCGTGATCAATGACCTTGCGCGCGCGATTCGCAAGCTCAACGAAGGGGGGCAGACGATTCTTCTCGTGGAACAGAATCTGGGACTGATCCTCGCCGTGACCGAAAGGGTTCATGTGCTGCGTAACGGACGCAACGTTTTCGGGGGCGAAACGCATGAGCTGAAGCGCGACAAGGAAGTTCTGAAGATGTATCTGGAGTAGATCCGACAGTGACCCGAGCGCACTTCATTCTCTTCATCGTCAGAGGTATCGAATGTCCAATGCAGACCTGATCGACCGCGTCGCCTTGTGCGGGCAGACCGACATACGCCTGCCGGAACGGCGGATCGCCGTGCGGGGCAGACAGGCGGCGATGGAGCGGGAGGTGTCGTGGATCTGAGCGCGGCCCCCTGGCGCGGCTTCATCCCGGAGCACGAACTGGAGATCTATCGTGCGGCCGGCTTCGGCACGCCCACCGGCCTCGGCCGGCGGCCGGCGCTGCTGGTGATCGACATGCAGTACCGCTCGCTGGGTTACCAGCCGAAGCCCATCCTGTCGGCGATCGCCGACTTCGCCACCTGTTGCGGCGAGTACGGCTGGCAGGCGGTTCCTCACGTGCAAAGGCTGCTGAAGGTCTTTCGCGCGCGCAAGCTGCCGGTGATCTTTCCGCATGTCGCACCCAAGGGCAAGAACGGCAGCAGCCGCTTCACCGACAAGGCGCCGCGCGTGCTCGGCGTGCCGCTGAACGGCTACGACTTCGTCGCCGAGGTCGCGCCGGTCGACAGCGAGCTGCTGATTCCGAAGTTTCACGCCAGCGCGTTCTTCGGAACGGCGCTGATCAGTCACCTGATCGACCTGGGGGTCGATTCGCTGGTGGTCAGCGGCTGCACGACCAGCGGATGCGTGCGCGCCACCGTCGTCGACGCGTGCTCGCTCGGCTACCGCGTGGTCGTTCCGCACGAAGGCGTCTACGACCGCTCGCAGGTCTCGCACGCGATCAATCTGTTCGACATGGCGCAGAAGTACGCCGACGTGATGAGCGTCGAGGCGGCGGTGGCGCTGATCGAGAGCAAGGCTTCGGCAGATGTAGTGGTTTGATGGTCTGAATGCCGCGAGGCGCCAGGGAGTGAACATGATGAACAATCGACGTCGTACCTTCTCCGTCATCCTGTCGGCCATGACCGTGCTCGGTCTGGCCGGGCCGGTCCACGCGCAGC
>DAISWF010000019.1:0-19982 GCA_036826495.1 Burkholderiaceae bacterium
ACGACGGCCGGGTCGGCATCTATGACGCGCTGAGCGAAGCGGCCGAGACGATGCGGCGCGGCGGCGGCGTCGGCTACGACTTCTCGCGGATCCGCCCGCGCGGCGCGCTGGTGCGCGGCACCAACAGCCGGGCCAGCGGGCCGCTGTCTTACATGACGATCTTCGACAAGTCGTGCGAGACGGTGGAGTCGGCCGGCGCGCGGCGCGGCGCGCAGATGGCGGTGCTGCGCTGCGACCATCCGGAGATCGAGGCGTTCATCCATGCAAAGGATGGCGGCGCGCTGCGCAACTTCAACATGTCGGTGGCCTGCACCGATGCGTTCATGCAGGCGGTGCGCGGCGACGCCGACTGGGAGCTGGGGCATCCGGCCGAACCGGGCGCCGAGCTGATGCGCGACGGCGCCTGGCGCCGCCCCGACGGCCAATGGGTCTATCGCACGGTGCGCGCCCGCCAGCTCTGGTCGCAGATCATGCACAGCACCTACGACCATGCCGAGCCCGGCGTGCTGTTCATCGACACGATCAACCGCGACAACAACCTCGCCTACTGCGAGCGCATCGAGTCGACCAATCCCTGCGGCGAGCAGCCACTGCCCGCTTACGGCTGCTGCGACCTGGGCAGCATCGACCTGACCCGCTTCGTGCGCGAGCCGTTCACCGGGCGCGCATCGTTCGACGCGGAGGCGTTCGCAGGGGTCGCGAAGGTCGCGGTGCGCATGCTCGACGACGTGCTCGATGCCAGCGCCTGGCCGCTGCCGCAGCAACGCGCCGAAGCGCAGGCCAAGCGGCGCATCGGCCTGGGATTCACCGGCCTGGGCGACTGCCTGATCATGCTCGGGCTGCGCTACGACTCCGATGCCGCCCGGGCGCGGGCAGCCGACATCGCCCGCGTGATGCGCGATGCCGCTTACGGGGCATCGGTGGAGCTGGCGCGCGAGAAAGGCCCGTTCCCGCTGTTCGATGCCGACAAGCTGCTGGCTGCGCCATCGTTCGCCTCGCGGCTGCCCGAGACGCTGAAGGCGGCGATCCGCGAGCATGGGCTGCGCAACAGCCACCTGCTGTCGATCGCGCCCACCGGCACGATCTCGCTGGCGTTCGCCGACAACGCCTCCAACGGCATCGAGCCGCCGTTCTCGTGGCATTACACCCGCAAGAAGCGGATGCCCGACGACACGCTGCGCAGCTATCCGGTCGAAGACCATGCTTATCGCCTGTACCGCCACCGGGTGGCACCCGGCTCGCCGACCGACCCGCTGCCGCCGGCCTTCGTCACCGCGCTGGAGCTGGCGGCGCTCGACCACATGCGGATGAGCGCGGCGGTGCAGCCGTACATCGACACCGCGATCAGCAAGACGGTCAACGTGCCCGAGGACTATCCGTTCGAAGCCTTCGAGGACCTGTACCTGCAGGCCTGGCAGGCGGGCTTGAAGGGCATCACCACCTACCGGCCGAACAACGTGATCGGCTCGGTGCTCGAGACGGTGCAGCCGGCCGTCGCCCCCGCACGCGAGGACCTGGACTTGCCCGAAGCCGACCGCCGCCTCGTGCTCGATCGCACGCCGACGCCGCCGCTGGCCAGCCTGCGCTGGCCGGGCCGCCCCGCCCTGCCCAACGGCAACCCGTCATGGACCTACGCCGTCGATCATCCGCTCGGCGACTTCGCGGTGTTCATCGGCCACATCGAGAACGACACCCGCGCCTATCCGTTCGAGGTCTGGGTCAACGGCAGCGAGCAGCCGCGCGGCCTGGGCGCCGTGGCCAAGACACTGTCGATGGACATGCGGGTCGAGGACCGCAAGTGGCTGGCGATGAAGCTCGCGGCGCTCGAGAAGGTTTCGGGCGACGATCTGTTCGAGCTGCCGCTGCCGCCGGCCGGCACCCGCCAGCTCGTGCCGAGCCTGGTCGCCGGCTTCGCGAAGCTGGTGCACTACCGCTGCAACGAGCTGGGCGCATTCGCCGACACCGGCAACGCCGCCACGCCGATGATGGATGCGCTGATCTCGGCACGCGAACCGAAGGCCGGCCCCGACGGAACCTTGAGCTGGACGGTCGACATCGGCAACCCGACCACCGGCGACGACTTCGTGCTGTTCCTGAAGGAACTGGTGATGCCGGGCGGGCAACGCCGCCCGTATTCGATCTGGCTGTCCGGCGAGTATCCGCGGGTGCTCGACGGCCTGTGCAAGCTGCTGAGCCTGGACATGCGGGTGCTCGACGTCGCGTGGATCGGCATGAAGCTGCGCAAGCTGCTCAACTACAGCGAGGTCGGCGGCGCGTTCATGGCACGGGTGCCGGGCACCGATCGCTCGCAGCTCTGGCCGTCCACCGTCGCCTACGTGGCGCGGCTGACGATCCACCGCTTCGCGATGCTGGGCCTGCTCGATGAGCACGGCTACCCGACCGCCGATGCGGGCATCCTCGCGGTGCCCAGCGACGAGGGCCGCGCCGCGGCGGGCGCCGAGCTCGCCCCGATGGCCGGCAAGCGCTGCGAGGAATGCGGCAACAAGACGCTGATCAAGCGCGACGGCTGCGAGTTCTGCACGGCGTGCGGGCACATCGGCGCCTGCGGTTGACGCGATATCGGTAGTTCGGCAAGGTCAAGGCGATCGTGACCTCATCAGAAGATTCTTCCGCCGCCGATCGGACACGAACCGAGCTCGCGCAGTGGCGTACCGCCCGACTGAATCAGACGCTGGTAGAAAAGGAGCGACTGATCAGGCATCAGAAAATCGCTGCCAGACTTCTGACGCCGCCTGCGCAGCAGCGACGCACGCTGATTCGACAGGCGCGCGCCGTAGTCGAACGCTGGCGCGCCGAGAACCTGTGCAGCAAGGACTATATCGACTGGTGGCAATCACTGCTGGAGCTGCCCGTCGATGAGCTGGCTGCGGCGATGATGTCGGACGCCGAGGGCTGGGGGAAGGCGCTGCGGCAGAACTCTCCCTGGGCGGAGGTTATCCGATGAGCAACAGGCATCCGCGCGCTGGTCCGTGCACGATCAGCCCCGCTTCCACCCAAGCCGCCCCTTGCCGACCAGAGCCTGCCGCCGGCTCTCGCCGTCCATCAGACGGTGCACCTTGCCGACCATCTCCACGAGGGCGGGAGCGACCTTCCGGCGGAGCGTCTTGCCGGTCGGATCGGCGGCCTGCACAGCGCAGTTGAAGGCGATCCGGTTGCCCATGTACGGTGTCGCGAGCGGAACACCCACGCCGAGGAAGCCCTCCCGGATCTCCTGAAGCGATACGCAATAGCCGTACCTCGCGTAGTCCCGCAGCGCTTCTTCGATCTGCGGCCTCTGCAGTTTCCACCTCCCGGGATCGTTGACCTTGATCGAGTTGAGCGTGCGCGTCCGCTCGTCGGCCGGCATGGCCGCCAGAATGGCCCGTCCGATCGCGCTCTCCATCACGGGCCAGATCGAGCCGATATCCGGGATGTGGTCCGGGTTCGGCGCGCTGCGCGCCGTTTCCACGTAGACGACACGGTCGCGGTCGAAGACGCCCATCGAGACGGTGCCGGAGAACCTCTCGGCGAGCTCCCTCATCAGCGGCTGAGCCATCTGTCTCAGGGGCAGGCTGGACAGCACCGGATTGCCCAGCGCCAGAACCGCCGGGCCCAGCGAATAGCTTCTTTCGGCTGCGTTCTGCCGAAGGTAGCCCATCTCCATCAACGTGTAGGCGATGCGCGAGACGGTCGCCTTCGGCAACTGCGTCCGCGCGGCGATCCCGGTCAGGGAAAGCGACGTTGCACGCGGGCCGAAGCAGGCCAGGACGTCCAATCCCCGGGCCAGCGCAACCACGAAATCTCGGTCTGGATTCATTGGGGCCTGTTCACACTACGCTCGTGCCACGTGAGGAGATGGTCCGCACTGCGGAACGAATGGTCCGCTCTATTGTGCGGCAAACCCGGCGCGTCCATGATCGACGCGGAACAACGGATACGCGCTCGACGTCGGAACCACCCGGCGCCGTCAGGCGGCGAGCAGACATCGTGAGAGGACATGATGAGACGACCACCCGTGCCCGGGCTGATGAAGATGCTCGGAATCGACAAGCCGATCTTCGGCTTCTCGCACAGCATCGAGGTGACCGCCGCCATTTCGCGAGCCGGCGGATTGGGCGTCATGGGCGTCGCCCGGGAGAGTCCCGACGAGATCGCGAGGACGGCTGCCAGGCTGGAGGCGCTGCTGGGCGACAAGCCCTATGGGCTGGATCTGATGTTCCCCAGCCTGTCCGGGGACGCGCGCACGGTCGACGAAGCCAGAGCCCGGCTGCCGGCCGAACATGTCCGATTCGTCGAGCAGTTGACCGCTGCACACGACGTACCGCCCGCCACCAGGCCGCACTTCTTCACCCACACGGTGCGCACGCCGGGTCTTTTCCGCGAGCAGCTTGCTGCGGTGCTCGGATCGCGCGCCGGGCTGATCGCCTGTGGTACCGGCGTGACGAGCGACGGGATCACGCAGATCAGGCAGGCGGGCAAGCTCGCGATCGCCCTGATCGGCTCCCCCCGTCATGCTCAGCGCGCCTGTGACGCAGGCGTCGATGCCTTGGTGGCGCAGGGCTGCGACGCCGGCGGTCACACCGGGCCGATAGGAACGTTCACCCTGGTTCCGCAGATCATCGAAATCGCCGGCGGCCGCCCGGTGCTGGCTGCCGGCGGGATAGGACACGGGAGCCAGATCGCCGCGAGCCTCGCGATGGGCGCCCAGGGTGCATGGCTCGGCACCGCGTGGCTGACCACCCACGAGCACGCGCTGCCCGACTCGCTGGTACGCCAGCTTCTGGCGGCGCAGAGCACCGACACGGAGATCTCCCGCTCGCACAGCGGCAAGCCGTGTCGTCTGCTGAAAGGGGGATGGACCGAAGCGTGGGATCGCGAAGGCAGTCCGAAGCCTCTGCCGATGCCCTACCAGCAGGCGCTGACCGGCCCTCTCGTGGCCGCGATCGAGGAGCACCAGGTTGCCGCGCTGATGTACACGCCCGCCGGGCAGGGAGTCGTGTGGTCCAGGCAGCTCGAGTCCGTGGCCGACGTCATCGACCGGCTGCAGGCGCAGATGCTGAGCGCCCTGGCGGGCCTCGATTCGCTTCATTGATTTCACTGATCACCGCCCGGAGAAAATCGCCATGCGCATCGCACGCCTGCGGGTCGCCTTGCTCACACCGCTCGTGTCCCTTTGCGTGACGGGCCCCGCCCATGCGCAGCCGGGGACGTTTCCGGCCAGGCCGATCACGATCGTCGTGCCCTACCCTGCCGGCGGAGTCGGAGACGCCATGGCCAGGATCATCGGCGACAAGGTCGCGAAGGATCTCGGTCAGCCGGTCATCGTGGATCCGCGCCCGGGCGGTAACACGAACATCGGCACCCTCGCGGTGAGCCGTGCGGCCGCCGACGGCTACACATGGCTGATGGCTGCGCCGGCGTTGACCTCGAACCCGTCGCTCTATCCGAACCTGTGGGATCCGCTCAAGGACTTCACGGGCGTCGGCATCGCAGTCTCGGCGCCGAACATGGTGACGGTGCCCGCGCAGATGAAGATCTCCACGCTGTCCGGGTTCATCGAGATGGCCCGCCGCAGCCCGGGCTCCCTGAACTACGGCAATCCCGGCATCGGCTCCTCCCTTCATCTGAACACCGAGTTGCTCAAGCTGGCTGCCGGAATCGATCTGACGAGCGTCGCATACAAGGGCCAGCCGCCCACCATTCCCGATCTGATCCGCGGCGACCTGTCGGTGGTCTTCCTGTCTTCCGGGCTCGCGGCACCGCAGATCAAGGCCGGCAAGCTGAAGGGGCTCGCGGTCGTCGCCCGTCGGCGGCTCGCGGAGTTCCCCGACATCCCGACCCTGGCGGAGGCCGGCTATCCCGAGGCGAACGTCGTTCCCTGGTACGGATTCGTCATTTCGAGTCGTACGCCGGACGACGTCGCCGAACAGATCCACAAGGCCCTGGCGGACGCCATGCGCTCACCGGAGGTGCAGCAGAAGCTGCGGGCCAACGGCCTGGAGCCGGAACCTGCGCGAACGATGGCCGAGATCCGATCCGTCCTGCACTCTGATTTCCTCAAGTATCGCGAGGTGGTTCAGAAGGCCAACATCCGTCCAGAGTGATTTTCATGCAGCCCGCTCAGGCAGTCTTCCCAGCCGACGAAATCTCCCGGGGGCCGCACCCCTGGGGCAGCGACGCGACGCAGAGAACCCGCCTGCAGGCCAGAGCCTTCGCGCTGGAGCATGTGGCCCCCAGTGCGCAGCAATGGGACGAAGCGGGCACCTTCCCCGTCGAGCTCTATCGGACGGCCGGCGCCGCCGGCATTCTTGGTGCCGGATTCCCCGAGGAGCTGGGCGGCAGCGGCGGCGACATCTTCGACACGCTTGCCGTGAAGGAGGATCTGGCACGATTCGGCAGCGGCGGAGTCCGGGTCGCCCTGACGACGCACACGATCGCACTGCCCCCGCTGCTGGCGATCGGCGCACGCTCGCTGGTTTCAGAGGTCGCGCCCGCGGTGCTCGGCGGAGACAAGCTGATGGCCCTGGCCGTGACGGAGCGGCAAGGCGGATCGGACGTCGCCAACCTGACGACCACCGCGGTCGCCGACGGAGGCAGCTACATCGTCAACGGCCGCAAGCTGTTCATATCCACGGGTATCCGGGCCGACTACATCACGCTCGCCGTTCGCACCGGAGGCCCCGGGAAAAGCGGGGTCTCGCTGCTGCTCATCCGCAAGGGGCTGAAGGGCCTGCAGCGGCTGCCCCTGAAGAAAACCGGCTGGTGGAGTTCCGACACCGCCGAACTGGTCTTCACCGACTGCCGGGTCCCGCGCGATTGCCTGATCGGCGAGGAGGGCGCCGGCTTCAAGGCGCTGATGGCGAACTTCAACGCGGAGCGCCTCGGAAACGCGGCGATCATGCTCGGCGCATCGAAGGCCTGCTATGACGACGCGGTGGCCTGGGCACGCAGCAGAATCGTGTTCGGCGAGCCGCTTGCCGCCAGGCAGGTGATCCGCCACAAGCTCGTCGACATGGCGACCCGCATCCAGGCCGTCGAGTGTCTGCTTGGAATGCTGGCCTGGCGATATTCGCAAGGCATCGCGGAGGCGGCGCAGATCGCGATGCTCAAGAACCTCGCCTCCGAGACCTGCGAGATGTGTGCATCGGAGGCAGTCCAGATCCACGGCGGGCATGGGATTCTCAGGTCGAACAGGGTCGATCGCCTGTTCCGTGAATCGAAGATCCTGTCGATCGGGGGCGGCGCGGCGGAGATCCTGAAAGACCTGGCGGCACGCCAACTGCACTACTGACCAGCGCCCCTTTCCCGCGGACCGCTTGTACCATATGACCTGGCCGTCGGCGAGCGCCGTCCGGCGCCCGCCCCCTGTCGCGGCACATCGTCCGAGATCGCAACCCATGGTCCAACCCCCGTCCGACCTGCCCGTCACGCGGATCGTCAGCTTCCACGCCCACGTCTACTACGACCCGGCGGCGACCCGCGTCGTCGCCGAACGGCTGCGCGAACGGATCTCCGATCTGTTCGTCGTGCAGCTCGGCCGCTGGCACGACCGGCCGGTCGGCCCGCACGTGCAGGCGATGTACCAGGTGGCATTCGCCCCGCCGGTGTTCGCGTCGTTCGTGCCCTGGCTGATGCTGAACCGCGACGGCCTGACGGTGCTCGTGCACGCGAACACGCTGGAACCGTACCGCGACCACACCGAGCATGCGCTGTGGCTGGGCGAGAAGCTGCCGATCAAGGGCGAGGTGCTGGACGCCCGCATCGAACCGTCGCAGCAGGATCCGGTGACGCCGAACTCGCGCGCCGCGTCGCAGAGCGGCACGCGATAGCCCGACCCGACGGATCAGCCGGCGGCGACCCGTTCCGCGATCGCCTTGCCCAGCTCGGTGGTGTCGGCGTTGCCGCCCAGGTCCGGGGTGCGCGGCCCGTTGGCCAGCACGTGCTCGACCGCGCCCAGGATCGCGTCGTGCGCCGCGCGGTGCTTGCCCTGCCCGTTGCCGAGGAAGTCCAGCATCATCGCCCCTGACCAGATCATCGCGATCGGGTTGGCGATATTCTTGCCGTAGATGTCCGGTGCCGAGCCGTGCACCGGCTCGAACAGCGACGGGAAGCGGCGCTCCGGGTCGAGGTTGGCCGACGGCGCAAGGCCGATCGTGCCGGTGCAGGCCGGGCCGAGGTCGGACAGGATGTCGCCGAACAGGTTGGTCGCCACCACCACGTCGAAGCGCTCGGGCTGCAGCACGAAGCGGGCACACAGGATGTCGATGTGCTGCTTGTCCATCGCGATGGCCGGATAGTCGGCCGCCACCGCTTCGGCGCACTTGTCCCACCACGGCATGCTGATCGCGATGCCGTTGGACTTGGTCGCCACCGTCACCTTCTTGCGCGAACGCTGCATCGCCAGGTCGAACGCGAAACGCAGCAGCCGTTCGGAGCCCTTGCGCGAGAAGATCGACTGCTGCAGCACGATCTCCCTGTCCGTGCCCTCGTACATCGTGCCGCCCACCGAGCTGTATTCGCCCTCGGTGTTCTCGCGCACGACGAGGAAGTCGATGTCGCCGGGCTTGCGGCCGGCCAGCGGGCACGGCACGCCGGCGAACAGGCGCACCGGCCGCAGGTTGATGTACTGATCATAGTCGCGCCGGAACTTCAGCAGCGACCCCCACAAGGTCACGTGATCGGGGGCCACCGCCGGCCAGCCGACGGCACCGAAATAGATCGCCTCGGTGCCGGCCAGCCGCGCCTTCCAGTCATCGGGCATCATCCTGCCGTGCTGCTGGTAGTAGTCGGTGCTGGCCCATTCGATGTGCGTCAGGTCCAGCCCGATGTCGAAGCGCCGCGCGGCCGCCTCCAGCACCCGCAGGCCCTCCGGCATCACTTCCTTGCCGATTCCGTCGCCGGGAATCACGCTGATCTTGTGGCGGGCGGCCATGGGAACTCCTTGTGGTGGGAACTGTCGAGGAGCAGGATCGTAGAGCAGCCGGCGGCCGTGCACAAATCGGCGGACCGGCCTGCTGGTGGCGACAGGTGAAGGTAGTATCGAGCCGCAGCGGAGGAGCTGCAGCGGGGACCGCAGCGGACGGGCCGCAGCAGACGGAACCACGACGACCGGAGTGAGCAGACATGACCGGATCCATCGCGATGATCGGCCTCGGCCAGATGGGGGGTGCGATCGCGCTGCGGCTGCGTGCCTGCGGCGCCGACGTGATCGGCTACGACATCAGCGCGGCGGCCCGTGAAGGCTGTGCCGCGCAGGGCCTGAAGGTGGCCGGCTCGATGGCCGAAGCCGTCGCCAGCCGCAGCCTGGTTCTCACGAGCCTGCCGAACCCTGTGGCGGTCGACGCAGTGTGGGCCGGACCCGGCGGCCTCGGCGCGCTCGCGGCGCACGGGCAGTCGTGCATCGAGTTGAGCTCGATCGATCCGCAGACGATGCAGCGCGTGGCCGAGCGGGTCGCGGCCACCGGCGCGGCGGTGATCGACTGCCCGGTCAGCGGCTCGCCGGCCGAGGCCGGCGAAGGCAAGCTGGTGCTGATCGTCGGCGGCGCCGCGGCCGACATCGAACGCGCGCGGCCGGTGCTGGCGATGTTCGGAGGCACGATCCGCACCGCCGGCGGCATCGGCACCGGAAAGGTCGTGAAGATCGTCAACAACATGATGTCGATGGCCAACATCCTGGTCGCATCCGAGGCGTTCGCGCTCGGCACCAGGGCCGGCGTAGACCCGGCGGTGCTGTTCGACATCCTGTCGGTGAGCGGCGGGCGCTCCTCGCAGTTTCTCAAGCGCTTTCCGTGGGCGCTGGAACGCGATTTCGAGCCGCGCTTCAAGGTCGAACTCGCCGAGAAGGACCTCGCGCTGGGCGTGGAGCTCGGCCGCGCCTGCGGCGTGCCGACACCGGTCGCCTCGATCGCGCGCGAACTGTATGCGACCGCGCTCGCCAGCGGGCTGCGCGGGCGTGACATCGTGGCGCTGTTGCAGATGTACGAACGGTGGGGCGGGCACGACCCGGACAGCGCCTGAACCTGACCCGGCCCGGCTGACCCGGCCCGGCTGAACGCCGGCTGAACCGGTCCGGCGGCGGACGATGCCGTCAGTACCGCGCCGGAATCCTCACCGGCATCGACACGAAGCCGTGCACGAAGTTCGACAGCGTGCGCTGCGGCGTGCCGGTCACTTCGATGACCGGAAAGCGCTTCAGGATCTCCTCCCACAGGATGCGCAACTGCAGCTCGGCGAGCCGGTTGCCGACGCAGTGGTGGATGCCGAAGCCGAACGACAGGTGCTTCTTCGGGCGTTGCCGGTCGATGATGAAGCGGTGCGGTTCGTCGATCGCCTCGCTGTCGCGGTTGGCCGACAGGTACCACATGACGACCTTGTCGCCCGCCCGGATCAGCTTGCCGCCGACCTCGGTATCGCGGATCGCGGTGCGACGCATGTGCGACAGCGGCGTCTGCCAGCGGATGATCTCCGGCACCATCGAAGCGACCAGCGACGGGTTCTCGCGCAGCCGGCGGTATTCGTCGGGAAAGCGGTTCAGCGCGAGCAGGCCGCCGCTCATCGAATTGCGGGTGGTGTCGTTGCCGCCGACGATCAGCAGGATGATGTTGCCCAGGTACTCGTCGGCATCCATGTCGCGGGTGCCCGGCGAATGCGCGAGCATCGACACCAGGTCGGCGCGCGGCGGCGCGTTGACCCGTTCGTTCCACAGCCGCACGAAGTAGTCGCGGCATTTCTCGAGTTCCCCGAGCCGCATCTCCCACGAGGTGACCAGCCCCTTGCCGCCCGGGTCGCCGGTGGCCATGTCGGACCACCAGGTCAGCAGCCTGCGCTCCTCGAACGGGAAGTCGAAGAGCTGGGCCAGCATCTGCGTGGTCAGCTCGATCGACACCCGCTGGACCCAGTCGAACTCCTCGCCGATCGGCAGGCCGTCGAGCACGCGCGCGGCGCGTTCGCGGATCGCGTCCTCCATCGTCGCCAGGTGGTCGGGGGTCAGCATCGGCGAGACCGTCTTGCGCTGCGCGGTATGACGCGGCGGATCCATCGCGATGAAGCTGGGGAAGCGTTCCTCGGGCGGCCGTTCGGCCAGCGAGATGCCGCCCAGCGATGCTTCCGAAGAGAACGCCTGATGGTTGGTCTCGATCTCGACGATGTGCCGGTAGGTGGTCACCGACCAGTACGGGCCGTACCGCTTGCTGACGCAAAGATGCACCGGCGCCTCGCGGCGCAGTCGCTCGAAGTACAGTTCGGCGGTGTCCTGCTGGTACAGATAGCCTTTGCTGACGTCGATCTGGTCGAGCGGCATCGCCCGGATCTCGTTGCGCAGCGACTCCAGTGCCTGAGCATCCATCGGGCATATCCCCTCTACCCCGTCCCGGGGTGATGTGCACAATGATAGGCGATCCCGGTCACAATGCGCGGCATGCCGAACGACCGGGGGCCCGTCCGATGATCGTCGTCCATCACCTGAACAATTCCCGTTCGCAGCGCGTGCTGTGGCTGCTCGAGGAGCTGGCCCTGCCGTACGAGCTGCGTCATTACCAGCGCGATCCGCAGACGATGCTGGCGCCGCCCGAGCTGCGCGCGGTCCACCCGCTCGGCAAGTCGCCGGTGATCAGCGACGGCGAGCGGGTGATCGCCGAATCGGGCGCGATCCTGGAGTACCTGGTCGATACCTACGGGGACGGCCGCTTCGCGCCCGCCCCCGGCACCCCCGAGCGGCTGCGCTACACCTACTGGATGCACTACGCCGAGGGCTCGGCGATGCCGCCGCTGCTGCTGAAGCTGGTGTTCGACCGGATCGACGCGGCGCCGCTGCCGTTCTTCGCGAAGCCGATCGTCAGGATGGTCACCGGCCGCGTGAAATCGACGTTCATCGGGCCGCAGCTCAGCCAGCACCTGGCGTTCCAGGAGGCCGAGCTGGGCCGGCACGAATGGTTCGCCGGTCCGCAGTTCAGCGCCGCCGACATCCAGATGAGCTTTCCGGTCGAGGCGGCGGCTTCGCGCGCCGGCATGCTGGACAGTCATCCGAAGCTCGCCGCGTTCCTCGCGCGCATCCACGCCCGGCCGGCCTATCAGCGGGCGCTCGAGCGCGGCGGCCCGTACGCGCTGGCGTGATCCGCCGTTCGCCGCCCTGGGGGGCGATCGAGGCATTCATCGTCGCCGCGCGGGTAGGCAGCTTCAAGGAGGCGGCCGCCGAGCTCGACGTCAGTCCGTCGGCATTCTCGCGGCGCATCCAGGCGCTGGAGGCGCACCTGGGCACGCGGCTGTTCGACCGGACCGAGACGGTGCCGCGGCTGACGCCGGCCGGCCGCCGCTACCTGTCGCGGCTGGAACCCGGCTATGCGGCGATCCGCGCCGCCACCGACTGGATGGTGCCGACCGCCGGCCGCCGGCCGCTGCGCATCGGCGTGTCGCAGTCGTTCGCGATCGCCTGGCTGCTGCCGCGGCTGCAGCGGTTCCGCGCGGCGCACCCGACGATCGAGGTGACCCTGCACACCCGCTCCGGCAATCTCGATCTGGCCGGCGGCTCGGCCGACGTCGGCATCCTGCACGGCGACGGCAACCTGCCGGGGCTGCGCAGCCGGCGGCTGTTCACGGTCAGCGGGCGCGTCGTCTGCGCACCGTCGCTGGTCAAGGGACGCGACCCGGCGCGCATCGCGGCGCAGCTTCGCAACCTGCCGCTGCTGGAGGCGCTGCAGCCGCCCGACATCTGGCGGGTCTGGCAGACCGTCACCGGCGAGTCGGTGTCGGAATCGCCGCAGCGGGTGTATTTCGACAGCGTGCTGGTGATGTACGAGGCGGCGGCGATGGGGCTGGGGCTGGCGGTCGGCATGACGCCGGTGGTCGAACGGTTCCTGGCCGACGGCCGGCTGGTCGCGCCGCTGCCGCGGGTGGCCACCCTGCCCGGCGCCTACTACGTCGCGGCGCTGCCGACGATGCTGGCCGAGCTGCCGGTGCGCACGTTCTGGCGGTGGCTGACCGAGGAAGCCGAGCGGAGCTGACCGTTCGTGCGGGCCGGCAGGGTGGCAGGGTGGGCTGGGCCGGCAGGGTTGGCTGGTTGCCCCCGGGTTGCATCCCATGCGGCTCCCGGTTGCATTTCGTGCAACCTGCGTTCCCCGAAATGCGTTTGCCGGCGGCCACCGATCGCCGCACACTAGGCGACGAAACAAGCAGCTCGTACCACCGGCCGGCCGCCGTGGCCGGCACCTCGCAAGGAGCCTCAGATGAGCTTCGAATACTCGGCCCGTACCCGTGAACTGCAGCAGCGCCTGAGCCGGTTCATGGACGAACACATCTATCCCAACGAACACCGCCACGAGGAAGAGGTGGCGGCCAACCGCCGCAACGGCAATGCCTGGGTGGCGAGCCGCATCGTCGAGGATCTGAAGCCCAAGGCGCGCGCCGCCGGCCTGTGGAACCTGTTCCTGCCGCACAGCGAACGCGTGCCCGAGGGGCTGTCGAACCTCGACTATGCGCCGCTGTGCGAGATCATGGGTCGGGTGTCGTTCGCCTCCGAGGTGTTCAACTGCTCGGCGCCGGACACCGGCAACATGGAGACGCTCGAGCGCTACGCCAGCGAGCCGATCAAGCGCCAGTGGCTCGACCCGCTGCTGCGCGGCGAGATCCGTTCGGCCTTCGCGATGACCGAACCGGAGGTGGCCTCGTCGGACGCCACCAACATCCAGTCGCGGATCGAGCGCAAGGGCGATCACTACGTGATCAACGGGCGCAAGTGGTGGACCTCGGGCGCCAGCGATCCGCGCTGCAAGGTCTACATCTTCATGGGCAAGACCAACCCCGACGCCGGCCGCCACGAGCAGCAGTCGATGATCGTGGTGCCGTCCGACACCCCGGGCATCACCGTCCAGCGCGCGCTGAACGTGTTCGGCTACGACGATGCGCCGCACGGTCACGCCGAGGTGCTGTTCGAGAACGTCAAGGTGCCGGTGGACAACATCCTGCTCGGCGAAGGCCGCGGCTTCGAGATCGCCCAGGGCCGCCTGGGCCCCGGCCGCATCCACCACTGCATGCGCTCGATCGGCGTGGCCGAGCGCGCGCTGGAGTTCATGTGCAGGCGGTTGAGCTCGCGGGTCGCGTTCGGCAAGCCGATCTCGGCGCAGAGCGTCTGGCACGAGCGGATCGCCGAGGCGCGCTGCATGATCGACCAGGCACGGCTGCTGACCCTGAAGGCGGCCTACATGATGGACACGGTGGGCAACAAGATCGCCCGCACCGAGATCGCGATGATCAAGGTGATCGCGCCGAACATGGCCTGCAAGATCGTCGACTGGGCGATCCAGGCGCACGGCGGCGGCGGCGTCTGCCAGGACTTCCCGGTGGCGTCGATGTATGCCCATCAGCGCACCTTGCGGCTGGCCGACGGGCCGGACGAGGTGCATCGCAACGCGATCGCCAAGCTGGAGCTGGCGAAGTACCTGGCGATCCCGGGCGCGGCCGACAAGGTCCAGATGCCGATCACCCGCGGCGCCTGACGGCGAGATTCGCGGCCGGGGTTGCGCGCGAAGCGCGATCCGCGGCCGCGGAATCTGCGGCTGGCCTCGGCGGCTGGCCTGCGGTCCCGCCGCGTATCGGGTATCGTTCGGCGACCCACCACCACGAGCCCGCCGACCGCCATGACCGCCTGCTCCTGCGGACTGACAGACGTCCACACCCATTTCGTGCCGCGCGAGTTCCCCGCGTACGCGGGCAGGCGTTCCGGCGCCGGCTGGCCGTCGATGGCGCCGGCCCAGCCCTGTCATCAGCATGTGATGATCGACAACAAGGTGTACCGGACGGTATCGCACCAGTGCTGGGACGGCGCGGTGCGCGCGGCCGACATGCAGAACATGATGGTGACCCGCCAGGTGCTGTCGCCGATGCCCGAGCTGCTGTCTTACTGGATGGAGCCCGACGACGGCGCCGCGATGTGCCGTTTCCTCAACGAGACGCTGGCCGAGTTCGTCGCCACCGACACCGACCGGTTCGTCGGGTTGGGCGCCGTGCCGCTGCAGGACGTCGATGCGGCGATCAGCGAGCTGGACCACCTGGTCAACCGGCTGGGTCTGGCCGGCGTGGAGATCGGCACCAACATCAACGGCGCGGTGATCGGAGACGCGCGTTTCGAACCGTTCTTCGACGCGGCCGAGCGATGGGGCGCGGCGATCTTCGTGCATGCGCTGCGGCCGGCCGGCATGGAGCGGCTGGTGGGGCCGAAGGTGCTCGAGCAGGTCGTCGCGTTCCCGGGCGAGGTGGGCCTGTCGGCCGCATCGATGGTGACCGGCGGCATGCTGACCCGCCATCCGAAGCTGCGCATCGCGTTCAGTCACGGCGGCGGCACCTTGCGCGCGCTGTTGCCGCGGCTGCAGCACGGCTGGGACTCGTTCCCGGTGATCCGCGAACACATCGCCGAATCGCCGGGCGAGCTGGTGCGGCGGATGTACTACGACGACCTGGTCTACGACGATCGCGCGGTGCGGCATCTGGTCGAGATATTCGGCGCGACCCAGGTGATGGCCGGCACCGACTACCCGTTCGCGATCATGGACAAGAAGCCGGCCTCGCGGCTGGCCGGCTTCGACGACGACACCCGCGCGCTGCTGGCCGAACGCAACGCGCTGCGCTGGCTGGGCCGCGAGGCCTGAACGCAGCAGCGATCGGCCGGATTGCCGCCGCCGACGCGGGACGACGCCTGCAGAGGCCGCCGTCACGTCGCGGTCGACGCCGAGCACCCGCCGGCGCCGGGCACCCGCCGCGGGCGCCGGCCGCCGAAGCGGCGGCGAGCGCTGGCGGGCGGGTCCGCGCAGGCCTTGCGCGCCGATCAGTCGAGCCGGGTCCGCGCAGGCCGTTCAATCGAGCTTGATGTTCATCCGCTCGGTCATCGCGATCCAGATCGGAGCTTCGTCGCGCCACTTCTTCTGCGCGACCGCCGCCGTCGTCGGCCGCGCATCGATCGCGAAGGCCTCGCGCAGCGCCACCGACTTCGGCGAATCGGTGGCCTCGACGAAGATGTCCGACAGCCGCGTGACGATCTCTTGCGGCGTGGCGGCCGGCGCCACCATCAGCAGCCCGCCGTCGAGTCTGAAGATCTCGCCGTCGAAGCCCTGCGACACGAACGACTTCACGTTGGGCAGCCGGGGATTGCGCTCGGTGCCGACCGACGCCGGCACCTTGATCGTGCCCCGCTGCACATGCGGGTTCAGCGCGGCGTAACTGCCGATGCCGCCATGCACGGTGCCGGTACCGACGTCCGGCCACATCGGCCCTTCGCCCTTGTAGTGCACGACGTTGATCTTGGTGCCGTGTCGCTGGTTGAATTCCTCGGCCGCCAGGTGCGGCACCGACGCGGGGTTGTAGCTGGCCATCGTCACCGGATTCTTCTTCGCGTAGTCGACCCATTCCTGGACCGAGTTCACCGGCAGCGCGGCCGGCACGCCGAACAGCAGCGGCCCGACCGGCAGCCACGAGATCGCGACGAAATCGCGGTCGGCGTCGAACGGCATCTTGCGGTACAGCGCGCGGCTGCCCCAGAGCGACGAAGACGTGGTGATGCCGATCGTGTGCCCGTCGGGCGCGACCCGCGCCAGCGCCTCCAGCGAGATGAAGCCGCCGGCACCGGGCCGGTTCTCGACGACCACCGGCTGACCCACCTTCTGCGCGAGATAGTCGCCGAGCACCCGGGCATAGGGATCGGTGGTGCCGCCCGGCGCGAAACCGCAGAAGATGCGGATCTGCTTCGACGGCCAGGCCTGGGCCCGCGCCTGCGGCAGGCCGGCTGCCGTCAGACCGGCAGCCGCGAGCACGCCGAGCGAACGCCGGCGGCGATGCTGGAAATCCATCCAAGTCTCCCCTTCGGTTTGCCGGACCTGGGGTCGGCCCGGTCGCGAGAATCATCGCATCGCGTGTCAGGGACGTCCAGGAGTCCGTCGGGACCGCGCGCCGGCGGCGTACCATCGCCGCACGACCACCATAGACAGGGGATCCACGATGACGACGATCGACCCGGCCAGCTTCGACAAGCTCTCCGATGCGCAGCGTGAAGCGTTGCGGTTGTTCATGTTCCTGGCCGAGAACCATTCGCTGCCGGCCAACGACTTCGCGAACGGACACACCGCGGCCAACTGGTGCGCCGACTTCGTGATGACGTTGGCGAACCGGCTGTCGCACCCCGCCTGACCCTGGCCCGGCCGATTATCCCCGCTCCGATGCAGCAGACACTGTTCCCCGAGCCCGGCTCCGGGCCGACCCCGTCGCCCGCCGGTGCCGGGTCAGGCACGCCGGCTCCCGATGCATCAGGAGCCGGCGGCCGCGACGCGAAGGCCGCTCGAGCTCGCGACGCGGCCGACGCCCGGGTCGAAGCGGCGGCAACCGATCCCGCGCTGGCCGGGCTCGCCGCCGCGCTGCCCTCGTCGCTGCGGCTGGGCACCGCCTCGTGGAACTTCCCCGGCTGGACCGGCCTGGTCTGGGCGCGCGACTATCCGGAGTCCGCGCTGTCGCGCCGCGGCCTGCCCGCCTATGCCCGCCATCCGCTCTTTCGCACCGTGAGCCTGGACCGCGGCTTCTATCGCCCGCTGACCGCCGAGCAGTTCGCCGGCTATGCGGCGCAGGTGCCCGACGGCTTCCGCTTCATGGTCAAGGCACCGAGCCTGGTGACCGACGCACTGGTGCGTGACGGAACGGGACGCGGCAGCCGGCTCAACGACAGCTTCCTCGATGCCGATTGCGCGCTGCGCGAGTTCGTCGCACCGGCGCTGCAGGGACTGGGCGACCGACTCGGCGTGCTGGTCTTCCAGATCAGTCCGCTGCCGTCCGGCCGGCTGGCGCGAATCGGCGAGCAGATCGATCGGCTGCATGCGCTGCTGCGCGCGCTGCCCGACCTGCGCAGCGCCGCGCCCGACGCAGCGGTGGCGGTCGAGGTCCGTGATCCGGAATGGCTGGTGCCGGCGTTCACGCAGGCGCTGCGCGACGCCGGCGCCACCTTCTGCATGGCGCTGCATGCCAAGATGCCGCGCATCGACGGACAGCTTCCGGTGCTGCGCGCGCTGTGGCCCGGGCCGCTGGTCTGCCGCTGGAATCTGAACCCGCTGCACGGCGCGTTCGGCTACGAGGATGCACGGCGCGCCTACGAACCGTACGACAGGATCATCGATGCCGATCCGCAGACGCGCGCGGTGCTCGCCCGCGTGATCGCCGGCACCGTCCGCGGCGGGCAGCCGGCCTACGTGAGCCTCAGCAACAAGGCCGAGGGCAGCGCGCCGCTGTCGGTGATCGCGCTGGCGCAGGCGGTGCGCGAGCTGATCAGCCGGTAAGAGGCCGCCGACAGTGGAGCCGGCGGCCCCGGCCACCGCGGCTACGAGGATGAGGCCGGCAGCATCATCCGTCTGCCGCCGGCCTCATCAGTCGGTCCTGCCGATATGGACGTCGTTCGGGAACGGCGCACCGGTGCCGGTCTCGACCAGCGACTTCAGGCTCATCAGGAAGGTCGCCCACTTGGTGCTGCAGTGGTGCATCAGCTCGCTCGGCTCCTTCCAGCCCTGATGCTTGAAGTACACGGCGGTGTAGTCGCCGTCGGGCTTCAGCTCGAAGCTCACCTTCGAGCCGATCCACTCGCCGGGCCCGTCCACCACCTGCCAGACGACGCGCCGGTCGGGCACCTGCTCGATCACCTTCATGTCGATCCGGCCCGTCGTGCCGAAATGAAACTGGATGACGCCGCCGATGTCGAAGGCACCGCGCACGTCGGTGGTCCACCAGCCGGCCAGATGCCGACGCTCTTTCAGCGCCTGATAGACCCGGTCCGGAGACGATTTGATTCCTATCGCGTGCAGGATATCGACCATTTGAGTTCTCCTGTGTTCGTGTGAGGGTTTCGCCAATCGGTCACAGCGCAGTCACAGCGCGCGCTGTCGGGGCCATACTAGGTTCCGGTCGCAGGACGGCGTGAGTGACAGTTGTGACGGGATTCCGATGGATTCGCTGATCACCGCCGCGGCGCGGGCGCTCGCAGCGGGCGACCCGCTCGGCGCGTTGAAGCGGGTGGCGCTGCGCGACGATGCGCCGGCGCTCGCGCTGCGCGGCATCGCGATGGCGCGGCTCGGCGACTTCGGTCGCGCGAAGGTCGCGTTGAGGCGGGCCGTGCGCGCATTCGGTCACAAGGAGAAGGTGGCCCGTGCGCGCTGCATCGTCGCCGAGGCGGAGCTCGCGCTCGTCTCGCGCGACCTCGGCTGGCATCCGAAGGCGCTGGGCGAGGCGCGCGCCACGCTAGAGGCTCATGGCGACCGGCTGAACGCCGCGCATGCACGCGGCATCGAAGCGCGGCGGCTGCTGCTGATCGGCCGGCTCGACGAGGCCGAGCGCGTGCTCGGCGGCATCATCGACCCGGAACCGTTGCCGTCCTCGTTGGCGGCCGCGCTGGAACTGGTGGCGGCCGGCATCGCGATCAGACGGTTGCGGCCCGCGGCGGCGCGCGCAGCGCTGGACCGCGCAGCCCGGGCCGCCCGTCAGGCCGACATCGCCGCCCTGACCGCGGAGGTCGACGGCGCATGCCGCCTGCTGGACCGGCCGGCGGCCCGGCTGCTGGCGGGCGACGAGAACCGGCTGCTGCTGCTCGACGAGGTGCAGGCGCTGCTCGCCGGCGATGCGCTGGTCGTCGATGCGTGTCGCCATGTCGTGCGAGCCGCGGACACCGTGATTCCGCTGGCCACACGGCCGGTCCTGTTCGCGCTGATGCGCGCACTCGCGCGAGCCTGGCCGGCGGATGCATCGAGGAACGCGCTGATCGCGGCGGCGTTCCGCGGCCGCGATGCGGATGAATCGCATCGGGCGCGGCTGCGGGTCGAGATCGGCCGGCTGCGCGCCGCGCTGCGACCGCTGGCCGACGTCGAGGCGACGAAGCCGGGCTTCGCGCTGATACCGCGCGCGGCACGCCGTCGGTGCCGCTGCTCGGCTTCGCGGAAGCCGGCAGCGGCGGCTATTTCGACGATGGCGGC
>DAISWF010000019.1:19992-36483 GCA_036826495.1 Burkholderiaceae bacterium
CGCCGCCGGTCGAGAGCCGGCATGCGGCGCTGCTGGCCCTGCTGGCCGATGGCGAGGCGTGGTCCAGCTCGGCGCTGGCACTCGCGCTGGGAACCAGTCCGCGCACCGTGCAGCGGGCGCTCGAGCAGCTCGCCGACGAGGGCAAGGCACAGTCGTTCGGCCGCGGACGTGCATGCCGCTGGGTCAGCCCGCCGGTACCGGGTTTCCCGACAAGCTTGTTACTCCCCGGGCCGCTGCCGAATGAGTAGGATGACCGGATGAAACGAAGCAAGGCCGAAACGAAACGAAGCAGGGCCGAGATCGTCCGCGAATACGGCCCCTTCCCCGGGGTCGATGCCGTCCACGGCGTGACCTTCGACGGCCGGCATCTGTGGTTCGCGTCCGGCGACCGACTGAACGCCGTCGATCCCGACAGCGGCGCGCTGGTGCGCTCGATCGACGTCGCCGCTCATGCGGGCACCGCATTCGACGGCCGGCACCTGTACCAGATCGCCGAGGACCGCATCCAGAAGATCGATCCGCAGACCGGCCGGGTGCTGTCGACGATCCCGGCACCCGGCGGTGGCGGCGACTCGGGGCTCGCGTGGGCCGAGGGCGTGCTGTGGGTCGGGCAGCACCGCGGCCGCAGGATCCATCAGATCGATCCGCAAACCGGAGAGATCCTTCGCACGATCGACTCCGATCGCGTCGTCACCGGCGTCACCTGGGTCGACGGCGAGTTGTGGCACGGCACCTGGGAGGGGGACGACAGCGACGTCAGGCGCGTCGATCCCTCGAGCGGAGAGGTGCTCGAAAAGCTCGCGATGGCGCCGGGAATGGGCGTGTCGGGGCTCGAATCCGATGGCGCGCAGCAGTTCTTCTGCGGCAGCGGCAGCAACGCGACAGTGCGGGTCGTACGCCGGCCCGCCGGGCCGGTCGGCGACCCGCGGTCCGACCGGTTGCCGAAGCCGCGGAACCCGATCAGATAGACGAGCTGCATCATGCTGGACGCAGCCGATCTCACCCTCGCCCGCCAGCGCATGGTGGCCCGGCAGATCGAGCGGCGCGGCGTCCATGATCCGGCAGTGCTGGCGGCGATGCGCGAGGTCCCGCGCGAAGCATTCGTCAGGCAGGAGTTCGAGGAATTCGCCTACGAGGACAGTCCGCTTCCCATCGGCGAGAAGCAGACGATCTCGCAGCCTTTCGTCGTCGCCCTGATGATCGAGGCGGCCGAGGTGCGGCCTGGCGACCACGCGCTCGAAGTCGGTGCCGGCTCCGGCTATGCGGCGGCGGTGCTGAGCCGGATCGCAGCCAAGGTCCATGCGATCGAACGTCATGCCTCGCTCGCCACCGAAGCAAGCCGCCGGCTCGGGGCGCTCGGCTACGACAATGTCGAACTGCGCGCGGGCGATGGCACGAAGGGCTGGCCGGAAGCCGCTCCCTTCGACGCGATCATCGTCTCGGCCGGCGGATCCCGCGTCCCCGAGGCGCTGAAGGACCAGCTCGCCATCGGCGGGCGGCTCATCATGCCCATCGGCTCGCCCGAGACCGGCGAGAGGCTCGTGAAGCTGACGCGGCAGAGCGAGACGAACTATCTGAAGGAGAACCTCGGCGAGGTACGCTTCGTGCCGCTGATCGGTGCCGAGGGCTGACGAACGCCGCGGCTTCACCATCGCCGCGATCGACGCCGATTGGCCCGCTGCTGCCGCGGCCGGCTGTCCAAGGCCGTCACCGAGGTCCTCGAGCACGAACCGACGACCACTGCTTCGCGAGAGGCGCTGTCCCGACAGACCAGGAGGGCGGCATCGCGGCGAACGGCGGCAGAACGCTCGACTGCGGCGAAGAAGGCCAGCCAGACCAAGGGCGCTTCCGGAAGAAAGCGTGCGGCGCAGAAGGCCGCCAGGACGCGAGCGAATCGACCCTGACGAGCGGCTCGCCGCGGAGAATCAGGCGGCTGCGGGGGCGAACTGGGACGGTTCTGAATTGGTGCCCGAGGTCGGACTCGAACCGACAAGCCTTGCGGCGGAGGATTTTGAGTCCTCTGCGTCTACCAATTCCACCACTCGGGCATCACGCAATGTTACTGCACCGCCGGAACCGGCGCCGCGACGGTAGGGCCATGCCGTCGGCCGGCCGACGGCAGATCAGCGGGCTTGCGCGGTAATGGTGTCGGCGGCATCGGCGTCGGCGATCAACTGGTTGATCAGCTCGCCGTGGTGCGGCACCACCAGGAACGCGTCGGCCTCGCCGCCGCTGGCGTCGATCGACATCCGCGCGGCGCGGGCGATCGCCAGGATGCCGTTGTTGCTGGTCAGGAAGTGCATGTACAGCCGGCGCACGCCGGTGCGGGCGGCCTGCGCGACCGCGTAACGGAAGATCGCGCTGCCCAGACCATGGCCGCGCGCCGCGGGCAGCACCGACAAGCCGAGCTCGGCCATGTGGTTGTCGCCTTCGATCAGATGGCCGATGCCGAGCCATTCGTCGTCCGGACCGGCGGCGCGGACGCCATAGACGTGCGACTGGTCGAAATCCAGGCTCTCGACGTAGCGGACGATGTGGGCATCGCTGACCGGCAAGCCGAACCGCAGCCGGCGGTCTTCGGCGTCGAACGACAGGAAGTGGCCCAGCAGCGATTCGCGATCGGCATCGGTCAGCCGTTCGATCAACGCAACCCAGTCGAGCAGGCGCTTGGCTAGGGTGGGGGTGGCTTGCATCGCATACTCCAACTCGGCCGACGGCCCGAAACCGGTGGGTTGCAGGCCAGGGCGGTGTCCACGGATGGGCGGACCGCCTTGGACGGTAAACAGGTTCATCTTAACAGGGCGCTTTCACCCGCCAACTAGTTATATTGCACTGCATTATCTCTCCGTTATTTCATCAAATCTTTGTCTTTACTCATGTTTTTGTAGTTCCATCACTCTACATTGTTGCAATGCGACACGATTGAAAAGGATTGCGGGGGATACGCAACAGTGCACGACCCGACCAGCGGCGAATCGACCGCCCCGGGCGGTCACCGCCCCCGCAAGGGGCCCGGAACGATGACCCGGTGCCGCTCCCGGCGCCGTATCATGCGCGTCCATGCAGGTTTCCGACTTCGATTTCGCCCTCCCCGAGGAACTGATCGCGCAAAGTCCCTGTCCCGAACGCAGTCTTTCCCGGCTGCTGCGGGTGCTTCCGGATGCGCTGGAGGACCATCGGTTCGAGGAGCTGCCGAGGCTGCTGTCGCCCGGGGACCTGCTGGTGTTCAACGATACCCGGGTGATCCGGGCGCGACTGATCGGCACGAAGGCCGACACCGGCGGCCGGATAGAGGTGATGGTCGAGCGGGTCACCGGCGAGTTCGATGCCCGGGCGCAGGTGCGGGCGAGCAAGACGCCACGCACCGGCACCCGGCTGCTGCTGGGCGGGCACCGCTCGGTGGCCGCCGTGACCGGTCGCGAAGGCGAGTTCTTCCTGCTGCGCTTCGACGAGCCGGTGCACCGGGTGCTCGAGCGCGACGGCCAGACGCCGCTGCCGCCGTACATCACCCATGCGCCGGGTGCCGCCGACGACGCGCGCTACCAGACGGTCTACGGGCGCGAGCCGGGTGCGGTCGCCGCTCCGACCGCCGGGCTGCATTTCGACGAGGCCCTGCTGGCGCGGCTGCAGGCCGCCGGCATCGGCAGTGCATTCGTGACGCTGCACGTCGGCGCCGGCACCTTCCAGCCGGTGCGCGTCGACGACATCGCCGACCACGTGATGCATGCCGGGGGGTACCGGGTGCAGGAGGCCACCGTGCGGGCAATCGAGCATGCGCGGGCCGCCGGCGGGCGCGTGATCGCGGTCGGCACGACGTCGCTGCGCACGCTCGAATCGGCCGCGGCGAAGGCCGCAACCGACGGCCGCGGCGATGCGCCGCTCGTCGCGGGCAGCGGCGAGACGCGGCTCTTCATCACGCCCGGCTACCGCTTCCGCGTCGTCGATGCGCTGATCACGAACTTCCATCTGCCGCGTTCGACGCTGCTGATGCTGGTGTCGGCGCTGGCCGGCATCGACCGCATCCGCAGCGCCTACGCCCATGCGATCGCGCAACGCTACCGGTTCTTCAGCTACGGTGATGCGATGCTGATCGAGCCGGCCCGGCGCGCGGCCTTCACGCTCCAATCCTCCGACGGCCAGGCCCGCGCCGGCACGCTGCGGCTGCGGCACGGCACGGTGCACACGCCGGTCTTCATGCCGGTGGGCACCTACGGCGCCGTCAAGGCGATGTCGCCGCGCGAGCTGGACGAGGTCGGCGCGCAGATCATCCTCGGCAACACCTTCCATCTGTGGCTGCGGCCGGGGCTGGACACCTTCGAGCGGTTCGGCGGCCTGCATCGCTTCAACGGCTGGGCGAAGCCGATCCTGACCGACTCGGGCGGCTTCCAGGTGTTCAGCCTGGGCGAGCTGCGCCGCATCTCGGAAGAAGGCGTGCGCTTCGCATCGCCGATCAATGGCGACCGGCTGATGCTGACCCCCGAGCAGTCGATGCGGATCCAGCACACGCTGGGCTCGGACATCGTGATGATCTTCGACGAGTGCACGCCGTTCGAAACCGGCGGCCTGCCGACCAGCGCCGCGCAGGCGGCCGATTCGATGCGGCTGTCGCTGCGCTGGGCGCGCCGCTCGCGCGACGAGTTCGACCGGCTGGGCAACCCGAACGCGTTGTTCGGCATCGTCCAGGGCGGCATGTTCGAAGAACTGCGCGACGAGTCGCTGGCGGGCCTGACCGACATCGGCTTCCACGGCTATGCGATCGGCGGCCTGTCGGTAGGCGAGCCGAAGGCGGAGATGCTGCGGGTGCTGCGTCATACGGCGCCCCGGCTGCCGGCCGACAGGCCGCGCTATCTGATGGGCGTGGGCACGCCGGAGGACCTGGTCGACGGCGTGGCCGCCGGCATCGACATGTTCGACTGCGTGCTGCCGACCCGCAATGCCCGGAACGGATGGCTGTTCACCCGCTTCGGCGACCTGAAGCTGCGCAATGCCCGCTACAAGGACGACACCCGGCCGATCGAGCCCGGCTGCGCCTGCCATGCCTGCGCGAACTTCGCACGCGGCTACGTGCACCATCTGCAGAAGGTCAACGAGATCCTCGGCGCCCGGCTGGCGACGATCCACAACCTGCACTACTACCTGAGCCTGATGCGCGAGATGCGCGAAGCGATCCTGGCCGGCACCTTCGCCGAGTTCCAGCACCGCTTCGCCACCGACCGCGCCCGCGGCATAGGATAGCCCCCCGAAGCGCCCTGCGGGCGCCTCCCCCAGGGGCGACGCAGGCGGCCCGGCAAAGCCGGATCCACCGCGTCCCTCCATGGGCGCCGCGCTGCGCGCGGGCGCCTGTGCCCGCCGTCTGCGGCGAACCGACGTGACTACTTCCCTACGATCTCGCCCATCGGCACCCACTGCTTGCCGTCGAACTTGACGAGCTGCTCCTGCTCGATCGGCGCGAAGTCGGTGGCGCTGGTGTTGACCTTGATGCCGGGCAGCATCAGCTTGGGCGTGAAGTCCTTCAGGCTGGCCGCCTGCTTCATCACGTTCTCGCGGGTCAGGTTGTCGCCGCACTGTTTGAGCACCTGCACCAGGCCCTGCGCGACCACGTAGCCGTAGACGTTGCCGCCGTCCTTCTGGTCCGCATCGGGGTAGTACTTCTTCAGGAACTCGCGCCATTCGACCATGTCGGGATGGTTCTGGAAGCGCGGGTCGGTCGGGTCCATGATGTACTGGCTGGAGATCACGCCGACCGACTTGTCCAGTCCCGCCGGGGTCAGCACCGCCCCCACCGAGGCCGACACGTTGTTCAGGTAGTGGATCGGCTGCCAGCCGATGTCGTACGCCTTGCGGATCGCCATCGCGGCGAACTTCGGCGTCGTGATGTTGAAGAACGCATCGGCGCCCGCGCCCTTCAGCGCGACGATCTGCGAATCGATGGTCGGATCGGTGACCTCGTAGGTGGCCTCCATGACGATCTGCTTGACCTTGTCGCCCAGCCCTTCCTTGAAGCCGCCGAGGTAGTCCTTGCCATAGTCGTCGTTCTGCACCAGGATGCCGATCTTGGCGTTGGGCTTGGTCGCGAGCAGATGCTTCGCGTAGATGATGCCCTCGGTGTGATAGTTGGGCTGCCAGCCCATCGTCCACGGGTTGCCCTTCGGATCGTTCCACTTCGACGCGCCGGTGGCCACGAAGAGCTGCGGCGTCTTCTTCGCCTGCATGTACTTCTGGATCGCGGTGTTGGGCGGCGTGCCGAGCGTGTTGAAGATGAACAGCACCTCGTCCTGCTCGACCAGCCGGCGCACCATCTCCACCGTCTTGGGCGGGCTGTAGCCGTCGTCGAGCGTGATGAAGTTGATCTTGCGGCCGTTGATGCCGCCCTGATCGTTGATCATCTTGAAGTACGCGGCCTCGACCTTGCCGATCGTGCCGTAGGCCGACGCCGGCCCGCTGTACGGCATCGTGTTGCCGATCTTGATCTCGCTGTCGGTGGCCCCCTTGTCGTACTTCTTCTGCGCGATGGCCGCGCCCGGCAGCGCCAGGGCCAGCGCCACGGTGAACGTTCCCAGAACTCGCCTCATCATGTCTCGGCTCCCGGTGATGGCTGGATCAGGACACGCCCCGGAACCGGCGCCAGCCCGCCGTTCCGGTGAAGCAACCTTCGGCCAATCAACGCACGCGCCGGGCGAACCGTGCACGCAGCATCTGGATCAGGCCGGCCACGCCTCCCGGCATCAGGTACATGAAGCCGATCAGGAACACGCCGTAGATCGCCCACGGCGCGGCCTTGGAGATCTGGTCGGCGATGTTCGGGATGAACTGGATGAAGATCGCGCCCCAGATCGCGCCCGAGATCGTCGCCAGCCCGCCGATCACGATGCCCACCAGCAACGTGATCGACAGGAACACGTTGAAGCTGTCGGGCGCGACGAACTGCACCGCGATCGCGCCCAGCGCGCCGGCCACGCCGGTGAACATCGCCGACACGCCGAAGGTCATCGACTTGTACATCGCGTTGTTGACGCCCATCGCCTCGGCGGCGATCGGCTGGTCGCGGATCGCCACCATCGCCCGGCCGATGCGGCCGCGCAGCAGATTCCAGCCGAGCCAGAACATGATCAGCAGCACCAGCAGCACGAAGTAGAACAGCCACTGGTCGGGATTCAACGGCAGGCCGAATGGCGCATCGGGCTTGATGATGACGATGCCCTGCACGCCGCCGGTCCAGTGCTCCAGGTGCTTGTACTTCAGGAGCTGCGGCAGCGACACGCCGAGCGCGAAGGTGGCCAGCGCCAGGTACAGCCCCTCCAGCTTCAGCGCCGGCAGCCCGAACAGGAAGCCGACCAGCAGGCACAGCGCGCCGGCCACCGGCACGGTGGCCCAGTACGGCACGCCGAACTTGTCCATCAGGATCGCCGCCACATAGGCGCCGATCGCATAGAACGCGCCGTGACCGAGCGAGATCTGGCCGTTGTAGCCGGTCAGCATGTTCAGGCCCAGCAGCGCGATCGCATACACCATCACCAGCGTGAACTGGAAGATCCGGTAGTTGCTCAGCACGAACGGCATCGCGCAGACCAGTACGAGCAGGATGGCCAGACCGATCATCCGGTTGCGCGACAGGCGGGGCGCACCGGCGGCCGCATTGGCCGCGGCCGCCGCCGCCAGCGGACCGGCGCCAGGAACCGCGGCTTGATTGACGTTGCTCACGGTCAGACCCTCGTCACATGGACTTTGCCGAGCAGCCCCGAGGGCCGGACGATCAGCACGCTGATGATCAGCACCAGCGCCACCGACAGCTTCAGCTCGTTGCCGATCACGAACGCGCCGAGCAGGTTCTCCAGCACGCCGACGATGAAGCCGCCGAGCACCGCGCCGAGCGGATTGTCGATGCCGCCGATCAGTGCCGCCGCGAACGCGTACAGCAGGATGCCGGCCATCATGTTCGGATCCAGGTAGACGGTGGGCGCGACCATCATGCCGGCCACCGCGCCGATCGCGCCGGCCAGCCCCCATCCGAGCGCCAGCATCCAGCCCACGCGGATGCCCACCAGCTTGCTGGACACCGGGTTCTGCGCGGCCGCCCGCATCGCCAGCCCGAGCGGCGTGTAGCGGAAGAACACGAACAGCAGCAGCAGCACGACCAGGGTCACGCCGATCGCGCCGAGCTCGTGCGCCGACATGTACTTGATGCCGAACAGCGGCTGCGTCGGGAACGGGCTCGGGAAGGTCTTGATCGTGTAGCTGAAGATCCAGCCGGCCAGGCTGTTCAGGATCACCAGCAGGCCGATGAACACCACGACCACCGACAGCACCGAGCCGCCTTCGACCCGCCGCACGATGAACCGCTCGATGCCGGCGCCGAGCAGGAACGCCAGCACGATCGTCGCGAAGAACGCCGCCCAGTACGGCACGCCGGCGTTGATCATCGTCCACGCCAGATAGGTCGAGAACATCGCCATCTCGCCCTGCGCGAAATTCACGTGGTGCGTGGCCTGGTAGATCATCACCAGCGCCAGCGCGACGCTGGCGTAGATGCCGCCGGTGGCCAGCCCGGCCAGTACCTGGTGCAGGAAGGTTTCCATCGATGCGGCCCCCGGAGCTCAGTAACCCAGATAGGAACGGCGCACCGCGTCGTCCTGCTTGATCTTGTCGGCCGGACCGTCGAGCACGACCCGGCCGGTCTCGATCAGGTAGGCGTGGTCGGCCAGGTCCAGCGCCATCGCCGCGTTCTGCTCGACCAGCAGGATCGACACCTTCTCCTTCTCGTTGATCGTCTTCATGATCGAGAAGATCTCGCGGACGATCAGCGGCGCCAGGCCGAACGACGGTTCGTCCATCAGCAGCATGCGCGGGCGCAGCATCAGCGCGCGCGACACCGCCAGCATCTGCTGCTCGCCGCCGGACAGCGTGCCGGCCTGCTGGTGGCGCCGTTCCTTCAGCCGCGGAAAGTAGTGGTACATCCGTTCGAAGTCGGCCTCGACCTCGGCCTTGTTGCGGCGGGTGTAGGCGCCCAGCCGCAGGTTCTCCTCGGTCGTCAGGTTCACGAAGGTGCCGCGGCCGTCGGGCACATGGGCCACGCCCAGCCGCACGATGTCCTCGGTGGCCTTGCCGTCGATCCGCTGGCCGCCGAACAGGATCTCGCCCTCGACGCGGACCATCATGTTGCACAGCGCCCGCAACGTCGTGGTCTTGCCGGCGCCGTTGGCGCCCAGCAGGGTCGTGATCGACCCGTCGGCCAGCTTGAAGTTCAGCCCGTGCAGGACCTTGGTGGGACCGTAGGAGGCATTGAGGTTCCTGACTTCCAGAAGGCTCATGCGGCGCTCGCTCCAAGGTAGGCCTGGATCACGTCGGGATGGGCACGCACCTCGTCGGGCGTGCCCTCGGCGATCTTGCGGCCGAAGTTCAGCGCGACCACCTTGTCGGAGACGCCCATCACCAGGCTCATGTGATGTTCGACCAGCAGCACCGTGATGCCGAGCTTGTCGCGGATCGAGCGGATCAGGCCGCCCAGCGCGCCGACCTCCTCGTGGTTCAGGCCGGCGGCCGGTTCGTCCAGCAGCAGCAGCTTCGGATCGGCGGCCAGCGCCCGTGCCAACTCGACCCGCTTCTGGGTGCCGAACGGCAGATCGGCGACCCGCGTGTGCCTGACCGCCTGCAACTCCAGCAGGGCGATCAGCTCATCGGCGCGGCCGGCGACCCGCGCCTCCTCGGCATCGACCTTGGGCAGCCGCAGCGCATTGGCGAAGAAGCCGGTGCCCAGCCGGCAGTGCTGCCCGACCTTGACGTTCTCCAGCACCGACATCGTGCGGAACAGCGCCAGGTTCTGGAAGGTGCGGCCGATGCCCAGCCCGGCGATCGTGTGCTTGGGCAGCTCGGTCAGCCGGTGCCCGTCGAAGGAGATGCTGCCGGCATTGCAGTTGTACAGGCGGGACAGGCAGTTGAACAGCGTCGTCTTGCCGGCCCCGTTGGGGCCGATCAACCCGCAGATCTGGCCCGTCCGGATGTCGAATGAAACGCCATCGAGTGCGATGATGCCGCCGAAGCGCACCGACACACCTTCCACCGCGAGCAGTACGCGGGTGCCTCCGGATGCGGACATCGTATGTTCCGTCTGTTTGGGAAGTGCCGAGAGCGTCTTTTGAACGGTATTGCCCCGGCTGTCAAGGCGGTGCGGCGCAAAATCCGGGCAACTCCTAGGAGGCTGTCAGGGGTCGAAACCCGCCCGCGCCTCAGTGGTTGCAGCCGCAATCCGCCGGCCGGGACGGCGGGGCCGATGTCGGGCCGTCATCGCCGCCGGGGTCCGCTGCAGTTATAATCCGCCGCTTCCCCAAGGAGAATTTTCGTGCTGATTTCAACGGCTTACGCACAGGGCGCAGCGGGGTCGACCGAGCAGCAGCTATTCAGCTTCCTGCCGATCATTCTGATGTTCGTGGTCCTGTACTTCCTGATGATCCGTCCTCAGATGAAGCGGGCAAAGGAAACCAAGGCGATGCTCGAGGCTCTGCAGAAGGGCAACGAGGTGGTGACCGCCGGCGGCATCGTCGGCAAGATCATCAAGGTCGGCGACGGCTACGTGACCCTGGAAGTGGCCCGCGCCGGCAACGAGGCGATCGAGATGAACGTGCAGAAGTCGGCGGTGACGATGCTGCTGCCCAACGGCACGATCAAGGCGATCTGAGCGACCGCGCATGAACCGCTATCCGCTCTGGAAGTACGTGATGCTGGCGGTGGCGCTGGTGTTCGGCCTGCTGTACACGCTGCCCAACTTCTTCGGCGAGGTTCCGGCGGTCCAGGTGTCCAGCGCCAAGGCCACCGTCAGGCTCGACACCGCCGCGCTGGGCCGGGTCGAGGCGGCGCTGAAGAAGGCCGGCGTGCAGCCCGCCGGCATCGCGCTCGACGGCAATTCGGTCAAGGCGCGCTTCGCCGACATCGATGCGCAGCAGCGCGCCCGCGATGCGCTGAACGCCGAGTTCAACCCCGATGCCAACGACCCGGTCTACGTGGTGGCGCTGAACCTGCTGCCGAACTCGCCGGCCTGGCTGACCGCGATCGGCGCGCTGCCGATGTACCTGGGGCTGGACCTGCGCGGCGGCGTGCACTTCCTGCTGCAGGTGGACATGAAGGCGGCGGTCAACAAGCGCATCGAGAGCACGCTGTCGGACCTGCGCGGTCTGCTGCGCGAGAAGAACGTGCGGCACGCCGGCATCACCCGCCAGGGCAACGCGATCGAGATCCGCTTCCGCGACCGCGAGACGCTCGCCCGCGCGCGCGACGTGATCCGCGACGGGCAGCCCGGCGTCGAGCTGCAGGCCGACGAGTCCAATCCGTCCGAGCCGAAACTGACGGCGACCCTGCGCGCCCAGTTCGAGAAGGAGACGACGGATGCGGCGATCAAGCAGAACATGACCACCCTGCACAACCGGGTCAACGAGCTGGGCGTGGCCGAGCCGGTGATCCAGCAGCAGGGCCCCGACCGGATCGTCGTGCAGTTGCCGGGCGTGCAGGATCCGTCCAAGGCCAAGGACATCCTGGGCCGCACCGCGACCCTGGAGGCGCGCCTGGTCGACCTGACCCAGGAGGCGCAGAGCGCGACGATGGGCACCGGCGCGGTGCCGTTCGGCAGCGAGCTGTTCAAGGTGGGCCGCGGCGCGCCGGTGGTGCTGAAGAAGCAGGCGATCTTCACCGGCGAGCAGTTGACCGGCGCGCAGGCCACGTTCGACGAAAACCAGCGGGCGGCGGTGGCGATCAACCTGAACGACGCGGCCGGCCGGGTGCTGCGCGAGGTGTCGCGCGAGAACCTGAAGAAGCCGATGGCGGTGGTGCTGTTCGAACGCGGCCGCGGCGAGGTGCTGACGGTCGCCACGATCCAGGCAGAGCTCGGCTCGCGGTTCCAGATCACCGGCATGGAGAACCCGCAGGCCGCCAACGACCTGGCGCTGCTGCTGCGCGCGGGCGCGCTGGCCGCGCCGATGGAGATCATCGAGGAACGGACGATCGGCCCCAGCCTGGGCGCCGACAACATCCAGAAGGGCTTCGACAGCGTCAAGTACGGCTTCGTCGCGATCGCCGCCTTCATGATCGCCTATTACATGCTGTTCGGCGTGTTCTCGACCCTGGCGCTGGCGCTGAACCTGCTGCTGCTGGTGGCGCTGCTGTCGCTGCTGCAGGCCACCCTGACCCTGCCCGGCATGGCGGCGATCGCCCTGACGCTGGGCATGGCGATCGACGCCAACGTGCTGATCAACGAGCGGGTGCGCGAGGAGCTGCGCAACGGCGCCACGCCGCAGGCGGCGATCCACGCCGGCTACGAACGGGCCTGGGGCACGATCCTCGACTCCAACGTCACGACGCTGATCGCCGGCCTGGCGTTGCTGGTGTTCGGCTCGGGGCCGATCAAGGGCTTCGCGGTCGTGCACTGCCTGGGCATCCTGACCTCGATGTTCTCGGCGGTGGTGTTCTCGCGCGGGCTGGTGAACCTCTGGTACGGCCGCCGCAGGAAGCTGGCGGGCGTGTCGATCGGCCAGGTATGGAAACCGACCTGACCAGCATGACAACCGACCCGGGCGCCGGCAGGCGCTTGCCGGGTTGATCGGACGACAGCATGGAATTCTTCCGGATCCGCCGCGACATCCCGTTCATGCGGCATGCGTTGATTCTCAACGTCGTGTCGGTGGTCACCTTCCTGCTGGCGGTGTTCTTCCTGGCCACCCTCGGCCTGCACCTGTCGATCGAGTTCACCGGCGGCACGGTGATGGAGGTCTCCTACCAGCAGGCGGCCGACCTCGCCTCGGTGCGCAAGACCATCGAGGAGCTGGGCTTCACCGATGCCCAGGTGCAGACCTTCGGCACCTCGCGCGACGTGATGATCCGGCTGCCGCTGAAGAAGGGCGGCACCTCGGCGCAGCAGAGCGACGAGGTGATGAAGGTCCTGAAGGCAGCGGACTCGTCGGCGGAACTGCGCAGGGTCGAGTTCGTCGGCCCGCAGGTCGGCGAGGAGCTGGCCGCCGACGGCGCCAAGGCGCTGCTGTTCGTCATCGTCGGCATCGTGCTGTACCTGTCGATCCGCTTCGAATGGAAGTTCGCGGTGTCGGGGATCATCGCCAACCTGCACGACGTCATCATCATCCTGGGGTTCTTCGCATTCTTCCAGTGGGAGTTCTCGCTGTCGGTGCTGGCGGCGGTGCTGGCGGTGCTGGGCTACTCGGTCAACGAATCGGTGGTGATCTTCGACCGGATCCGCGAGAACTTCCGCAAGCTGCGGCGCGCCGACACCCGCGCGGTCATCGACAGCGCGATCACCAGCACGATCTCGCGCACGATCATCACGCACGGCTCGACGCAGATGGTGGTGCTGTCGATGCTGCTGTTCGGCGGGGCGACGCTGCACTACTTCGCGATGGCGCTGACGATCGGCATCCTGTTCGGCATCTATTCGTCGGTGTTCGTCGCCGCGGCGATCGCGATGTGGCTGGGCGTGCGCCGCGAGGACCTGGTCAAGCCGGTGAAGAAGAAGGACGGGCAGCCAGAGCTGCCCTGAGCCGGATCCGCTCCGGGCGGGCCGCGGCGCCGCTGGATTCAGGCGCCCTCGAACGTCAGCCGGCGGCGGATCGAGCCGCCATCCAGCGTCGTCAGCTCGTGGACCAGGTCCTTGCCGGGGCCGGCGAGCTGCACGATGCTGATCGGCTCGTAAGGCGGATACGGCACGCACAGCCGCTGACGGGCATCGACCATCGGCTGCGCCCGCGAGCAGATCCAGTTGAACACGCCGCCCAGGTAGGTCACCGGCACCCGGTCGCGCTCCAGGCACACCAGCAGCGAATGCTGGTCGAAGATGATCTTGCCGCTGCGGTGCACGCCCTGCTCGAAGCGCCGGGCCCACAGCTTCCAGGCGGGATGATCGCCGCGCATCGCGAACACGCCGTTGTTCACGTGCCTGCCCAGCCAGGCGAGCACGCCGTCGACCGGCCCGTAGCCGAGCACCATGTTGCCCAGGCTCCAGCGGATCAGCTTCCACTCCTGCGGATAGACCGGCTCCTTCTCGTGCACGATCGCGAGCAGCCCCTGCCGCGCCGGCCCGACGAACGATTCGTAGAAGCGGTCGTCCTGGACCCAGGCATCGGCATCGATCCAGAAGTAGACATCGTAGCCGGGCACCAGGATCGGCAGATAGCAGCGGGCGCCATAGGCATGGTTGTGCGGCGTATCGGCGAACTTGCGCGGCACGTCGAAGCACCAGCGGGGCCGCACCACGCTCGCGCCGAGCAGGCCGAGCTCCTCGATCTGCGCCGGCTGCAGGCCGAAATCGAGCACCACCAGGTCGAAGCCGAAGCGAGGACGATGAGGCGCCAGGGATTTCAGCAACCCGCGCACCAGCTCGAAGTACATCGAGCTGGATCCGGTCACTATGACGTCTCGTGTCATCCAGGCCCCTAGAACACGGTCGGGGGCATGGAGAACAGACGGACAGGGCTCGGGAACGCTTACACCGGCATCGGCTGCAGGCGTGACGACCCGCTCTGCCGGGTTCCTCGGACGACAGCCCCTGATGCCGACCTCGAACTCACGGGCAGAACCCTGAGCCCCGATCTTAGCCGACGCGCAGGGCCCGTGTCACACCGGCACAGAACCGTTTGAGGCCCGAGCGGACTTGTGTCACACCGCGCCGGCTCGTTTGAGCCGCGGCCGGCGCGCAGCCGGCCGTGGCGGCGGGGATTCGCCCGCCTGCGATTCGCCCGCCCGGGGCTCGCCCGCCGCCCGCGGCTCGGACAGCGCATCGCGAAGCTGCTGAAGCTGGCGGTCGAGCTCGTCGAGCTGGTGCGCGTCGAAGCCGCTGAAGAAACGCCGCAGGTGCCCGATGTGCGCCGGAAACACCTGCTCGAACAGCCGGTCGCCTTTGGCGGTCAGCCGCACGACGGTGCTGCGTCCGTCGACCGGGCTGGGCTCGCGCGCGACGATGCCGCGCGCCTCCAGACGGTCGATGACGCCGGTCAGCGTGCCCTTGGTGATCAACGTCATCGCGCCGAGCTCCTTGAAGGTCATCCCCGGCGTGCGGCCCAGCGTGGCCACGATGTCGAACTGCGGCGGTGTCAGCCCCAGCTCGCGCACGTGCCGGCCCGACGTCCGTTCGAACGCCTGATAGCACTGTGCGAGCAGCCGCACCGAACGCAGGAATCGCTCTGGCATGGAGGATGCAGGACCGGCCTCGCCCGGCGAGGTGGAGTCTGGTAAGTTCGCGCAACTGACGGAGTATCGCACTATGGCCCGGACCGTCCGCGTATGGGATCTGCCGACCCGCCTGTTCCACTGGCTGCTGGCGGCGCTGGTGGTGGTGTCGTTCGTCACCGTGAAGGTCGGCGGCAACTGGCTGCAGGTCCATTTCTACAGCGGCTATGCGATCGTCGTGCTGATCGCGTTCCGCATCGTCTGGGGATTCGTCGGCGGGCGCTATGCGCGGTTCTCGAACTTCCTGTTCGGGCCCGGGTCGGTGCTGCGCTACCTGCGCGGCGCACCCGATGCGCCGCGCACGCTGGGCCACAACCCGCTCGGCGCTTTCTCGGTCTATGCGCTGATCATCGTCATCGGCCTGCAGGCGGCGGCAGGGCTGTTCGCCAACGACGACATCGCCAGCGAAGGGCCGCTGGCCAAGCTGATCTCCAAGGGGCTGAGCGATCGCATCACGTCGCTGCACCACCTGGGCGAGCTGGTGATCCTCACGCTGGTGGTGCTGCACCTGGCAGCGGTGCTGTACTACCTGCTGCTGCGCCGGGACAACCTCGTGCGGCCGATGCTGACCGGCGACAAGCCGCACGAGGGCACGCTGCCGCCCAGCCGCGACGACGCGGCGCTGCGGCTGCGCGGGCTGATCGTGCTGGGGCTGTGCGCGCTGGCGCTGTGGGCACTGCTGCGCTGGACGGCCGGCGTGTACACATTCTGACCCGCCTTGCGCCCGGCGTTGCGAGCGACCGCGATCGCAAAGCCGCCGCCGGGCCGCGGCGGCGCGCCGCGTCGGTTCACTCCCGGCGGAAATCGTCGTGACAGGCCTTGCAGGCGCGGCCGGCGTCGCCGAACGCGGCCTTGACCTGATCGAGATTGCCGGACTTCGAGGCGGTGGACAGGTTGGCCACCGCCTTGATCATGTTGTCCTGCGCGGTCTTGAACTTGGCGGAGTCCGACCAGATCTCCGGCTTCGCGCGGGTGTTGCCGCCCTTTTCGGTGCCGGACATGAACCCCTGCCACGGCAGCACCGACATCGTCTCGACCAGCGCGGCGTTGTTCTGCACCTGCTGGGCATCATAGGGGACGGCGCCGCGCACGACCGCGCCGATCCTCGCGAAATGCGTGCCCATCACCGACAGCGCCGACTGCCGGTACTTGATGGCGTCCTCGGGCTTGGCGAACTGGGCATGGGCCGACAGCGGCAGCGCGGCGGCGGCGATGATCGCGGCGCAAAAGCAGGATTTGATCACGGGTGGTCTCTTCAGGTGAGGGCTGCGGGAA
>DAISWF010000020.1:0-26808 GCA_036826495.1 Burkholderiaceae bacterium
CGTCGCATGAGCGGTGGCGGTGTGCTGCCGGCCGGCAGGTTGGAGGGCGAGCGGCTGAAGGCCATCGACGCCGACGTCACGCTGCGGGCCGCCCGGCTCAAACTGACACCCGACCTGCCGCTGGAGTCGCTCGATTCCCGCACGGTGCTGAAGGATGGCGTGCTGGAGCTCGATCCGCTGGCATTCGGGCTGGCGGGCGGGCAGGGCCGATCCCGGGTCCGGCTGGATGCGCGCGAAGACAGTCATCTGCGTTCGGACGTGGCCATCGAGGCGCGTGGAATCGACATCGCCCGCCTGACGCCGCCTAAGGCCCAGGCCTCGCTGGCCAGAGGCGCAGGCCGCATCTCGGTGACGGCGAAGCTGCGGGGACAAGGCGACTCGGTGGCCAGCGCCGCCGGCACCGCGAACGGCGACCTGGCCGCCTTCGTATCGCAGGGCCGCATCTCGAACCTGATCGATGCGGCCGCCGGGCTCAATGGCGGGAAAGCGTTGGCGCTGCTGATCGGCGGCGATCAGAACATTCCGGTCCGCTGTGGCGCGATCGCCTTCGACGTGAAGGCCGGATCGGCGAAATCGAACCTGTTCCTGCTGGATACCGAACAGACCGAGATCACCGGCACCGGTACCGTCGACCTGCGCGGCGAGCGAATCGAGGTGCGCATCACACCGTTGCCGAAGGAGGCCGGCTTTCTGTCCTTCCGCACGCCGATCGTGGTGGAAGGATCGTTCCGCGACCCGCAGGTCAAGCTGGAAAGGGGGCCTCTGGCGCTGCGCGCGGGCGGAGCGCTGGCGTTGGGCGCGCTGGCCCCGCCGGCAGCGCTGCTTGCATTGATCGAACCGGGGCCGGGTGAGGACGCCGACTGCCTGAAAGCCGAGCGGACCGCAGGCGCCGCGACCGGCGGCAGGAGCGGCGGCGGGCCGCGGAACCGGTCCGCGGCGGCGGACTCCGGGTCGTGAACTCGGGCATGAACCGCATGAACCTGGGGAGGGCCCGGCACGCACGCTGCGACCGATCGTCGCAGCGTGCAACCGATGCCCCACTCAGACGGCGGCCGGCTGACTCAGTTCGGTACCCGGCCGCCAACGGTAGGTCGCGGAGACGATTTCGGACGGCGAGCCCTGCGAATTGACATTCTCCCGATAGACGAGGGACGAACCGCCTTCGTCCGCCTCGTCCACGAAGTCCGTACCGGACTTGCGCAGCGGCACCTCGGCATCGATGACCTGACGCAGATAGTCGCGATGACTCTCGAACGCGATGCGCCTGGGCAGACTCCCGTCGCCCAGCACCTCGGCCGCATCCCGGCCCGTCTCGCTCTGAAACAACTCGATGACCGCGTGCAGGTGACCCAGCTCGTATTCGGCGAAACGGGTCCAGATCTCCCTGAGCCGGGAGTTGCTTTCCTGCTCGGCGCAGCCGACGTAGTTCCACACCTCGCAGGCCTCCTGCAGCAGCATCTTCTCCAGCGGCAGCTCGTCGGGATTGATCATGCTGCCATAGTGGGTGATGTGCTGCGACTCCACCGAAGCGATTTCAGCGTAGAGCTGCCGGGCGATCGGGTCGCTGAAGACCGGCCCGATGTTCATGTAGTAGTCGTGCGTCTGGTACTCCCCGCCGGTGAGCGTCAGGGCGTGGAGCTTGGTCGCCAGCGCGGCGTCCGCTGCGTACGGACGCAGCAGCTCGTGCTCCGGGGCCCGGTGATGGAACCTGGTGGGCCGGGCCGGGACGATGTCGGTATAGCCCTGGGTGATGTTGTTCGCGTCCTTGCCCTCCAGCCGGTCGAGCAATGCACTGTACCGATAGAGGTGGTCGAAGTCCTCCAGCAGCGCGAACCGGTAGCCCTGGGCCAGGTAAGGATCGGGCTCGAGCTGCGCGACGGAGGCGGTCACTTCGATCGCCGTCTGCTCGTATCCGATCGTAGTCTCCAGAGGAGAATGATCGGCCCCGATGAACCAGTTGATCATCGTGGCCTGATGCTGCTCGGCGCGCATCAGTTGAGCGATGGGAATGCGCAAGGGCCCGTTCATGCGCAGCATCACCTGCTTGATCCGCAGCGAGTCGAGTTCGACGCCGTTCATCAGGATGATGCGGACTCGGGTGAAGGCGTCATCGTCCAGCTTGCTGATCGGCGCGGGAACGAGATCCTTCCAGTTGAAGATCTGCTGGCTCAGCGGAATCCCGCGGTCCTTCAGAAGATCGATGGCCATGTTCTATGCTTCCTTTTCAGACAGCCGCGTTCGGTGCGGACATGAGGGCGGACAACCACCCTTTGATGGTGATCAGATGCTCCTGCTCCTGCGCATACGCACCGAGGAACTGTCCGGCCAGGTCGGACTCACCCGCCTCATCGGCCAGGGCCGCGAGAAGTTCCCAGCCCGCCGTGTCGGTGAGTTCGGCGGTCAGCACCGCGCTCAGGCATTGAGCAAGTGTCGTCCGCGGGTCGTTCAGCACCTGCATCAGCCCGCTGGATGCGACCGCCGACACGTCGGCACAGGGCGTCATCGCCGTCGGATCGCCGCCCAGCGACGACATGGCTTGCACGAGCATCCGGAAATGCTCGAGCTCTTCGCTGCGGATCCGCATGATCGTTTCGCCAGGAGATTCCGCCGGAGCCGAGGCGCCGTCGGTCGGCGGTTTGGCCAGCGGCAATGCGTCCGCGTCGAGCGCCCTGGCGCACTGGTACTTGACCGCCAGCGCTTCATAGAGCCGGGTGCCGGTGCGCTCGAAGGCCAGCCGTTCGCCGATCTTGTCCAGGAGCAGCGAGGGATGACCCCCTTTCAGCTTCGCGACCCCGGCTTTTGCCGCACCTTTGACAGAAAGCGGCGGCGGTATCGAACCCACCGGCTCCGCCTCGCCGATGTAGCGGCCCTTCTGCGCCTCGAGTTCCGCCATGTCGATGGCGGAAAACGGGCTCAATTGGTCGGTTGCATCGACCATCGCGGCGACCGCATCGGGTATGCGCGCGCCGCCTGTTCGGTTCAGGCCAAGACTCGTAGATTCCATGGGTGTGTTCTCCGGACGGTTCATCGGGTCCGAATGCGGAGCTGTCCGCAGTCGGGGTATCGACCCGGCAATCCCCGTGCCTCTTCTCCCCTCATGCCGGCTTGGCGACCATCAGCCAGAAGACGATCATCAGCGCCGCAAAGGCGGGCACTCCGAGCGCGACCCAGATTCTCAGCAGCCGGAAGTACCCGGCGGGAAGCGCGCGCCCTTCCGAGGCACTGGCCTGTGCCATCCTGCGCATCCGGATCTGGATCCAGACGACCGGCAGCCAGCATGCACCCGCGAGCAGATAGAGGGCGATCGACCATGCGATCCATCGTGTCGTCCACGGAAGACCCATCAGATGAGCGAGGTACAGTCCCGTCACCGGCTGAACGATGATCGTGGACGTGGTGAAGGTCCAGTCCGCGATGACGACCAGTCTCACGACGGTCGAGACGGCGACCGGATTCCGCCCCAGACTGGCGAACAGCATGTAATAGGCGGAGCCGATACCCGTGCCGAACAGGATCGTCGACGACACGATGTGGATCCACTTGACGACCAGATACTCCATCATCGTCTCCGCTGACCGGCTGGCGACGGCTCGAACGCGATCAGCAGCACGAGCATCGCCAGAATCGGGATGTTCTTGGAAATCGGCCCGAACGGATGAAGCCAGTATTCGGGCAGAAATATCGAGATGACGACCGTATACGCCGATATGAGGATCGCCTGAGCGATCCATACCCGGCGCGCGTGACGCCCCGCGAACAGCGTCAGCAGTCCCAGGATCAGGTCCAGGGCCGCCGCTCCGAACAACGTCACATGCAACATGTCCTCCGGAATTCCGACCGTCCTCAGGAGGCTCAGGCTCTGGTCGACCGGAAAGAGGCCGAACGACACGATCGCGGTGAAGATCCAGAGGAAGGCCAGCGCGCCGCGCAGCACCGGCAGCGTCCATCGCAGCCTGGCGGCGAGGCGCACGTCGGGCGCGTCCGGACGCGCAATGAACTGCGTCGCGTCCCGAGGGGGCACGCCGAGAATGGCTGTGACGAGGCTCGAGTCGGCAGTGCTGCCGGCAACGAGCATTCTCCACGCACTGCTGTTGAACAGCGCACCCGGCAACATGTCTCCCACCTTCGCAAGCCAGCTCGTGAGCCCCGCGGGCACGTTCAGCAAGCGCGCCTCGGGCAGACCCATCCCCCTTCTCAGCAGGCGCAGATAGTCGCGCAAGGCGAGCGGCCGAGGGCCCACGAACGGGACACGCTTGCCGAACGCGATCGGCCACGCATCATCCGTGAGCATTCTGCAGATTCCATCGGCCACGTCGGCGATGTGCACCGGCTGCATGCGCTGGCTGCCTCCAGCGGGAACCGGGATCACGGGCAGGGACGCCAGCATCAGCAGCGCCCGCGCGCTCGCACCTTCAGAGCCGAAGATCAAGGAAGGCTGCACGACGATCGCGGTCGGCACGAGGGTCAGCAGCTCGTCGTCCGCTGCTGCCTTGGTCCGCAGAAAGGCGGTCGCAGCATCGGCACGAGCCCCCAAAGCCGAGATCTGGATCACATGCCGGATCCCGGCCTGGTGGGCAAGCGCCCAGAGAATGGCCGGGCCGCGGAAGTGGACATCCTCATAGCTGTTACTGGAGCGCTCCGAGAACACGCCCGCTGCGTTGACGATGGCGTCCACGCCGCCGATGACCGTCCGCCACCGTTCGGCCTGCGGGAACGCCAGGTCGATGCACACCCAGGTCTCGATGTTGCGCCGGTCGCGCGGCGGCGTGCGCGACGCTCCGACGACGGAGTGCCCGGCCGCGGCCAGCCTGGCCGCGAGGCAGCCGCCCAGGAATCCGGTGATTCCGACGAGAAGAATCTTCACAAGAGCTCCGATCGCCGACAGGGATCGCAAGTTGCCTGCCCGGTCGGGCCTTTCCGAACTCCCGATGGATGCGCGATGAAAGCTCTGCCGCCCCCCTCCGAACGGACATTTGCAGCACGGATTGCAGCGGGAACGATCGCAGCCGGAACCTTGTCCCTGCTCGCGCTGGCCTGGCGCGGCGCGCGTGACGGAAGCGGCCCGTGGGCGCCCATCAATGCCGTGAGCCACTGGATCTGGCCACGCCGGGCGCTGATGCACCACGGGAAGTCCGCGCGCTTCGGCATACCCGGCCTGCTGATCCATTTCTCTTCGACGGCGTTGTGGGCCGGGATCTTCAGCCTCTTCCGTCGGCCTCGCCATGGCGAAGCCCCGATGGAATCGGTAGCGCGCGCCAGCGCCGTCGCCGGTCTCGCAGCCGTGGTCGACCTGGCGGTGGTCCCTGCGCGGCTCACGCCGGGATTCGAGCACAAACTCACCGCAAGAAGTCTGGTGCTGGTCTATTGCGCCTTCGCAATCGGCCTGCTGGCCAGCGAGCTCATCGACGAGGGAGCGTCTGGTACGCAACTCTCCCGCCGACGCCGCAAGTAAAGCGCGATCGTCGGCAAGAATTGCGGCATGCGGCGCATGGTCCGCCGGTCCGATGTTCCTGTAGGCGTACAATTTGTCCACCCTCAGGAACAAAAGATTTTGGAGACACCATGCGAAATCATCCGGCCTCCTTTCGAACGCCTGGCGCGTGCGCCTGCGGCCGACCCGTCAGGCGCCGCCGCGGCGGTATCGCCACTACGCGATGATGGTGGCCGGCCCGATCAACCGCGTCGGCGGCAACTATCGGCGGCTCGCGCTGGCCGCCGCCTCGGCGGTACGTCGCCATGCCGGCCGCGAGGTGCTGCGGATCGCGGCGCCGGTGGCGGGCGCCGGCCGCGACAAGGCATCGGCGGCACGCTGATCGGCCGCCCGGGGCTGTTCACGCTGCGCCCGTGCCCGCGCCGGAATCGCTTCGAACAGGCACCGACCACGCCGCCCGCGCCGTGGCGGCGAACTGCCGCTCGGCACCGCCGAGCTCGCTGCGCAGCAGCCTGACCCGGTAGGTCCAGCGATGCAGCGGATGCTCCAACGTCAGGCCGGTCGCGCCCATGAACTGGTGCAGGTCGTAGACGATGGACCCGGCATGGTGCTGGGCATGGGCCAGCGCCATCGACGCATCGAGCGGATCGCACGACCAGGCGGCCCTCAGGGTCAGCCAGCGAGCGGCTTCGATGGCGGTGGCCGCTTCGGCGAGCCGGTGCTGGATAGCCTGGAAGGCGCCGAGCGGACGGCCGAACTGACGGCGCAGCTTCACGTGCTCGACGACGCTCTGCAGCGCGGCGGCGAGGCAGCCGGTGATCTCGGCCGCGATGCCGACCTGCCAGTGATCGCGCAGCGCCGCGGCGTCGACATCCAGCGTCCGCCAGTGCAGTGACGGCGGCTCCTTCAGCCGCCCCATCGGATAGGCGAACACGCTGTCCAGCTCCGCCACGCATCCCGGCGGCAGGTCGGCGGCGCGCACGCCGTCGCCCGACACCAGCACCGCCGATCGCGCGACCGGCAGGAACCGCGCGGGCCGCGCCGGATCGTCCCACAGCACCGCACAGGGACGCGGCAGCCCCGCAAAGAACCGCGGCCGCAACAGCGACGAAGCCACCATCTCGACACAGAGCGGCGAACGCGACAGCTCGATGATCATCGATGCGGCGCCGACACGGCCCAGCCCCTCGACCTGCAGCGTCTCGAAGAAGCCGCCCTCTTCGAGCTGCCGATCCAGCGCCGCAGCGTAGCCGTGGCGGGCGCCATCGAGCGGCATCGCCGGATGCGCCGCCACCAGCCGCTCGATCGCCGACTGCAGCGCACGCAGATCGTCGTCGGGCACGAAGTTCATGCGCGCGCTTCCCGCGGCAGGCCCAGATGCTCGGTGGCGATCAGGTTCAACTGGATCTCGGCCGCGCCCGACGCGATGCCCGCCGCGATCGCGCGTTCGTGATGCGAGCGATACAACGTCCCGCCTTCGCCGCTGAACCGGTCGCCGACGAAATCGAGACCGAAGCCGGTGACCGCACGCTCGGCCGCCACCACCGCGACGCGCGCGAGGTTCGCATCGGCGCTCGGCGGCTGCCGGCGGGCCCGCTGGTCGACGACGCGATAGACCAGCAGCCGCGCCGCCTCGCAGGCCGCGAGCGCCTGCCCCGCGCGGGCCTGCAGCAGCGGATCGTCGAATGCGCCGTCGGCCTGCAACTGCGCCACCATCCGGTCGAGCACCCGGCGGGCCAGCGCATAGCGCGCGATGCCGACCCGTTCGTGCGACAGCGCCCAGCCGATGATCGACCAGGCCTGGCCCTCGGCGCCCAGCCGCGCGGCGGCCGGCACCACCACGTCGTCGAAGAACACCTCGTGGATGTCGCCCTCGCCGACCAGCGACGGAATCGGCCGCACGCGGATGCCCGGCGTGTCCATCGGCACCAGGAAGATCGCGATGCTTCCCTTGCCCGCGCCATCGCCGGTGCGCGCGAGCAGGAAGCAGTGCTGCGCCAGGCCGGCATACGAGGTCCAGATCTTCGATCCGTCGATGACGTAGCGATCGCCATCGGCCCGCGCATGGGTTCGCAGCGCGGCGAGATCCGACCCCGCCGACGGCTCCGAGAAGCCCTGGCACCAGATCATCCGGCCCGCCGCCATCTGCGGCAGGTAACGCGCCTTCTGTTCATCGGTGCCGAAGCGGATCAAGGTCAGGCCGATGAAGTTGACGTTCATGTACTGCGCGCCGCGCGGCTCGCCGGCGGCCCACATCTCCTCGCCGATGATGAAGTGCTCCCATGGCGGCCGGTCGTCGCCGCCGAACTCGCGCGGCCAGTGCGGCACCAGCAGGCCCTCGGCGGCGAGCTTCGGACAGAACTCGAGCGAGAACTCCGTCTGCCGGCGCGAGCCGGGGCCGTCGCGACAGATCTCCTCCCAATCGGACGGCAGCTCGCGGGCGAGCACTGCCCGCACCCGCTCGCGCAGTGCCTGCTGTTCGGGCGACCATCCGAATTCCATGTGCCGTCCGTGCCTGCTGTGAGAGGGCGCGCCGACTACTGCGGCGTATAGCCGATCTTCTTGGCGGCGCGCGCCCACATCGCCTGCTCGAGCGCGATCTGCTCGGCATGCGCCTCGGGCCGGCCGCCCACCGGCAGCACCGACGCCTGCGCCAGACGCTCGCGGATCTCCGGATCCTTCAGCACCTGGTTGAACGCCGCATTGAGCTGCGCGACGATCGGATCGGGCGTGCCCGCCGGCGCCCATACCCCGTAGGACACGGCGAACAGCAGATCGCGCATGCCGAGCTCGGCGAGGGTGGGCACGTCGGGCAGCGACGGCGAGCGCTCCTGCCCGCCGTGGACCAGCGGCCGGATGCGTCCCTCCTTGATCATCGGCAGATAGGCGAACGGCACGTCGATCGCCATCTGCACCTCGTTGCCGAGCAGACCGGTGATCACCTGCGACGACCCCTTGTACGGCACCGCCACCGCATCGAAGCCCGCCTCGGACTTCAGCATCTCGGTGGACAGCACGATGCTGCCGGCGGTGTGCGAGTAGTTCAGCCTGCCCGGCTGCGTGCGGGCATAGCCGACGAATTCCTTGAACGAGCCGGCCGGCACGCTGCCCGCCACCATGAACGTCATGCCGCCGCGGGCGATGCAGATCACCGGCTTCAGCGCCTTCAGGATCTCGAACTTCAGGTCCTTGTACAGCACCGGCGTCAGGCTGCCGCCGCCCAGGAACAGGATCGTGTAGCCGTCGGCCGGCGCATTGGCCACGTATTCCGAACCGATCAGCGCCGCCGCGCCGGGCTTGTTCTCGACCAGCACAGGCTGCTTCAGCAGCGGGCTCAGCTTGTCGGCGATCGCCCGCGCCATCGTGTCGGAGCCGCCGGCCGCGAACGGCACCACGAACTTGACCGGCTTCTTCGGATAGTCCGGCGTCTGCGCCTGCGACCCGGCCGGCAGCGAGAACGCTGCGGCGCAGGCCAGCGCCGCCCGCAGCGCGCGCCTGCGCGGCGCACCGATGTTCCACATATTGGACACCATGAGCTCCTCCCGAACGACCCACCGTCCGCCTGCCGATCATCGACCCGTACCTGCAGCCGGACCGGCGGCGGTCCGCTCCTCTCGTGCATCGAGCTTACCTCGACAGCGGACAGGTGCGTGAGGTAATGTCCCATATCGTGAGACGAGTACAAAAAAACCCGCGCCCCCCCGACGGCACCCAGGCGATCCGCCGCGCGGCGGCCGCGCTGCGCGCGGTCGCGAAGTCGGGCCCGCAGGGCGCTGGCGCCAGCGACGTCGCGCAGGCCCAAGGGCTCGCCCGCTCGACCGCCCACCGCATCCTCAAGTGCCTGATCGATGAAGGCCTGGTCGAGCACGACGACGGCGGCCGGCGGTACCGGTTGGGGCCACTGGTCCACGAACTGGGACTGGTGCCGGCATCGGCCGCGATCGAAGCGGCGCACTGGCGCCCCTGCGTCGAAGCGGTGGCCCGCCAGACCGGCGCCACCGCCTACCTGATGCGGCGCAGCGGCCTCGAATCGGTCTGTGTCGTGAAGGCCGACGGCGCATCGATGGTGCGCTTCGTTCCGGTGGAAGCCGGACAGCGCCGGCTGCTGGGCGTCGGCGCCGGCGCGATCGCGCTGCTGTCGGCACTGCAACCCGACCGCATCGAAGAGGTCCTCGAGCTGATCACGCCGGGCCTCGCGGCCTGGCCACGGATCACGCCGGCCCGCCTGCGCGACGCGGTCAGACAGGTCCACCGCACCGGCGTCGCGATCAGCCGCGGCGCGGTCGTCAAGGACGGCTTCGGCATGGGCATCGTGATCCCGGCCGCCGGCGGCGCGGTGCCCCACCTGGCACTGAGCATCGCCGCCCACGCCAGCACCGTGACCGATGCCGCGATCGCGAAGTGGCGGCAGGTGCTGATCGAGCGCCTGAACCGGCATCCGGCGATGGCCGGGCCGGGCTGATTCACCGCACGCCGAGCCGCTTGCCGGTCATTTGCCGGTTGTGCTAGTCTCTGAACTGAGAATGCGACGCATTCTTGTTTAGGGCTAGCCGTCGCCGACGCCCATCAGCGCGATTGCCGATCGCGCCATTGCAATGGACGTGAGGCGAACGACTATGCCGGATCTCACGCGCCGATCGTTCCTGCCGATCGCGCCTGCATGCCTGTGGGCGCTCGCCTGCTTCTGCGGCGACGCGCAGGCACTGATGGCGGGCGCGTCGCCGGACGATCCGCGGCGCAGGGTCGATGCGAACCGGCCAGACTCTCCGTGGAGCGGCGTCGGGGCCGTGTGCGCCGGCGACGCGGTCTTCTCCGGCGTACTGATCGGCACGCGCTTCGCGTTGACGGCCGCGCATGCGGTCGCGCATGCACAGTCCTCCATCCGCTTCACGCTGAACATCGGCGGTCCGCAGCCCGCATCGATCGCCGTCGCGCGGGTCGTCGTCCATCCCGAATACCGCGGCGGCGCCGGCCCGTCGGCGCCGCACGATCTGGCGCTGCTGGAGCTGGCCGAAGCGGCGCCCGCGGCGGCGAGGATCCACCCGCTGTACGCCGGCGAGGTGTCGCCCGGTACGCCGCTGCTGTTCGTCGGCTATGGCGCGAGCGGACAGGGCGACAGCGGCCCCTCGGTCGCCGCCGACCCCACGGTCAAGCGGATCGGCACCAACGAGGTCGACCGCCTCGGTGCACGAGACCCCTCGGGACAGGCGCTGGTCTTCGCCTATGACTTCGACGGCCCGGGCCGGCCGAACGCGATGGGCGGCACCGGCATGCGGGCCGATCGCGAAAGCATCGCCGCCCAGGGAGATTCGGGGGCGCCGGCGTTCATCCGCCGCGCCGGCCGATGGGAACTGGCCGGAATCCTCACGTTCGTCACGGCGAAGGACGGCGAAGGCATGCCGGCCGGCACCTTCGGAACCGTCGGCGGCGGGCTGCTGCTGGCGCCTTCGCGCGACTGGATCCTGCAGACCGTGGCGGGGCAGTCGCTGGCACGGCCGTACCCGCGGGGCCCGGCTCAGCCGCCCGCCATCAGTCCATCCCGACAGGACCGCGAGTTCCGTTCGTCCGCTCCGTCCGGACCGCAGGCCCGCATCGACACGACAAACCGACCCGGAAACCGACCATGACACACACCCGCCATCCGACTCGTCCGCCAGGCAGCGGCCGCAACGCGTTTCAAGCGCGCAGATCCTCGCGTGCGCCGGTGCGTGCGCTGGTGCTCTGCGCGATGCTGGCCGCCTGTTCCCAGCAGACGCCGGCCACCAGCTCCACGCAGGTGGTCGCCCGGGTGAACGGCACCGAGATCACCGTCCACCAGTTGAACGCGCTGCTGCAGCGGCTGCCGAATCCGCAGCAGGCCGGCACCGACGCTGCCAGGCAGGAGGCACTGCGCCGCCTCATCGATGCGGAGCTTCTTCGTCAGCAAGCCGTCGCCGAGAAGCTGGACCGCAAGCCGGAGATCGTGCAGGCGATGGAAGCCACCCGGACCGAGGTGCTGGCCAGCGGCTATCTGCAATCGGTGGTCGGCAGGATCGCCCCTCCATCGGATGACGACATCGCACGTTTCTATCGCGAACGCCCGGAGTTGTTCGCGCAGCGCAAGGCCCTGCGCCTGATCGAGATGAACATCCCGCAACGTGCGGACCTGCGGGCAGACCTGGCGGCGTTCCTGCCGGGCGCCCGCGGCCTGGACGAAGTGCGGGCCTGGCTCAAGGCGCGCGGCGTCGCAGACGTGCCTGCGACGACGGCGACGCGGACCACCGACCAGTTCCCCGGCGACGCCGGCCGCACGGCCAGCGCGCTGAAGGAACGTGCGCTGTTCGCATTCACCGCCGGCCCGAATCTCACGATCGCGCAGGTCGAATCGATCAGTGCGGCAACGGTGCCGGAGGCCGCCGCCCGACCGCTGATCGTTAATCACCTGACGGCGCCGCGCCGGTCGGCGGCGACCCGCGCCGAGATCGAGCGTCTGCGGGCCGCGGCGACGATCGAGGACCTGAGCGAGTTGTCGAAGGGCGCTCGTGGCGAACCGCCGGCCCCCGCCGCCAGGCAGTCCGGCGCAGCGCCGGACGATGCGATGCGGGCCTCGGTCGACCGTGGCGTCAAGGCGCTGAAGTGAATCCCCCCGAAGCGCCTTCGGCGCCTCCCCCGGGGGGCGCCGCCAGCGGTCCGGCAAAGCCGGTTCCGCGGCGGCCGCTGGTGGGCTGCGGATTCGTGCGACTAGGGTGCCCGCCGGCGCCATGGAAACTGAAATGAGGAGCCCGTCGCGGTGATCGCCTACACGATTCCGACCCTCGTCGGCCGCGCGCCGCGCGTGCGCGCCGGCCTCCGGCGGCCGCGCATAGGCGTCGACTTCCACGTCTTCGACGGCAAGTACCAGGGATCGCGCAGCCATCTGCTCGGCCTGTACGGCGAGATGATCCGGCGCTGCCCCGACCTGCAGTTCTGCTTCTTCCTGGAATCGGTCGAGGAGCTGGGCCGCATGCCCGGGTTCGACGGCCCGAACGTCGAACGCATTGCGATGGCGCAGCGGGGTTCGGCGATGCGCCTGCTGATCCAGCTTCCGCTGCTGAGCCGGCGTCACCGGATCGACCTGCTGCATACGCAGTACATCGCCCCGCCGCTGATGCGCGGCCGTCAGGCGTGCACCGTTCACGACATCCTGTTCGAGCCTTATCCCGAGCTGTTCACCCGCGCCTTCGTCTGGCGGTCGCGGCTGCTGATCCGGCGTTCGGCACGGCGCGCCGACCTGCTGATGACGGTCAGCGAGTACTCCCGCAGCGAGCTCTCGGATCGCTACGGGATTCCGGCGCAGACCATCGTCGTCACGCCGAATGCGATCGATCACTCGGCGTTCCATCCCGGCCGGCACGAGGTCCGGCCGGTCGTCGCCAGGGGCCTCGCGCCGGGGCGCTACATCCTGACCGTCGGACGCATCGAACCGCGCAAGAACCACGCCGGCCTGCTGCGGGCCTACCGGTCGCTGGCCGGCACGGTGCCGCCGCTGGTCATCGTCGGCCAGCGCGACTTCGGCTACGGCGCCTTCGAACGCGAGCTCGCGAAGATGCCGCCCGATCGGCCGGTGCACCTGATAGCGGATGCGACCGATGCCGAGCTGCCGGCGCTGTACCGGCATGCGGCGCTGTTCGTGTATCCGACCCTGGCCGAGGGCTTCGGCATGCCGCCACTCGAGGCGATGGCCTGCGGCACGCCGGTCATCGCGACCCGGACGACCGCGCTGCCCGAGGTGGTCGGCGATGCGGCGCTGCTGGTGGCGCCCGGTGACGACGGCGCGCTGCGCGCCGCGATGCAGGGCCTGCTCGATCGGCCCGACGAGGCCCGCCGGCTGGCCGCACGCGGCCCGGAACAGGCGGCCCGGTTCACCTGGCGGCGGTCGGCCGCCGACTATGCGGCGCGGTTGCGCCGTCACCTCGCGCCGGCCTGAATCGCCGCACGTGTCGGCTGTTCATCGATTCCGAGCCGCGATGTACCGGACCGTCGATTTCATCAACAGCTACTCGATGCGCATCGCGCACGAACGCTGCGTTCGCCTGAAAGACTATCCGGCCCACCATCTGTGGGGGATGAACGGCATCAGCGAACGCGGCTGCGAGGTCGCGTTCCACGACGGGCCGGACGAGCTGCAGCCGCTGGCATGGATGGGCCGGCTCGGCATCAACAAGTACGTCCGGTATCAGCTCTGGTGGTTTCTGACGCAGCGCCGCCGCCCGAATCTGTTCGCCGCGGCCTGGTCGGTGGCCTGGCTGCTCGGGCTGCTGCGTCGGGTCGGCTTGCTGCGTTCCCGGCTGGTGGTGCTGATCCATCATCCGGTCGACGGCCATTGGCTGACCCGCGCGGCGCTCCGGGGCTGCGACGGGCTGGTCTTCCTGAACCGTCATGCGATGGCCGCCGTCGGGCGCGTCGCGCCGCAGACGGCGGCGCGCAGCCATCTGCTCGGATGGTTCGTCGATGCCGCGTTCTACCGGGACTTCCGCGCACGCGACGGGCAGCCGGCGGCGGCGCCCGGCCGTCCGCTGCGCATCGCGGCGGCCGGCAACGAGCTGCGCGATTTCGATACCCTGGTCGAGGCGGTGCGCGAGCTCGGAACAGGCAGCGTGCATGTCGAGATCTATTGCTCGGCCGAAACCGAACCCCGTACGCGCGCGCCGAACGTCACCGTCGTGCGCGGCGGCAGTCATGGCAATCCGATCTCCTACGCCGAACTGCTGTCACGCTACCGGCAGGCGGATCTGATCGCGGGGCCGATGCACGAGGCGGACCGGACGGTGGGGCTGACCAGCGTGATGGACGGCTTCGGCGTCGGCCGGGCGATGATCGTGACCCGCAACCCGGGCATCGATTACGACCTGCAGGCATTGGGCGCCGGGTTCATCGTGCCGCCGGGCGATGTCGGCGCATGGCGCGAATGCATCGTGCGGCTGTGCGAATCGCCGGCCCGGGTCGGCGCGATGGGCGATGCGGCGGCGCGGTTCGCCGACACCGAGCTGACCGAGGCAGACTACGCCGGCCGCCTGGACGAGATCTTCGCGCGATACTTCCGCTGAACCGGCTGCCGGACGAAGGCGCTCAGACGAAAGGAATCGGCGCCGAGCTGCCGAGGTCGTAGCGCAGGTCGCGCGGCCGTTCGCCGATCTTCCTTGCAGGCACGCCGCCCACGATCGCATAGGCCGGAACGTCCTTCACGACGACCGCGCCGGCCGCGACCACCGCGCCTTCTCCGATCGTGACGCCGGGCAATATCGTGACGCGGCAGCTCAGCCAGGCATCGCGGCCGATCTCGACCTGGCCGCCGCGCGTTCCGAACAGCGGATCCCGGGGATCGTGCTGCACCGTCCAGATCCATACGCCGGTGCTGAAGTTCACGTTCGGTCCGATCCGGATCCCCAACCGGCCGTCGAGGATCGCGCCGTGTCCGATCACCGAGCCTTCGCCGATCTCGATGCGCCGCGGATGCCGCACCTCCGCTCCGCCGTAGATCGCCGCGCGACGGCCTATCCGCATGCCCAGCGTCCGGTAGAGCAGGTTCCTGATGCGGTGAGAAGGGATGCGCCCGATCATGAAGAGGACCAGGTACTTCGCGCCGTGCAGATACGAAGCCGCGAAACTCATGCGTGCATGCCCTCTCGATGAAGCGCCTTCAGGCGGGGAGCGATCGGCGGCCCGGCGAGATCCGCCGCAAGACCAGCACCGCATAGCCCGTCAGCAGAAAGACCTGGCCGGCGATGGCCGCGCCGAGCCAGCCTTGCGGCCCCCAGACGAACACTGCCCAAAGGCCGGCAATGGTCGACGTGAGGACCTGAACGAGCACCAGGGAGGTCTTGGCCGACTGCGCGCCCACCGCTACGACCACGACTCCGGCAGCGACCTCGGTCAGCTTCAGCAGCAGCAGCGCCGCGAACCACGGCAGCAGGGCGACCAGCGGTTCGTAGCTCGCACCGTACAGCGCATCGACGATCCACCGAGGGAACAGCAGAAGAGGCAGGGAGACGACCAGGCCCAGCAGCGCGAAGCCCATCGGCACGGCGGCCGCCTGCCTGATGCGCAGCTCGCCGGCCACCATCCGGCTGGTCAGCGAGGGCAGCAGATAGATCGCGATGACCGGGCCGATGCGCAGCAGGCCCTGCACGATCTTCACGCCGGCCTGGTAGATGCCGAGAGCGGCCGCGCCGGCCATCAGCCGGATGACGACCGCATCGAGCTGCGAGGCCGCGGTCAGCGCCACGTACTCGATCGCGTAGGCGAAGCTGGCGCGCAGGGTGCGCAGCGCGCTGCGCGGATCGGGCCGCGGCAGCGGCCCGCACAGCCTGCGGCAGACGCCCTGCAGCAGGCTCAGCCCCAGCAGGCGCGATGCGCCGAACGCGAAGGCGGCTGAGTGCGCGGTGGGACTGGCCAGCGTGACGCCCACGACCACGACCAGATGGATCAGCGAGACCGCGACTTCGATCCCCGCTTCGGCGGGGTAGCGCCTGAGCACCCGCAGGCGGATCAGATGCGTGTCGGCGATCGCCTCGCCGGTGAGCGCCAGCAGCAACGCGAAGGCGATGCCCGCCTCGTCGTGCCGGAAGAGCAGGATCTCGATCGATCCCAGCAGAACCACGACGCCGCCCAGCATCATCCTGAGCAGCAGCACGTCGCCCAGGATGGACGCGCCGAGGTCGGGTCGTTCGGCGCTGGCGCGCAGCGCGAAGCTGCCCAGCCCGAAGTTGATGACGGCGGTCCACAGGCTCGCCACCGCCAGCCCGAACGAGAAGACGCCGAATGCCTGGGGGCCCAGCAGCCTCGCGACCAGCACCAGCACCAGCACGCCGGAGATCGCGCGCGCAGCGAAGCCGGCGACGACGAGCAGGCCGCCGAGCATGTTCAGCCGCCCGTTGCACCGGAGGCCGGACGCGCCCCCGATCGCGGCAGCCAGCCCCCATCCTCCCGGCGCAGCGCCGCCACCAGTGCGGCGAAGACGAACAGCAGCGAATTGTTCAGATCGGTGCCGAGGATCAGCTTGAATGCGAGAAATCCGCAGATGGCGCATATCGCAGCCCGATGGAACCAGCGCCGGGCCGGCGGCAGCTCGCCCGTCAGCGCGCGCAGCGACGCGCCGGCGATCGCGGCGATGAACAGCAACAGGCCCAGCAGATAGGGCAGGCCGGAGTCGAGCGCCGCCATCAGCAGATGGCTGTCGAGCGTGCGGATGCCGCCGACGGTGAAGTCCAGCTCGCGCCCGCCGAGCCCGAGCCCGTAGCCCAGCCACGGCGCGTTCCAGATCATCGGCAGGCTGGCATGGAGCATCCGGATGCGGGCGAAGGAGCTGCTCATCTCATCCAGATTGCGCCCGAGCGTGAGCTGCACCGCGAGCACGCCGAACACCGCCGCTCCGATGAGCGCCACCGGCAGCCCCAGCGCGAGCACGCCCGCCGACAGACGCCGGCGCAGCAACAAGGTCAGCATCGCCATCAGCACCGCGCTCAGCAGCGCCACCAGCATGCCGGTGCGCGTGCGGGCGAGCAGGATGCCCAGCCCGAGGAGCAGGCAGACCGCCGCATGGGCCCAGCGGCGGCGCGCGGCAAGAAAGGTCTGCGCCAGCGGAAAGGGCAGCAGCAGCGCCAGGTATTCGGCCAGCAGCAGCGGGTGATCGAAGGCCGCCTGCGCGCGCACGCCTCCTTCGCGCAGCTTCTCCGACAGCAGAAGCTGCGCCATCGCGGGATCCAGGATCTGGACGGAAACGAAGGGCTCGAACACGTTGCGCCGAAGCAGGACTTCGGGCACGGCCAATGCGACATTGAGCACCGCGACCGAAACCAGCGCCGTCATGACGCGACGTGCGTCGTCGAGGCCGGCGACCAGCGACAGAACGATCGGGAACAGCAGGTAGCTGGTGACGATCTCGTCGACCAGCCGGATCGACGAGAACAACGGGATGCTGGCAGCGGCCACCGACGCGGTGCGCCAGGCCAGCATCCACAGCAGCACGCCGACCAGCAGCCGGTTGGCGGCGTATCCCCGGACCAGACGCTGCCGCATCTCGCGGCTGCGGATCAGCATGATCATCCAGGCCAGCACGAAGGCATAGTAGAGCAGCTTCTGCGGGTGCTTGATCGGCAGGTACAGCAGCGGCAGGAAGACCGAGCGCGGCCAGGCGAAGTACAGCGCGTAGATCAGCGCGAACGCGGCCAGCAGCACGCGCCCGTGGAGCCTGTCGATCGGCGGAAGCCGGGCCACGACGAGCAGGATCGCGGCGCCCGCCACGCTGACGACCAGCGCCAGCGCCAGCGACAGCGGCAGGATCGGTATCGCCAGTGCCGGCAGGACGATGCAGGCCCCGCCGGCCAGCCACCTGATCGTCCGGCGCATGCCGGCCGCCGCCGCCTTCCACCCGGCGGGACCGGGCAGCCAGCTCACGGAGCCTGCCGGCAGACCCGGCATGGCGATCTTCATCCCGGTTCCCCGGCGTCCGGGACCCCGGCCAGGCGCACCCTGGCCGGTTCGGGCAGCGCACCGCGCAGGTCCACCAGGAAGCGCTGCTGCAGCGCGAAGCCGCGCTCGGTGTCCTCGCCTATCGTCGACACCCGCAGGATCAGCCCGTCGGGAATCAGCCCGCGCAGCGCATATTCGATCTGGATCTTCTTGTGACCGAGGCTGCCGGTGGCGATCCGGTCACCGACGACCAGCCAGTAGGTCAACGGCTCGATGCGCCGGCCCTGCACCATGACCAGCCGCCGCACCGGCAGCGTCCGGTCGGAAGCCTTCAGCACCGCCGACGACGACGCGCGCTGCAGGAACCCCTGGGCCGGATAGCAGACCTCCGGAAGGTGCATCGAGGTGGCGTCGCTCTGATCGCCGCCATAGGCTACCGACAGCATCACGCGGTTGCCGGCGCCGTCCACATAGACGCGCGACAAGGTCTGCGAGTAGAGGCGGTCCAGCGCGTCCCTGCCGACCGGGTTCACGACGTGGCTGCTGCCGATATGCTCCTGCCAGCCGCCGAAGCGGGTCGGCACCGCGCTGGCCAGCTCGAACGGCGGAAGCTGGTCGGACAGGCGGGTGCCGGGCTTCAGCAGCAGGCCGCCTGCGCTCGCCACCGACATCAGCAGCGCCGCCGCCGCCGCCCGCCGGGACATCGGATTCGACAGCCAGCCGGTCATGGCCGGACACCGGCGGCAGGCTTGCGGACCACGCGCAGCAGCGAATCGGTCAGCGCGATCAGCAGCAGGGCGCTCGTGAACAGCACCAGGCCGGCGAAGTCGTGCAGGAACCCGCGGCCGGCGGCATCGCCCAGATGGAACGTCACCAGCGACAGCACGATGACCCGGATCACGTTGGCGGTGAACGAGATCGGCACGATCAGCGCGGCCAGCAGCACGTTGCGCAGCACCGAGGCATGGCGCACCAGGTTCAGGTACAACAGGCCCATCGCCTCCAGCGAGAACAGCGTGTGCAGCCCGGCGCAGGCGTCGGCGACGAAGAGCTGGTACCCGCCCAGGTGCAGGATGACGCCGCTGCGCGCGATCGGATAGCCGGCCCGGTACAGCACCTGCTCGACCACGTTCGACACCGCGATCTTCATCGGCAGGGTCACCGAGTCGACCACCACGCTCGGCAGTGGAATCATGAACACCATGAAGAACAGCGGGAACCAGAGCTTCTTCAGCGCCGGCGCGCCGGCGAACATCATCACCAGCGCCGCCAGCACGCCGATCAGCGAACCGATCTCGAAGATCAGGATGTCCTGGCTGCGGCCCACCACGTGGAACAGCAACGCGACGAGCAGCGCGGTCCAGCCGGCGCGCACGCTGCGCCGCGACGGCGGCCCCTCTGCCGCCAGCGCAGCTCGCGCCCGATACAGCAGCCACAGCGACACCGCGAGCACGATCGGCCCGTGCGCCTGCTCTTCCGAGCCCCAGATGCCGCGGAACAGGCCGGCCAGCGTCGGGCCGTACAGAACCGCCAGGCCGGCGAGCAGCAACGCGCGCATCAACGGTTCGGCATGATCGGCCGGCGGGCCGGCCAGGTCCCCGGCAGCGGGGTTTCCGGCGGCTTCAGAAGTCATTGAATATCGATCCCACGACGGTGGCGCCCGCGCGCTCGCAATCGGCTTCGAGCCCGCACATCCCTTCGATGCGCGCCGTTCCCCTGCGGCCGACGAACAGCACCGCGCCCGTGCATCTCGCCAGCATCTGCACATCGGCCGATTCGCAGGCGGCGCTGCTGTCGAAGATCACCACGTCGAACCGCGCCCCCAGCTCGCCGAGACGATCGGCGGTCCGCCGGCGGCTCAGCAGTTCCTGAGGGTTCGGCGCAAGCGGGCCCGCCGGTACCACGCTCAGCGCATCGATGCCCGGGATCCGGACGACCGGCGGCCGATCGGTCAGCTCGGACAGCCAGGTCGACAGGCCCTCCCGGGCATCGATGCCGAACAGCCGGTGCTGGGACGGGTGCCGCAGGTCGGCGTCGATCAGCAGCGTCCGTTCGCCCGTCTGCGCGAAGACGACGGCGAGGTTGGCGGCGATGAAGCTGCGGCCCTGGCCCCGATCGAAGCTCGCCGTGAGGATCTGCCGCCGGTCGCGGCTGCCGTCCAGCCAGCGCAGCAGCAACTGGCTGCGCAGGTCGCGCAGCGACTCGGCGAACGGCGAGGACGGATTCGACGCGACGACCAGCGACCCGTCGATCCGCCCGGCGCCCGGCGCGAACCGCGCGTACGCGAACTGCCGCGACAGCGCCAGCTCCAGGTCCAGTGCGCCGATCAGACCCAGCTCGCAGGCGATCTCGCCGAAGCTGCGGTATCGCTCCTTCTGCCGGGCCAGGATGCGCTGCGCGTCGGCGGCCGACAGGCTGCCCATGTCGACGAGAATCGCGCCTATCCGGCGTTCGTCGCCGCCGCGCGCATGCGCTCCGGTCGCGATGTGCGGCACATCGGTCTTCACGGGATCGAGCATCGCGGGATCGTCAGACATGGGGAGCTCTGCGGTCGAGAAGAGAAGAGATCGGCCGGCCGTCCTGCATCGCGCCGGCACGGCGCGGCACGAATCGCCGCGCGGCCCGCGCGTGCGACGCCGGCAGCGTGACGAGCAGGGGCGCCCGCAATGCCGCGGTCAGGTCGCCGGCGGCGCGGGCCCGGCGGTCCTTCAGCTCCCGCAGCAGCGCGGTGGCGCCGCCCAGCAGCAGCCCCAGCGCGACCGCCAGCGCCGTGTTGAGCAGCATCTTGGGCTGCGAAGGCTTGACCGGCGGCGTCGCGGCGGTCAGCACCGCGACGTTGGTCTGGCGGTTCTCGCTCTCGAGGCTGGTCTGCGTCAGGCGCTGACTGAGCACGTCGTACTGCTTCTGGCTCTGCAGCACCTCGGCCTGCAGCGAGCCGACCTGGTCGCGCTGCGCCTTCAGCTTCAGCACCTTCGCGCGCTGCGCCTCCACCGCGGCCTTGAGCTGGGCCTCGCGCCGGGCGTTGATCTCTCGCGTGGTATCGATGCCGCCGCGCACCTTGCCCATCTCCGCATCGAGCCGGGCGCGCAGCGACGAGACCTCGGCCTGCGCGCTGGCGTGCTGCGGATGGGCGGTGCCCAGCCGGGCCCGGATCTCCTGGAGCCGGCTCTCGGCGCGGGCCAGATCGACCTTGAGCCCCTGGATGAGCTGGCTCTGCTGCATCTCCTGCAGCGTCTCGCCGCCGCGCTGGCTGGCCGCGCTCTCGCGCGACCGGCTGTCCATGAGCTGCGCCTGGACCAGCGTGTACTGGCTGGTCAGCTCGGCGAGGCGCTGGTTCTCGACGTCCAGCCGTTCCTCCATCGACACGATGTTGTTCGCTCGCTGATAGTCGTACAGCTTCTTCTGCGCCGCTTCCATCTCCTCGCGCGCCGCGCGGGTCCGGGTGTCGAAGAACGCCGCGTTCTGCTGTGCCGGCTCGGCGCGCAGCTCGACGACGGTCCGGATGTACGCGGCGGCGAACGCATTCGCCACCGCCGCGGCGAAGTCCGGGTCCGCACCGGTGAACGACACGTCGATCACGTTGCTCTGGCGGGCCGGCTTCACGTCCAGGCGCTTCAGCAGCCGCTCGGCGATCCAGGTCTTCAGGTCGCCCCGCCCTTCGGTGTCGCGGCGCCAGTTGTCCTGCACGGCCGCCGCCTGGTCCATGCCCATCGCATCGACCACCCTGCGCGCCACGCGCACGCTCTGCACGATGTCGACCTGCGTCGCCATGTAGCTCTCCACCGCGTAGACCGGCAGCAGCACGCCCATGACCGGATCGGGCGTCTTCACGTCGATCACCACCGAGGCCGTCGCCTTGTACTGCTTCGGAAGCAGCAGGCTGACCGCCACGGTCAGGCCGGTGACCACGGCGACCACCAGCAGCGCCGACCACTTGCGCGCCCACAGCGCGCGGATCATCTGGTCGATGTTCATCGTTCAGTTCCTGAAAGCCAGCTTCAACAGCAGCACGTTCGCGTCATAGTCCGCGCCGGCCCAGTTCGATCGGCGGGATTCGCGGCGCAGTTCCGCGGACAGCTCCAGCCACGACACCGGCTGCACCGCCAGCGTGATGACGCCGGCGCGGATCAGATCCTCCCGGCCGGGCGGACTGGCCGGCAGCAGGCCGGGGTCGCCGCCGAACGAACGGCGCAGCCAGTCGACGCTGCCGCGTACCGATGTCTTCTCGGTCACGCCCCACACAGCGCCCAGACCGATTCCCCGCATCACCGCATAGCTGCTCGTCAGGTCCTGATAGCTCGACAGCTCGTTGCGCAGGCTGCCGCTGGCGGTCAGCTTGTCGGACACGCGCCAGTCCACGATCAGGCGCGCCGTCGGTCCCGAGAAGTCGCGCACCTGGATGCCGTCCTCGCGCCGGCCCAGCCAGCCGAGCTGGCCCTGCAGGCGCGTGGCCGGCGTCGGCACCCATGACAGCCGGGTCAGAAGCTGCTGTTCGCGGTAGCCCGACGAGGCGCCGGTGCCGGCGGCGTGATTCGGATAGCGGCCGTTGCTCGCACGCCAGACCAGGTCCCAGTTGCTGCCGGTCAGCCAGTCGAACCGCAGCCCCGCCTCCAGGTAGCCGAGGTCCAGATCGAGCGGACGCCGGATCTCGGTGTCGTTGCGAAAGCGGGCATGGCCGCCGTTGGCGATCACCGCCCAGCGGGGCAGCACCTGCGTCGTCGACGCCACGTCGAACGCCTCGGTGTCGACCATGTTCTTCAGCGCCGCCCGGAAGTCGGCGAATCCCGACATCACCCGGCTCTTGCGCAACGACAGCGCCAGCGACGAATCGCTCCGATGCTCGAGCCGCCAGTTGGCGGCGAGGTCGTACCCGACGCTGTCGAGCTGGCGATAGGTGGCATACCGCGTGTCGGTGACGTTCAGGCTGGCCGCGATGTGCTGACGGCGCAGCGTGCGATCGAATGCCAGCATCGCGCCGAGCTGCGTCATCGAATCGCCCCGCTGAGCGCGGCCCGTCAGCGCCGCCACCGGATAGCCGTCGGGCAGACGGAAGACGTTCGAATCGTGCATCCGGCTCGCCGACAGCGAGAACCGCAGCGGGTCGCCGTCGAACGCGAGGCCCTGCAACGGCAGGCAGCTTGCCAACGCGCCGCACAGCAGGCCCCGCAGCGCGCCCCGCCGCAGACCGCACCACGCCTCCGGTAGCGAACGCAGCAGCGACATGCGGGCACGCCACCGTCCGCCGCGTCCGCCCGATCGCCCGGCGGACACTAGAACAGGCTCTCTTCGACGTAGATCTGGTCATTCGGCCGTACCGCATCGTCCTGTCCCGCCGCGCGGCTGACGATCCGGCCATCCGGCGCCGCCCGCTTCAGCACGATCCCGCCCTGGCGGGCGCGCAACGTGAAGCCACCCGCGGTGGCCACCGCCTGGCTGACCGTCATGTCGCGCAGGATCTGATAGTTGCCAGGCCGCTGGACCTGCCCGAACACATAGACCTGCGGCGCGCGATGGACATACAGCGAATCGCCGCCGTTCAGCACGATGTCGTCTTCGGTGCGGCCGTGCAGATACAGCCCGGGCAGATCGATCTCGCGTCGCCGCGGGGGGTCGCCGCCGATGACGATCACCTGGTCGGCGCCCATCGGCAGGATGCCGCCCGCCAGCGCCAGCACCTCGGTCAGCTTCGTTCCGCGCACTTCGATCGGATAGCGGCCCGGCCGGCCGACCATGCCGAGCACCGAGACCTGCTGGCTGCGGAACTGGATGATGTTCACCGTCACCTCGGCCTGCGCAACGAAGTTGCCGGCGCGCAGGTGCTGCGACAGCAGGCGGCCGGCATCGGACAGCGTGCGTCCGCCGACCTTGATCGTGCCGAGCAGCGGGAAGCTGATCTGGCCGCTTTCGGATACGCGGGCCTCGGTGGTCAGATCGGGATTCTGGAAGACGGTGATCCGGACGGTGTCGCCCGGCCCGAGCTCATAGTCCGCCTCGGCCTGCCGCGCACCGGCGTCGGCCGGTACCGGCGCCGCGGCGACGGCCGCCGCAGGCGTCTGCGCGAACGCCAGCGAACAGGCATCGGCGATGAAGTACAGGTAGATCGCGACGACGAGCCCGGATACCAGCGTCCTCACCAGCACCGCGACGGCGGAAGCAGAGGTTGATTGCATGCGGATCGACATGTGTTTTGTTTTCCTTCCGCTACGACTCCGGCTTCCAGGAGACCGACCCCGGTGCCCGCGCGAACAGCCCCGACAGCATTCCGCGCAGCGTCGACAGGGCCAGCGCGGGCCGCCGGCGCAGCAGGAACTTCAGCGACTGCCAGGCGGACGCGACGACGATCGTCGGCAACCGGTACCGCGGCAGATGCCGGCGGCAGAACAGCAGCTTGCTTCGATGCAGATGGAAGACCGACAACGGCGACCCGCCGGTCGGACTGGTGCCGGCGGTCGCGCCCTCGCGGTGGAATACCCGGGCCTGCGGGGCATAGCCGAGCGCGAACCGGCGGCCGCCGCGAAACGCCCAGTCCAGTTCCTCGTAGTAGAGGAAGTACCGTTCGTCGAGCAGGCCCACCTGCTGCAGCCAGCCGCGCGTCACGAACATCGATGCACCCAGCACGTAGCGCAGCTCGTGCTCGATTCGCGCCGCTTGCTCCGGTTCCTGCAGGCCCGGCGGGAACCGGCCGAACGCCCCCAGATGCCGCGTGCTGCCGGTCCAGGGATCGAAGGCGCCGCCGCCGAGGGCCTGCACGCGGGTGCGATCGCGATGATCGAGCACCGTCGCGCCCCATATGCCGACCTCGGGACGTGCGCACGACGCACGAGCGAGCGCACTCAATGCATCGGCATCGACCTCGGTGTCGTTGTTCAGTATCCACACGTGCGTGAGCGCAGGGTCGCCGAGCAGATGACGGATGCCGACGTTGTTGCCGGCCGCGAACCCGAGGTTGTCCGCATTGCGGATCAGCGTGATGCCGGACTGCGGAGCGAGCTCGGCGGCCTGCGCCTGCTCCACGACCCTTCGACGGCCCGGCGAGCCGGGCAGACCGTCGACGGTCCAGCACAGCCTCTCGAACGACCCGTCGGTCGAGGCGTTGTCGCAGACGACCAGGTAGTCGGCCTTCAGGGTCATCGCCAGCAGGCTGCGCAGGCAGGCGACGGTGTCGCGCCAGCCGTTGAAGTTCAACAGCACGACGCCGATGCGGCAGACAGGCGGGCTCACAAGCGGGCTCACAGGCGGGCTCATCGATCGGCGGCGCGGTCAGCGGCCCTGTCCGAAGACTTCGCTGATCGCCGCCAGCCGGTCCTCGCCGATGCCGCGGGTGGGTTCGACGAACGAGCCTTCGCCGAACTCGTTCCAGCAGCACAGCAGCGCGATGCCGTGCGTCTTCGACGGGTGCGTGCGCAGCAGCGCCCGCGCGGCCCGCAGATGCTCGGTGAACTCCTGGCGGGTCGGGGTCGACTGGTCGTGTCGTGGATCCGGGCTGCCGCCCCACGGCCGCCGATCCCAGCCCGCCGTGACCGGCGGCAGGTAGGGATGAGCGCCTCGATCGAGCATCCAGCCCCAATGATCGGCGTAAGCCGCCGACAGTTCCGCGTAGCTGTGGGATTCGCGATGCCCGCCGTCGAACGGCGCGGCGGCCGGCCGGCCGTGATAGTTGTAGGCGCTGAGCGCGTCGTATCCGCTGTCGGCGGGCCGCTGCTTCGCGATGGCATCCTGCGCGGCGCTGCCGGCCACCAGGAACAGATCGGGATGGCCGGCCTCCCTCGCCACCCCGCGGGCCCTGGCGAGCCACTGCGGTGCCGTCGTGCCCGCCCCGACGGCGGACGCCTCGAGCCGGTCCGGCAGCATGATCATCACCAGCGGGCGGCCGTCGATCCGCAGATAGCGGGGCGAATCGAAGTAGCGGGCGATCCAGTGGCGGACGGCCGCCTCGAACTGCGCGCTGCTCTCCGGTGTTCCGGTGTGGTTGGCCCACATGATCGCGAACGACACCGGAGTCGCTGCCACGGCAAGGTATGCGTTCAGCGCATGCTCGAGCTGCGGCCGCCGCTCGCGCGCCCAGTACCAGTCGAACATCACGAAGCGGATGCCGGCCTGCGCCATCCATTCGAGATGGCGGCGCATGACGTCGACGCTGCCCTCGTCGTACCAGCCGAGCAAGGGTTCACGGTCGGCGAAAGAACGGATCGGCGCCCAGGGCAGCGCCGACGGGCCGCCGGGCTGCCGATCCTTCCAGCCAGGGAAATAGAAGACACCCAGCGAGCCGGCGTCGTCACCGGCTGCCGCCCGCGACACCGGCGCGATCGCCGGCAGCAGCGCGCCCGCCAGGAAACTGCGCCGCGAATTGCGCCGCGCCGCCACGCGACCCGGAGCGAACCGCCCGAAGCCCGCAAGCGCCGCCATCACGCAGTCAGGATCAGCTTGCCGTTGATCGTTTCACGCAGCCGGTACAAGCGGTTGTTGTGAATGATCAGCAGCTCATGCGCAACGCCGAGCAGCACATGGCTTTCGACGATCGTCGCGGCGCCGGAGGTCGATTGCGGCACCTGCAAGGCGGCTGCACCGCCTGCCGGGGCCTTCTCACTGCCTGCCGGGGCCTTCTCCTTCACCGCTGGCGGTTTGGGCGCCGGGGCGGAGACTTCGTCGTTGCTTACCCGCCGATTGCGGCGCGGCGGGCGGAGTCCGGTTGTCATGGCTTGTTCCGTTTCCGATGCTGGAGACGCCGAACCACGCGTCGTTCCACGATCGGAACTGCGTCATCTTTGAAAGGGCGGGGGAACGGCGCCCGAGGCTATCTCCTTGGAAAACGCTGGCAGCGAACCGAGGAGCCGCAGCAATGCAGGCGCGTCGATCGGAAGGCGGGCCGTGACCGGCCGGATGCCTGCCGAAGCGGACAGCGGAGCGTCGGGCGGATGGCTGGCTGGCGAAATGGCTAGCTGGCGTCG
>DAISWF010000020.1:26818-28925 GCA_036826495.1 Burkholderiaceae bacterium
CGCCGGGTCGCAGACCGCACCGCGTCGGTGCCGGGGACTCGGCGTTGATGTTGCAAATGATAATCGTTCTCAACTGATCCGTCAACGCTCCGGGGCTGCTCAAGGCGTGACCGGACTGCCGCCGATCGTGGCCGACAGGAGCTCCTGGGTCGAGCCGGCGCTGGTGGCCTTGATCATCACGCCCGAGCCTGCCGCAATCCAGCGCACGACGGTCCGTACCGACGATCCGCTGGATTCGAGCGAGAACCGGCAGGCATTGGCGAAGGTGCCGGCCGGCACCGTGACCGTCTCGAACCCGGCGAACGTCAGTCTGGTCTGCAGGTCCATCCGCTGTGCCGACGACGCGGGTTCGAACGTGATCTCGGCCTTCGTGGCGCCTTCGCGCGACTGTCCGACGGACAGCGAGAAGTCCAGATCGGGACGCGGCGGGTCGAGCTCGATGATCTGCGCCGTCGTCGTGCCGCCGCGAAGCTGCGCGCGCATCGCCAGCAGCATCACGGCACGGTCGCGCAGCTCGATGTATTGCACGCCGTCGAACGATTGCGACGGCGAGCCCGGCATGTCCATCGTCTCCTGCACGGTGATCCGGCTCAGCAGATAGTCGTTGAACCGCGTGACGGTGCCGACGGTCTCGGTATGCCGCACCTCGCCGGTGACGCCGCCGACCGTCGACCGATAGCGCGCGCTGACCACCGTGCCTTCCTTCGAGAAGAGACTCGGATTGAAGCAGGCATCGACACTCGCCGGCTGCACCGGGACGGGCGTCTCGGAGGGCGCCGGCGCGGGTGAGGGCGCCGGGGAGGCCGACCCCACCGGGCCGCCGCCGCCGCCCGATCCGCCGCTGCAGGCGGCCAGCATGATCGCCGCCATCGCGACCGCCAGACCCGGCTGCGCGCCCCCCCGCCACCGCCGGCACGGCAGGCCGCATGATTGCGGCGACCGGCCGGGCCGGACGCCTCCGTCGTTCACGTTCGCCATCTCTTCCAAACCCCTTCAGAACTGCACGGCGACCGACACGCGCACCGATCGCCCGGGCCCCTGCAAGCCGATGACGTTGCCGAGCTCGTCGCCGTTGTTGCACCAGTGCCTGTCGTACAGGTTGTTGATCGACAGGCTGGCGGTCACCGCGCGATGCGGCCGCCAGACCGCGAACAGATCCTGCTGCGTGTTCGCCGCATGCACGACGCCGGCGCTCTCGACTCTTCCGCAGTACTGCGTGCTGGCGGTCAGGCCGGTCGCATTCGGCAGCAGCAACTGGTCGAATATCTGGCGGACGCGATAGCCGATCTCGAGCCGCCCGTCGAACAGCCGGTAGCCGACGGTCAGCCCCGCCGTGGTGCCGGGGATGCCGGCGGTGAACGACGAGGCGTAGTCGGTCAGCGAGTTGGTCCGCGTCGCCCAGATCCGGGAGACGCCGAACACCGCATACCAGTCGCGGGCATCGTGATTGAGCTCGAGCTCCAGGCCGCTGCGCTGTTCGACGTACGGCTGCACGATCGCATCGCCCGCCGACATCAGGTAGCTCGCCCCGATCAGATTGCGCGTGGCGATCCGGAAGAACGTGAAACGCGCCTGGGTGGAAGACTCCGCGGCGCGGCTCCAGGCCACCGTGTACTCGCGGTTGATCGACTCGGTGGGCTGCAGCGCATCGCCGCAGCCCAGCGGCGCGATCCTGCGGCCGGCGCTGTCGAAGAAGCCGGTGCAGGGGCTGGCCGAATCCATGCCGAAGTAGTCGGTGATCAGCGGCGGCCGGAAGCCCTTGGACCAGCGGTGCGTCAACGCCCAGGCGCCGGCGGAGGGCCGCCAGGTGAAGGCGACGGCGGGCGTTACGCGCTGCAGGGTGTACTCGGCGGGCACGCCGGCCGCCAGACGATTGAGCGCCGCCTGACCGTCGGCCCGCAGCTTGTAGCGGTCCCAGCGCACACCCGGCACCAAGGTGAAGTTGGACCAGGTGAACGCATTCTGCGCGATCAGCGCGAACGACGAGCGGGTGCCCGGCGGCTGCTGCGAGTCGAACCCCGACGGATATCGCCCGTCGGCACCGTTCATCAGCGGGTTCTCGGTGATCCTGCGCAGATCGCGGCGGTTTTGCACCGCCTGCAGGCCC
>DAISWF010000020.1:28935-35936 GCA_036826495.1 Burkholderiaceae bacterium
GGCACCGGCTGCGTCCGGCGCGCTCGCCTGGCCGGCGAGACGGTGCTGCGCCGCATGGCCGATGAGGGGCTGCCGCTGCTGGAGACGCGGATCGACCTGATCGGGCTGGACTCCTTGCGGCTGCCCGGCGCCGCCGACCGGCCCGAGCCGGTAGCGGCTGTCATTGAACAGTTCGGCGGTCCAGATGTCGTACTTCCAGAAGTCCGTCATCGACCCCGTGGGGCCGCCGTAAGGGCTCCATACGCACGGCGTGGTGGTGCACGGCACCGTGAACGTGCTCTGCCCGGCGCCGGTCAGCATCAGGTTCGCCAGGTCGGTCGTCTCGTGCGCGATCGTGCCGCGCAGCTTCACCAGCGGCTGGCCCGGCGGCTCGTAGTTGAACCGAAGATTCAGCGTTTCGTCGTCGACGTTCTGATGGACATAGCCGCCGACGAACGCGTTGCTGGAGTTCGCGTCGAACGGCGTATAGAGCGGCCCGCTCCGATAGGCGGTCCGGCTCAGCTCGAGCGACAGCGCATCGGTCGGGAACAGACCCAGCTTGATGAGGGTGCCGGTCAGATCGGTCGCGCTGGCGGGGAAACGCTCGCCGCCGGCGAGCCGGAAGTCCCGCGAGCTCCGTTCGACCTGGGTCACCAGCAGATCGCTGCGGGCAGTGGGCCGGGCGAACGCCGCCAGCATCCGCAGACGCTCGTTGCTGTTGTAGTTGTAGCCCAGCTTCAGCAAGCCGCCGACACGCTCGCCGGGCCGCAGGAAGTCGGCCGCCGACTTGGTGGTCACGAGCACCGCTCCGCCGATCGCGCCCGATCCGGTCGTCAGCGATGGCCCGCGCTCGATGGTGATCGACCGGATCAGCTCGGGTTCGATGAACACGCCGGCGCCGAACCGGTATTTCTCGAAACCCTTGACCGCCCCGTCGATCTTGAACGCGACGTCCTCGTTGCCGCGGAACCCGCGGATGTTGAAACGCATGCCGGTGGCCCGCGGCCCGCCGTCGACCGAAACGCCCGGAGTGTCCTTGACCGCGTCGAAGACCGTCGCGGGCTGCTTGCGTTCGAGCGCCGGCGCATCGAGCACGGTGGTCGATTCGGTGGCGGGCAGCGCGATCGCCGGCACCCGGTCGGCGGTCACCTGCACCGACGGCAGGGACTCGGCGGCCGCAGCCTTGTCAGCCTTGTCGTCGGCGAACGCCGCGCCGCCGGCACCGACGCACAGAAGAACCGAAAGCAGCCGCGGGACCGCCCGCCGGCTGCCCCACCGCGGCCGATCGGCGAAGCCGGCACGGCCGGCGGCCGGCCGTGCGCGCACGCAGGCATCTGACCGGTTCGACACGATCAGCGCTTGCAGCGACGGCCGACGCGGGCCACCAGCAGGGTCAGCGCGGCCACGGACAGCGGGCCGGCCGGTGCCGATGGCGCATCGGTGGACGCCGATGCCGGCCACGCGCCCGGCAGCCCGGCGAGCGAAACCGTCGCGGCCGCCTCCTCGCCCAGCAGGTGGGCCAGTGCATTGACCGGCACCGCCGCATGCCGGCGAGCCGTCGCGCCGGTCGAAGAAGACGCAGTCTTCGGCGGACTGAAGTAGACCGCGAGATTGTCGAGGCTCATGTGCCCCACGGACGCGGAGAAATCGAAACGGTATTGGCTCCTGATCGGCACCCCCGTCCACTTCCACAGCCATTCGGCATCCGAGGTCGCGTTGGCTTCGATCGCGCCGCCGACGCCGGTGGGCATGTCGATGGAGCCGTCCACGCGGAAGGTGGCGATGCCGGTGGCGGCGACTCCGTCGAGCGTGGCGTTCAGGTTCGGCAGCACGCCCTTGGTTCCGGAACGCATGACCACGGTGCGGGTCGCGCCGGGGGCGGCGGCCGTCGTGCCGGCATCGGTCACGACGAGGTTGAAGATCAGCGGCGGACCGGGCACCTGGCCATAGGCCAGTCCGTAGATGTTGCCGCTTCCGGTCAGCAATCCGGTGCCGCTGGTTTCGGCGAGCACCACCGAGGTCGACGCACCCTGCGCCACCGTCGGGCGGGTGAACGTCCAGGTGCCCGCCCGGACCGGGACGAATCCGCCCCACTCGGCGTACAAGGCGCCCGGCTGGTCGTTGGTCCAGGCGTCCTCGGTCATTCCGAGGAAGGCGTTGTCCGGCGTGTTGAACGAATGCCACTGGTGTGGAGTCGAATCCTCCGGCAGCGTCACCGCGCGCGCGGACGAAGCGGCGACCAGCACCAGCGCAACGAGCCAGCAGAGGCTCGATCGGATCGGGAACATGTCGATGGACGCTCGAAGACGGGCACGCGCCGCCGCTGCCGGCAGACGGCAGCGGCGTTCGCGAACCACGGAGGAAACGGCCGTGACAGGACCGCACCCGGCGGCCCGGCCACGGCCTGCGACCGCTCAGGCGGGCATCGCCGCCTGCTGGCCCGACGGCCGACGACGGCGCACCAGGAACGCGACACCCCCCAGCCCGGCAGCCATCATCAGCGGCATGCTGGCCTCGGGAACCGCCACCACCTGGGTGAAGGTGTCACCCTCGGTCAGCGTGAGGCCGTACAACTGCGCATGCTGCACGCCGGAGAAGCTGACGGCCAGCGACGTGATGTCGCTGTAGCCCGACAGATTCCACTGCAGGGCGTACTGGTTGATGTAGACGGTCTCGGTGCCGGTGGGCATCTCGACCGTTCCGTTGTCGAACGCCTCGACCTTCTGATTGAAGTCCGCCACCAGCGGCGCCGAGGTGCCGCTGGCGGTCGTCACCGTCAGCGTCGGCAGCGCATGGTTGAGGAAATCGTAGGTCCATGCCTCGCCGATGCCGACCTGGAAGACCACCGTCTCCAGCCCGGCCAGCGGAGTCGAATCGACGACGCTGAGCGTGCCGCCGTTCAGGTTCACCACGTCGGAGAAGCCGCCGAAGTAGATGGACCCGCCCGCCGCGTACGGACCGCCGCCGCTGCCGTTCGCCACCTTGTTCAGGGTCGCGCCGCCCAGCTCGGTCCCGCTGACCGTGCCGTAGCTGGAATTGATCTGCGACGCCTGAGGGCCCCACATCGTCAGGCCCGGGAAGCCGCCGGTGCCGCTCAGGCCCGGCACACCGGCGATCGGCGTGCCGGCAGGCCCGGTGCTCGCCGTCAGGTTGACCCACGAATTGTTGCTGATGTCACCGCTGAGCTGGCTTGCATAGTCGAACTGGTGGTCGGGGTAGTAGCCGTATGTCTGCGCCCACGTCTGACCGGCGGCGAGCAACCCGGCGACGGCCATCGCCTGCACGAGGAGTGTCCTGGCCCGAATGTTCATGATGATCTGGTCCCTTCTCTTGACCGAAGTTGATGACCGAGCGCCGGGTGATCGATTCACCGTTGCTCGACACGAGATGCGCAAGGCCGGGCGGCCGCCCTCTGGCGAAGGCGGCTTGCGACGATTGCTGGCAGTGGATGCCAAGACCGACCTGACACGCGCCTGCCGGACGGCAGGCGGATCAGGGACGTCTTGCTGGCGCCGGAGAACCCGGACGTGCTGGCTTGATCCGATCGCCGGCAGAAGCGCGGTGATCGGCGGTACATCAAATGATAGTCATTCTCATCTTTTGCGTCAACGCGCGGCAGCGCGGTTCGCGCCTCGCACCGCCCGGTTTGACGGTTCAAATGAGAATAAGTATCATTTCCTACGTCCAAGAGGCGGGCCGGCGCGATCGGCCGGCGATCTCGAAGGACGGCCAGCCAGCGCTCGCGTGCCAGCCCGCACATGCCGCGGCGATCGCCTTCCAGGCGGTCCGGCGGCATCCGGCCTGCTTCGGTCATACGGTCCGTGCCCACGCCGGCCATGCCGATGTCCGGCCGTCCGCCCCCTTCCCACGCATCAGTCATCCGATCCGCTGTGCCGCGCGCACGGCGGAAGTCGCCGCGTGAGAACCGGGTTCAGGTCGTCCCCCTCACGCCATGCGACCCCGATGATCATCGCTCCCCTTTCCGCCAGCCGCCGGAGTCTGCGAATCCTGGGGATTCGCGGCATTCCCGCCGCGCACGGCGGGTTCGAGACCTTCGCAGAGCAGCTCGCCCTCTATCTCCGGCAGCGCGACTGGCGCGTCACCGTCTACTGCCAGGAAGATGGCGACGGCCCGCCGTTCGCCGACGACTGGCACGGCATCCACCGCATCCGGATACCGGTATCCAGGCCGGGGCCCGTCGGAACCATGGTGTTCGACTGGAAATGCATCCGCCATGCCGCCCGCTTCGACGATCCCTGCCTCACGCTGGGCTACAACACGGCGGCCTTCTGCGCGCGGTTGCGGATGCGCGGGATCGTCAACGTGATGAACATGGACGGCATCGAATGGCGGCGGTCGAAATGGTCCCGCCCCGCGAAGGCCTGGTTCTGGCTCAACGACTGGCTCGGATGCCTGATCGCCGATCATCTGATCGCGGACAACCCCGAGATCTGCCGGCACCTGAACACCCGCGTCGGCCTGCACAAGATCGCGACGATTCCCTATGGCGCGGACCGCATCGCGAGCATCGATCCGCGGCCGCTGGAGCCGCTGGGCCTGACGCCCGGCAACTATCTGACGCTGATCGCCCGGCCCGAACCGGAGAACTCGGTGCTGGAGCTGGTGCGGGCGTTCTCCGCCCGCAGGCGCGGCGTGCGCCTCGCGGTGCTCGGCAACTACGACCCGGCTCACCCTTACCAGTGCCGCGTACTCGATGCCGCCAGCAGCGAGGTCGAGTTCGTCGGCGCGATCTACGACAAGCCGACGCTTCATGCATTGCGGTTCCATTGCCTGGCCTACCTGCATGGCCACCAGGTCGGCGGCACCAATCCCTCGCTGGTCGAGGCGCTCGGCGCCGGCAATCCGGTCGTCGTCAACGACAACCCCTTCAACCGCTGGGTGGCCGGTGACGCGGCGCGCTACTTCGATGACTTCCGCAGTGCCGAAGAAATCATCACCCGGGTCATCGCCGACGAAGGATTGCGGCAGCGCATGCGCGCGGCCAGCGAGGCGCGCTTCGACGAAGCGTTCTCATGGCATGGCGTGCTGACGCAGTACGAACAGCTTCTGGAGCGCCAGGTCGGAGCGCGCAGGCGCCGCCCCTCGCCAGTGGTCGGCGGAACGCCATCGGATGCGGAGGTCGAACGGTGAACATCCTGACGAACGACCCGGCCGAGGTGGCGCAGCCGGCGCCGGGCGCTCCGGCCGACGCCTCCCGCCCGCCGGCGGAGGCCTGTCGAATCGTCGTCTTCGCGCCCGAACTGCCCTACCCGCCCGATCACGGAGGCCGGCTGGACTGCTGGCGCCGCATCAAGGCATTGCGCGCACAGGGCCACACGGTGATGTTGGTCTGCTTCTACGACGACTACGGCCGGCGGCCCGACGAGGCGGTCATCCGCGCGGTCAAGGAACACGTCCAGGTGCTGATCGTGCGTCCGCTGCGCAAGTCGTTGATCGCACGACTGGCGACGCTGTCGAGAACGGCCACGGTGCCCTGGCATGCGGCGGCTCGCGCGCCGCATGGCCGCAGCCGGCGCGACCTGTACATGCAGGTCGCCGACTTCCGGCCGGACCTGCTGTGGCTGGAAGGACCGCAGGCCGGCGAGCTGGCCGACGCCTGCCGGCGCCGGCTGCGCTGTCCGATGATCTACCGCTCCCACAACGTCGAGCATGTCTACCGGCGCCAGCTCGCGCGCGCCTCCGGAAGCCTGGTCACCTCGCTGCGGTTGCTGGTCACGACCGTGCACCTGAAACGCTATCAGCTTCGGCTGATGCGGCGATCCGAACTGGTGCTGGACATCTCGGAGAAGGATGCGGACTACTGGCGTACGCGCGGAGTCGATCATGTCCGCTGGCTGCCGCCGCTGGCGGAATCACCGGCGCCGCGGCCGCCGCTCACGCCCGCCGATGCGGATGCCGGCGACCCGATCGACGTGCTCTTCCTGGGCAACCTGCATACCCCGAACAACGTCGAGGGCGTTCGATGGCTGGTCGAGGAGGTCGCTCCGCGCGTGCTGCGACAGCGTCCGCAGACCCGCTTCGTCCTGGCGGGGTCGCGGCCTTCCGCGCAGGCGCGCGGTTTCGCGCAGCGGCCCGGCATCGAACTGATCGCCGACGTCGGCGACCCCGCGGCGCTGCAGCGGCGCGCCCATGTCCTCGTCAATCCGGTGCGCCGCGGCAGCGGAGTGAACATCAAGGCGATCGACATGCTGATGACCGACCTGCCTCTGGTCAGCACCAGCACCGGTACCGAGGGGCTGCCGGACTTCGTGCGTGCGCAGTTCGATACGCACGACGATGCCGACGGGTTTGCCGCCGCGATCGTGCGCGCGCTCGAAGCGCCGCCCGGGCACCAGCCGGGCCGCGTCGCCGCGCGGGCGACGTTCTCCGGCCAGACGCTGCTGCAGGTGCTGCACGGACTGCCGGCGGGGCCCGGCGGGCGCGCATCGCATGCGCTTCACGGCGAGCGCAGCGCGCGGTATTCCTCGTAGATCTCGCCGGCCGTGGCGAACCAGACGCCGGGCATCTCGCGCAGCCCGGCCAGCACCTCCTCGAGCCAGCCGATGCGCGACGCCTGGCCGATCAGCCACGGATGCAGGTTGACGATCAGCACCCGCCCCGACGGCCGGTCCTCGCCGGACAGCGTGGCCGCGGCGGCGACGATCGCCCGGCACCACTTGTGCATCGGCACCTTGCGGTGCCAGTACGAGAACACGTCGTCCAGATCGATCGACATCGGCAGCGACACCAGCGGACCGGCGGCGGTGCGCAGCTCGCAGGGCTGCTCGTCGTCGGGACTGTCGAGCTGATAGCCGATGCCGTGCGCGCACAGCAGCTCGGGCGTGATCCGCGACTGCCCGTACTCGGTGCCGTGCCAGCCGAGCGGCGCACGGCCACAGGCGTCGCGCACCGCGCCGACCGAACGCGCGATCATCGCCGCCTCTTCGTCGCGCGACAGCCGGCTGGAGATCGTGCGGGTGGCCGCGACGCCGTGCGCAGCCACCTCCCAGTTGCGGGCCACG
>DAISWF010000021.1:0-35763 GCA_036826495.1 Burkholderiaceae bacterium
AGCGGTGGCTGGCGGCGTTCAGGTGACCGGCCAGTGCGGTGATCTGGGATTCGAGTTCGGCGCGGGAGAGCCTGGCCGAGGAGGCGGCCGAGGAGGCGGCCGAGGAGGCGGCCGGGGAGGCGGCCGGGGAGGCGGCCGAGACGGTGGCCGGGGCAGTGGGCAAGAGGGGCCCGGAGGGGGAGGGGATTGCGTCGAGCATGGTATCCTCGAACACTGATCATAAGTACAGTATTCTACCAACCCTGCTCTCGTCGGACAATGAATCCGCACACGAATTCGCGCTTACCAATCAGCGGGCTTACGGTGCGTTCGTATCGGGCAGCCCACGCCAGCTCGATGCGTAACCCGATTCGGTTCCTGTCCCCCGTCGGCGGTGGCGCTCGTGCGCAAGTCGATCCGCCGGGTGCCGGGCCGCTCGTACATCGGCGGCGGTGACCATCCCCTCGCCCGTCCGAACACCGCGCCGCGCACCGCAGGGACCACCGCCAGCCGCTCGCGCACCGCCGCGCGCGTCTGTTCGAGATCGAGCGGCGCGGCTTCGATGCCGGCATCGCGATAGCGGGCAGCAATCTCCGGTCGCTGCATGGCCTCGCGCAGCCAGCCGTTGAAATCCGCCGCGCGGGGCGCGAGCACGGCCGGCGCGAACAGCCACAGTCCGCCGGTGAATGTCTGGTCGGGCCATCCGAGCTCGGCGATCGACGGCACCTGATCGAGTTGCGGAAGCCGGCGATCGGTCAGCGATGCGAGTGCGCGCAGCGCGCCGCCGCGCACCTGCCCGATCACTGCCGGCGTCGGCGCGATCGTGAAGTGCACGCGGCCGGCGATCAGATCGGGCAGCCAGGCATCCTTGTAGGGAATGTGCGCAGCGTCGATGCCGAGCGCGTGGCACAGCCGGGCGGACAGCAGATGCGCGGTGGAACCTTCGCCGCCGCTCGCGTAGCGCAGCCCACCGTCGCGGCGCGACGCGTCGGCGAGGGCAGCGGGACTGCCGAACGGCTGGGCCGCGGCACAGACGAGCAGCCAGGTATCGCGGCTGGTCGTGCCGACCGGCACGAAGTCGGCGAATGGATCGAGCGGCCGGCGGCCGCTGTTCAGATGCGAGTAAGCCACATGATCGAGCCCGCCGAGCAGCAGTGCGCCGCTCTGCGGCGGCGCGCTCAGCACTGCATCGGCGGCGATCGCGCCGGCTGCGCCGGGCCGGTTCAGCACGACGGCCGGCACGCCAGCCCGCTGCCCGATCGGCTCGATGAGCCAGCGGGCGATCAGATCGGGCTGGGCGCCGGGCGGCGCAGGAACGACGATCTGCAGGCCGCGCAGCGGCGGTTCATCGATCGGCTGCGCGCGCGGTCCGGCATGCGGCTGCGCGCGTGCGGCAGCCCACGGCCATGCGAGCGCGGCTCCCAGCAGCGCGCGTCGATTGCAGCCGACGGCGGGGAGGCGGCGCGAAACGATCGGAATCATCGGGGCTGGCCGCATCATCGGCTCCGGTGGATTCAGGTGCCTCCGATGGTGCAGCGGCCGCACAGCGGGCACAATACTGCCGGGCCTGCTGCGGCATCAGCAATTTGCTGATGGCGGCGATGTCTTCGGGAAGCCGTCCGGTCGGCGATGTCTTTGGGAAGCCGTCCGGTCGGCGATGCGCTCTGAAGGCTGCCGGTTCGAATCTGCCCGCGTGATGGAACCCCGACAGTCTCCTACCCGTTCACACACCGTGCAGCCTCGATGACCATCCACAAGCTGCGTGCGCTCGAGTACCTGGTCGCTGCCGTCGATGAACGGGGCTTCGCCGCCGCGGCGCGCCGGCTCGGTGTCGCTACGCCGTCCGTGCACCGGCTGATCAATGCTCTGGAGGCCGAGGTCGGTGTCGCGCTGCTGCATCGCGACGGCGCGTCGCTGCGACCCACGCCCGAGGGTGCCGGGTACGTCGAGCGTGCCCGCCGGCTGCTGAAGGATGCGGCCGAACTCGACGCGAGTCTGCGGGATGCGGGGCGTGCCCCCACCGGCACGCTGATCATCGCGCACCAGAGCGTCGTCGCCCGCTTCGTGCTGCCGGAGGTGCTGCCGTCGTTCCACGCAGCGTTTCCGGGAGTCCGGGTCGATCTGCGCGATGCGGGAACCGTTCGCGACCTCGTGCGGCTGGGCGCCGACATGCTGCTGATGTTCGGCTGGCCGCCGGCACAGGATGCGGTCGTACGCACGATCGCATACACCCGATGGCTGATCGTTGCAGCGCCGTCGTTCTGGGCTCGGTACGGTACGCCGCGCGAACCTGCCGATCTCGCCCGCATGCCATGCGCGCTGTTTCGTACACCATACGGCGAGGTATTGAATCGCTGGACGTTCGTCAGGGACGGGGAACGGGTCGAAGTCGAGGTCGATGGCTGGCTGACCGGCGATGACCGCGGTGCGCTCGACGCGCCGCTGCTCGCGGGCCGGATCGCCGGCCGGTGGAACGACCTGACCGTTCGCGACAGCTTGCGCGACGGCCGGCTGCAGCCGGTGCTGCTCGACTGGGAAGGGCAGCATTCGCCGCCGCTCACGCTGCTGCTGCGCAAGTCGCTGATCCGTCAGCCGCGCGCCCGCGCATTCATCCGTCACCTGCAGACGACGATCGATGCACTCACCAGTGAGCGGCTGCCTCCCGGGCTGCCGCCGGCACCGGTACCGGTCCGACCGGGTTGGTTCCGCAAACGAGCCGGATGACACCCTTGCAAGGTTCCGATCTTGACGGCCAGGCGAGCCGTCACCCCCTGCCCGAAAACGACATCGCGACGAACTCGACGAACGCCCGCACCCGCGCCGCCTGCTTGTGCCGCTGCGGATAGACCGCGTAGATGTCGGCATCGGGCGTCGCGTACTGGGGCAGCACCTGCACCAGCCGGCCGTTCTCCAGATACCGCTCGATGTCCCACTGGGCGCGCATCAGGATGCCGTGGCCTTCCAGCGCCCAGTTGACGGCGATCTCGCCGTCGTTGGTGGTCAGGCTGCCGCGGACCTTGACAGACTGCACGTCCGCCGGTCGGTTCTTCGTGCCGGACAGCCGCCAGACGCCGTACGCCTCCTCGCCCTGCCGGATGCAGATGCAGTTGTGCCGCGCCAGGTCGGCCGGCGACTTCGGTGTGCCGTGCCGGGCCAGGTAGGCGGGCGCCGCGCACAGCAGCCGGCGATTGGCGGCCAGCCGCCGGGCGATGACCCGTGAATCGGGCGGCGCGCCGAACCGGATGCAGACGTCGTAGGAGTCGTCCGCCGGCGACGGCGGATCGACCGCAAGCTGAAGCTGCACCTCGACCTGCGGGTGGCGGCGCACGAAACGCGAGATCAAAGGCGCGACATGCCGGCGCCCGAAACCCAGGGTCGCATTGACCCGCAGCAGGCCCCGGGGCGTGGCCCGGTCGATGCCGAGCAGTTCCTGCATCCCGTCGATGTCGCCGAGGATCCGGCGGGCATGCTCCAGATACAGCTCGCCTTCCGGCGTGAGGCTCATCCGGCGGGTCGTCCGGTTCACCAGCGCCACGCCCAGCCGGCTCTCCATCAGCGACAGGTGCTTGCTGACCGCGCCGGTGGTGATGCCGAGCTCGCGCGCCGCGGCGCTCAGGCTGCCGGCCGCCGCCAGCGCGCAGAAGAAGCCGAGATCGGCGGGCTGGATCCGCGGTACGGCCGCCGGCCGGGTCATTGTTGAATCCAGGTAAACGCCGTCTTCACCGGGCGGGCGGTCCGGGTGATGGCCGCGGACCTACAGTTCCGATTCATCGCAACCCCATGGAGACGCCCCGATGAAGACCTATCGCATCGCAACGATCCCTGGCGACGGCATCGGCAAGGAGGTCGTGCCGGCCGGCCGCAAGCTGCTGGAGGCGCTGGCGTCGGCGAGCGGCGAGTTCCGCTTCGAGTTCGAGGACTTCGACTGGGGCGCCGATCACTATCGCAGGCATGGCGTGATGATGCCGGAAGACGGACTGGATGCGCTGCGCGACAAGAGCGCGATCCTGTTCGGCTCGGCCGGCGACCCGGACGTGCCCGATCACATCACGCTGTGGGGTCTGCGGCTGAAGATCTGCCAGGGTCTGGACCAGTATGCGAACGTGCGCCCGACGCGGATCCTGCCCGGCATCGAGACGCCGCTGAAGCGCTGCGGCCCCGACGATCTGAACTGGGTCATCGTCCGCGAGAATTCCGAAGGCGAATACTCGGGCGTCGGCGGCCGCGTCCATCAGGGTCATCCGCTGGAGGCCGCCACCGACCTGTCGCTGATGACCCGCGCCGGCGTCGAGCGGATCATGCGCTTCGCGTTCTCGCTGGCCCGCTCGCGGCCGCGCAAGCTGCTGACGGTGATCACCAAGAGCAATGCGCAGCGTCATGCGATGGTGATGTGGGACGAGGTCGCGCTGCAGATCTCGCGCGAGTTCCCCGACGTGCGCTGGGACAAGGAGCTGGTCGATGCCGCGACCGCGCGGATGATCAACCGGCCGGCCTCGCTCGACACGATCGTGGCGACCAATCTGCATGCCGACATCCTGAGCGACCTGGCGGCGGCGCTGGCCGGCAGCCTGGGCATCGCGCCGACCGGCAACATCGATCCGGAACGCCGCTATCCGTCGATGTTCGAACCGATCCACGGCTCGGCGTTCGACATCATGGGCAAGGGACTTGCGAACCCGATCGGCACCTTCTGGTCGGTGGTGATGATGCTCGAGCACCTCAGCGAAACCGCGGCCGCGCAGCGCGTGATGGCCGCGATCGAGCGGGTGACCGCCGATCCGGCGCTGCATACCCGCGACCTGGGCGGCAGCGCGACGACCGCGCAGGTGACCGACGCGGTGTGCCGGCTGCTGACCGAGGGTGCCCGGCGCAAGGCCGCCTGACGCGCCTGCAGCCGAATCGACAAACGAGGAGATCATCGTGACCCATCATTCCCTGCCCCGCCGCTGCGTCCTGACGCTGACGCTGGCCGCCGCCGTTTCGCTGACCGGCGCCGCCGCACATGCGCAATCGTGGCCCACCAAGCCGATCAGCCTGGTCGTGCCGTTCCCGCCCGGCGGCACCACCGACGTGCTGGCGCGCGCGCTCGGCGAGCGGCTGTCGAAGACGTTGGGCCAGCCGGTGGTCGTCGACAACCGTCCGGGCGCCGGCGCCACGCTGGGTGCCGATCTGGTCGCGAAGGCCCGGCCCGACGGCTACACGCTGCTGATGGGCGCCGTCCATCACACGATCGCGACCAGCGTCTACCGCAAGCTGCCGTACGATTTCCAGAAGGACTTCGCGCCGGTGACGACGGTGGCGGTGGTGCCGAACGTGCTGGTGATCAATGCCGCCACGCCGGCCAGGACGCTGGCGGAGCTGGTGGCATCGGCGAAGAGCCAGCCGGGCAAGCTCTCCTACGGTTCGAACGGCAACGGCACCGCCCAGCACCTGATCGGCACGCAGTTCCAGGTGATGACCGGCACCGAGCTGATACACGTCCCGTACAAGGGCAGCGGCCCGCTGACCACCGACCTGCTCGGCGGTCAGATCATGCTGTCGTTCGACACCGTGACGCCGGTGCTGCCGCACATCAGGAGCGGCAAGCTGCGCGCGCTGGCGGTGACCACCGGCAAGCGTTCGTCGGCGCTGCCCGACGTGCCGACGTTGGACGAGGCGGGCCTGAAGGGGTTCGACATCGGCACCTGGTTCGGCGTGCTGGCGCCGGCCGCCACGCCGAAGGAGGTGGTGGCCCGGCTCAACGACGAGATGGTCAAGGTCATCCAGTCGGCGGACTTCCGCAAGCGGATGGAGGAGATCGGCGCCGAGCCGGTCGGCAACAGCGCCGAGCAGATGGCGACCCAGATCCGGGCCGAGACCGAGAAGTTCGCGAAGCTGGTCAGGGACGCGAAGGTCACGATCGACTGATCCGGCCCGGGCGCTGCGTGCGCGGCGCCGCCTGCCGGCGCCGATCCGCCGGCCGGGCGATAATCCCGCAACAGGCGGCCGCCTCCGGCCCGCCTTCGCAGGAGACGCTCATGCATGACCTGGTGATCCGCGGCGGCCGTGTCGTCGACGGTACCGGTGCGCCGGCGCGCACCGCCGACATCGCGATCGACGGCGACCGCATCAGCGAGGTCGGTGCCGCGGTCGGCGCCGGCCGGCGCGAGATCCGCGCCGACGGCGCGCTGGTGACCCCCGGCTTCGTCGACATCCACACCCACTACGACGGCCAGGCCACCTGGGACTCGCTGCTGACGCCGACCACCTGGCATGGCGTGACCACAACGGTGTTCGGCAACTGCGGCGTCGGCTTCGCGCCGGTGCGGGCGCCCGACGCGGGCTTCCTGATCAACCTGATGGAAGGGGTCGAGGACATCCCCGGCACGGTGCTCGCCGAAGGCATCGACTTCTGCTGGGAATCGTTCCCGCAGTATCTCGATGCGCTGGCGGCGAAACCGCATGCGCTGGACATCGGCGCGCAGGTGCCGCACACCGCGCTGCGCTTCTACGTGATGGGCGAACGGGGAGCGGACCATGCGCAGCAGCCCACCGCCGAAGAACTGGCGAAGATGGGCGAGCTGCTGGAGGAGGCGCTGCATGCCGGCGCGCTGGGGCTGTCGACGTCGCGCACCACCAAGCACCGTGCGCGCGACGGGCGGGTCACGCCGAGCCTTTCGGCCGGCGAGCCGGAGCTGGCGGCGCTGGCCGGCGCGATGAAGCGGGCCGGCCGCGGCGTGCTCGAGGTCAACTCCGATTTCGGCGAAGGCGATTTCGAGAAGCTGCAGGCGGCCGCCGCGCTGTCGGGCCGGCCGATGTCGCTGCTGCTGATCCAGGTCGACAACGACCCGGGCCTGTGGCGCCGCACGTTGGACAACGTCCATGCGGCACGCCGCGCCGGGCTCGACGTCACCGCGCAGGTGGGCACGCGGCCGATCGGCGTGCTGCTGGGCTTCGAGGCGACCTTGCATCCGTTCGCGCGCCACCCGGCCTGGCTCGAGATCGCCGGCCTGCCGCCGGCCGAACGGATCGCGCGGCTGCGCGCCGATGCGGCGCTGCGTGCCCGGCTGGTCGACGAGCGGCCCGACGATGCCTACACCCGCAACCAGTTCAAGATGCTGCACCGGGCGTTCGTGCTGTCCGACCGCCCCGACTACGAGCCGACGCCCGAGCAGGCGATCGTCGCCCGCGCGCAGCGCGAGGGCGTGAGCCCGTGGGCGCTGGCGCTCGAGGCGCTGATGGCGCACGACGGCAGGGGGCTGCTGCTGCACCCGTTCGAGAACTACAACGCCGGCAACCTCGACGTGGTCCGCGAGATGATCGCCGATCCGTACACGGTGATGGGGGTCGGCGACGGCGGCGCGCACGTCGGCACGATCTGCGATGCCAGCGGCCCGACCTTCCTGCTGCAGCACTGGGCCCGCGAACGCAGCCGCGGCGAACGGCTGCCGCTGGAGCTGCTGGTGCGCAAGCAGACGCGCGACAGCGCCATGTCGTACGGCCTCGCCGACCGCGGCGTGCTGGCGCCGGGCTTCAAGGCCGATCTCAACGTCATCGACTTCGACCGGCTGGCGGTGCGCAAGCCGGAGATCGTCTATGACCTGCCGGCCGGCGGCAAGCGCTTCATCCAGCGCGCCGACGGCTACCTGCACACCTTCGTGTCGGGGGTCGAGACATTGGCCGATGACGAGCTGACCGGCGCGCTGCCTGGCCGGCTGCTGCGCTGAGCCGGAAGGCCGCAACCGTGCTCCGCGCCCGTATGCCCCGCGCCCTTGGGCCATGCGCCGCCCTGTCTCTGCCATCATGACCCGACTGATCGCATTGAGCGGCGCCGAAGGCAACATCGGCCGCGTGCTGCGCGAACGGCTGCCGGCGCGCGGCTACCGGCTGCGCAGCGGCTCGCTGGCGCCGCTCGCGCCGCGCCCGGCCGGCGAGGATCTGGTCAGCGGCGACCTGAACGATCCGGCGGTCGTCGACCGGCTGCTGGCCGGCGCCGACGTGCTGATCCACATGGCCGGCACCAGCGTCGAGCGGCCGCTGCCGGAGATCATCGACAACAACCTGCGGGCGCTGGTCGCGGTGTACGAAGGCGCGCGCCGCCATCGCGTCCGAAGGGTCGTGTTCCCCAGCTCGAACCATGCGGTCGGCATGCATCCGGTCGACAAGCTGCTCGACGTCGACGTGGACCTCCGTCCCGACGGCTTCTACGGCCTGTCGAAGGTCTGGGGCGAGGCGCTCGCGCGGATGTACTGGGACAAGCACGGCATCGAGTCGGTCTGCGTGCGGATCGGCACCTGCATCGAGAAGCCGCTGGAGCTGCGCCACCTGTCGACCTGGTTCGGCTGGGACGACCTGCTGCACTTCACCGAACGCTGCATCGAGGCCCCCGAGGTCGGCTTCCTGCAGATCTACGGCGTGTCGGCCAATACCCGCAGCTACTGGCGCAACGACCAGGCGGCGCGGCTGGGCTACCGGCCGACGCAGAACGCCGAGAACTGGGCGGCCGAGGTGATGGCCAGACCGGTTCCCGATCCGCGCGACCCGGTCGCGCAGCGGTTCCAGGGCGGCGCATTCGTCAGCATCGACTACACGCCGCCCGGCGAACGGCCCGGCGCAGGCTGAAGCGCCGCAAGCCGTTCGCCGGTCCGTGTCGCCCGCCCGCATCGCCCGTCAACATCGCTCATCCACACCAGCCGTTCAGGAGATCGACGAATGTTCCCGACCCTCATGTTACGGAGCGCCGTTGCAGCGTTCACCACGGTCGCCACGCTGACCCTGCTCGGCACCGCCGCCGCGCCGTTGCCGGCGCGGGCAGCCGGCCCGATGGTCAAGACCCAGCCGGGCTGGTACCGGTTGATGCTCGGCGACTTCGAGATCACGGCGCTGTCCGACGGCAGCGTGAAGCTGCCGGTCAAGGATCTGTTGACCAACACGACGCCGGCCAAGGTTGAGCAGGCGCTGAAGCGTTCGCACATCGCCCATCCGGTCGAAACGTCGGTCAACGCCTACCTGATCAACACCGGCGCGAAGCTGGTGATGGTCGATGCCGGCGCCGGCACGCTGTTCGGTCCGACCCTGGGCGCGCTGACCGGCAGCCTGAAGGCGGCCGGCTACACGCCGGACCAGGTCGACGAGATCTACATCACCCATCTGCATCCCGATCACGTCGGCGGGCTGGCGGCCGAGGGCAAGGCGGTGTTCCCGAACGCAGTGGTGCGGATGGACAAGGCCGATGCCGATTTCTGGCTGAGCCAGGCCAATCTCGACAAGGCGCCGGAAACGAGCAAGGGCTTCTTCAAGGGCGCGCAGGCGTCGCTGAAGCCGTATCAGGATGCCGGCCGCGTCAAGCCGTTCGAAGGCGACACCGAGCTGGTGCCGGGCGTGCGCGCCATCGCCAGCCGCGGACATACCCCGGGCCACACGATCTATCAGGTCGAGAGCAAGGGCGAGAAGCTGATGCTGTGGGGCGATCTGATGCACGTGGCCGCGGTGCAGTTTCCGCAGCCGGCCACGACGATCAGCTTCGACACCGATTCGAAGCAGGCGATGCGGCAGCGCACGAAGGCATATGCCGAAGCCGCCAGGCAGCAGTATCTGGTCGGCGCCGCCCATCTGTCGTTTCCGGGCCTGGGCTATCTGCGCAAGGATGCCGGCGGCCCGGGCTACACCTGGGTGCCGGCGAACTATTCTTCGCTGAGATGAAGGTGATCGTGCTCGGCGCCGGCGTGATCGGCGTCACCACCGCCTGGTATCTGGCGCGCGACGGCCACGAGGTGCAGGTGATCGAGCGCCAGCCGGCGCCGGCGCTGGAGACCAGCTTCGCCAACGGCGGTCAGATCTCGGTCGGCCATGCCGAGCCCTGGGCGCATCCGGGCGCCTGGAAGCAGGTGCTGCGCTGGCTGATCCGCGGCGATGCGCCGCTGCTGTTCCGGCCGCGGGCCGATCGGCGTCAATGGGCCTGGATCCTCGGCTTTCTGCGCGAATGCTCGGCGCTGCGCACCGAACGCAACATCACCGACCTGGTGAACCTGGGCCGCTACAGCCGCGCGGAGCTCCAGGCGCTGCGCGCCGACACCGGCCTGCGCTACGACCAGCAGTTGCGCGGCATCCTGCACTTCTACACCGATGCGCGCGAGCTGGATCGCGCGGTCGGGCCGGCGAAGCTGATGCGCGAGCTGGGCCTGGACCGCGAGGTGGTCGACCGCGACCAGGCGCTGCGGATCGAGCCGGCGCTGGCGGCCATGGGCGACCAGCTCGTCGGCGGCACCTACACGCCGGACGACGAATCGGGCGATGCCCATCTGTTCACCCGCGAGCTGGCCGGCCTGGCCGCCGGCAAGGGCGTGTCGTTCAGCTACCGCCACCAGGTGCGGCGGCTGCAGTTGCAGGGCCGCCGCGTGACCGGCGTCGTCGTGCAACGCGAGCGCGGCACCGAGGAGCTGCTGAATGCCGACGCGTTCGTCGTCTGCCTGGGCAGCTACAGCCCGATGCTGCTGGCGCCGCTGGGTCTGAAGATCCCGGTGTATCCGGCCAAGGGCTATTCGATGACGGTTCCGGTCGCCGATCCGGCACTCGCCTGGCAGGTCAGCCTGATCGACGACGCACGCAAGCTCGTCTACTCGCGGCTCGGCGAGCGGCTGCGCATCGCCGGCACGGCCGAGCTGTCGGGCTGGTCCACCGAGCTGAACACGGTGCGCTGCCGCGCGCTGCTCGACCGGGTCGAGAAGCTGTTCCCCGGCGCCGGCGACACCTCCGACCCGCTGTGGTGGACCGGCCTGCGCCCGACCACGCCGTCGAACGTGCCGCTGATCGGCGGCACCCGCTATGCCGGCCTCTACCTGAACACCGGCCACGGCACGCTCGGCTGGACGCTGGCCTGCGGCTCCGGCCGCGCGCTCGCCGACATCATCGGCGGCCGGCCGGCCGAGGTGCCGTTCCGTTTCACCGGCACCGCGGATCCGCGGTTGACATTGCACGATTAGGACACGCGGCTGCGGCCCCCCCCCAGGCACCCTCAGGCCGCCGGAAGGGCGTCACTTGACCAATATTATGACCATGGTCACAATATTGGTCAGCAATCCAGTGAGCACCGGCTGCCATGCCCACCATCCAGGCCTCGGAGTTCAAGGCGAAATGCCTCGCGCTGATGGACCAGGTGTCGCGCACCGGCGAGGTCATCGTCATCACCAAGAACGGCAAGCCCGTCGCCGAGCTGCATGCGCACCGGCGGCCGCGCGCCAAGTCCCTGATCGGTCTGCACGGTGGGCAGATCGACATCCGGGGCGACATCGTTGCACCGGTCGACGAAAGGCTTTGGGAAGCCACGAAGTGATCGTGCTCGACACGCACGTGCTGGTGTGGGCGGACAGCGCCGATCGCCAGCTCGGGCGCAAGACCCGGGCACTGATCGAGCGGATGTGGGCGGGCGGCAAGGTCGCCGTGCCGGCAATTGCGTTCTGGGAGGTCGGGCTCCTGCACGCACGCCGCCGGCTGCGGCTGCCGATCGCCGTCGGCGAGTGGCGCGATGCGATCCTGACGGCGGGCGCCGTCGAGTTGCCGCTGGACGGCGCCGTCGCGATACGGGCGCTCGATCTGACCGGTCTGCACGACGACCCGGCCGACCGTTTCATCATCGCCACGGCATTGATCCATGGCGCGACGCTGGTGACGGCGGATCAGCGTCTGCTCGACTGGCGACATCCGCTCGATCGGCACGACGCGCGCACCTGACACCGCAGCTTCGAGGCAGCGAACCATGTCCCCTGCATTCACGCTTTCGAACGGCGTCGCCATCCCCGGCATCGGGATCGGCACCTGGCAGATTCCCGACGGGGCCGCCACCTACGATGCGGTGGCATTCGCCCTGGCCAACGGCTATCGCCACGTCGATACGGCGCGGGCCTACGGCAACGAGGCCAGCGTCGGCCGCGCGCTGCGCGACAGCCGGCTGCCCCGGGACGAAGTCTTCATCACGTCGAAACTGCCGGCCGAGATCAAGGATGCTGCGGCCGCCCGGGCCAGCTTCGAGGCGACGATGCAGGCACTGCAGCTCGATCGTCTCGACCTCTATCTGATCCACGCGCCGTGGCCCTGGAACCGCAGGGGGCAGGACCATGCCCGGCAGAACAGCGAAGTCTGGCGGGTTTTCGAAAACCTCTACGAGGCGGGCCGGGTGCGGGCGATCGGTGTCTCGAACTTCGACGTGAACGATCTGCGGAAGATCATGGCCGACTGCCGGGTGGCGCCGATGGTCGACCAGATCAAGTTCTTCATCGGCAACACGCAGCACGAGCTCGTCGATTTCTGCCGGGCGCACGACATCCAGGTCGAGGGCTATTCGCCGCTGGCCACCGGCGCCCTGCTGGGCAATGCCGACGTGAGGGCGCTGGCCGAACGCCATGGGGTGTCGGTCGCGCAGATCTGCATCCGCTACGTGCTGCAGAAAGGCGTGGTCGCGCTGCCGAAATCGGTCACGCCCGCCCGCATCATTCAGAACAGGCAGGTGGATTTCCAGATCGGCGCCGAAGACATGGATCGGCTCGATCGACTGACCGCGACCGTCGCGCAGGCGCGACCACCCTCCCTGTTGTCGAGACTCAAGGCCAGGATCAGAGGACGGTGACAGCCGGTCGCTGATCGGGCGAACGCACCGCAGCGGAGCTCCGCGCGGTGCCGCCAGCGCTCAGCCTCCGCCAGACCGCCCGAAGAACCGGTCGACCGCCGCCAGGTGGTCGGCGTGGCTCCAGGTCGCGACGATGTGCTGCAGTTCCAACTCACGACGGGCGGCGCTCGGTTCGCCGTTGCGACGGGCGCGGGCCTGCGCGGTCGCGGCGCGGATCACCTGCGGGCGCTGGCGCAGCATCGGCGCGATGAACGCGTCGACCGCCGCTTCGAGGGCGGCTTCGTCGTCATCGGCCACCTCGTCGGCCAGCCCCCACGCGAGTGCGGTCGCCGCCGGCACCAGCTCGCTGCGGGCCATCATGCGCAGCGCGCGCGACGCGCCGATCAGCGTGCACAGGTCGGTGCCGCCGCCCCAGGCCGAGCTGATGTTCAGCCGCCCGTGGATGTAACCGATGTGCGCGCCGGCGCGCATCACGCGGAAGTCGCAGGCCACCGCCAGCTCGCCGCCGCCGCCGATCGCATCGCCGTTGACCATCGCGACCACCGGCACCGGGCACTGGCGCACCGTATCGAGCGCCGCGCGGGCGGCCAGCGCCATCTCGCGGGTCGCCTCGGGTTCGCGCACCTCGTCGAGGTCGCGCAGGTCGCCGCCGGCGGCGAAGTAACGGCGTCCGGCGCCGCGGATCACGACGCAGGCGAGCGCGTCGTCGGAGGCGGCCCGCGTCATCTCGGCGGCCAGCCGGGCCAGCACCGGACGCGACAGCGGGTTGTGCCGGTCGGGCCGGTTGATCGTCAGCCGCAGCACCCGCCCGTCGCGCCGGCTCAGCACCTCGTCGTCATCGGTCATCGGTTCGTCCCTCGGTTGGGTCGATTGTCGCATCGCACCACGAGCGCCGCCGCCCGACCCGCTACCATACGCCTGAGCGGATGCATTGGATTTTGATGAACGAAACCCTGAGGCGCCATGATCCCGACCACGCCCTGCGCGCGGCGCTGTACCCCCGATCGATCGCGGTCATAGGCGCATCGGACAATCCCAACAAGATCGGCGGGCGTCCGCTGGTGTACCTGGAGCGTTTCGGATTCGGCGGCGAGGTTTATCCCGTGAACCCGTCGCGGGCGACCGCGCTGGGCCGCCGCACGTTCCCCGACCTCGCATCGGTTCCGCAGGTGCCCGACATGGTGATCGTCGCGGTGGCCGGGCAGGCGGCGGTCGATGCAGTGCACGAGGCGGCCGCGCGCGGCGTCAAGGTCGCGCTGGTGATGGCCTCGGGCTTCAGCGAAACCGGCGCGGACGGCCGTGCCAACGAGCGGAAGATGGTGGCGGCGGCACGCGCCGCCGGCATGCGGATCGTCGGCCCCAACTCGCAGGGCCTGGCCAACTTCGGCAACGGCGCGGTGGCCAGCTTCTCGACGATGTTCATCGAGACGCCGCCGGCCATCGGCCCGGTCGGCATCGTCAGCCAGAGCGGCGCGCTGAGCGTCGTGCCCTATCACCTGCTGCGCACCCGCGGCATCGGCGTGCGTCACTCGCATGCGACCGGCAACGATGCCGACGTCAGCGTCTGCGAGCTGGCCACCATCGTCGCCGACGATCCGCAGCTCGAGCTGCTGCTGCTGTATCTGGAAGGCATCCCCGATCCGTGGAATCTGGCGAAGGCGGCGGCGATCGCGCGCCGGCGCGGCATGCCGGTGGTGGCGCTGAAGGCCGGCCGCACGCCGGCCGGCCAGCAGGCGGCGATGTCGCACACCGGTGCGCTGGCCAACGAAGACCGGGTCGTCGACGCATTCCTCGAGCAGCACGGCATCCTGCGCGTGCAGACGGTCAACGAGCTGGTCGATTCGGCGGCCTTGTATCTGAAGGGCTGGCGACCGCGCGGCCGGCGGCTGGTGGCGATCAGCAATTCCGGCGCCGTGTGCGTGCTGGCCGCCGCCGCCGCCACCGCGGCGGGCCTGCCGATGGCGAAGCTGGCCGACGACACCCGCGCGCAGCTCGGCCGCATCCTGCCGGGCTTCGCGACGACCGCCAACCCGATCGACATCACCGCGGCGCTGCTGACCAACAGCAATCTGTTCAGCGACATCCTGCCGGTGATCGCCCGCGATCCGGCGGCCGATGCGTTCCTGATCGGAGTGCCGGTGGCCGGCGCCGGCTACGACGTCGACGCGTTCGCGCGCGACTCGGCCACGTTCGCCGCCGACACCGGCAAGCCGATCGTCGTCGCCGCGCCGCAGGCCGGCGTCGCCGCGAAGTTCGCCGAACGCGGCCTGGCGGTGTACACGACCGAGAGCGATGCGCTGCGTGCGCTCGGCCACTTCCTGTCGCATCATGAACTGATCGAACGGGTCGCCACGCGGCAGCCGCCGCCGCTGCCGGCGCCGCCGGAACAGGCGGCCGGCTCGCCGACGATGTCGCCGGCGATGCTCAACGAAGCCGACAGCCTCGCGCTGCTGGCCGACGCCGGCGTGCCGGTGGTGCGGCACCGCATGTGCGGCGACGCCGACGAGGCCGTGGCGGCCTGGCGCGCGCTCGGCGGGCCGGTAGCCGTCAAGGGCTGCTCGTCGGCGGTCGCGCACAAGAGCGAGCTCGGCTGGGTGCACCTGAAGCTCGAGAGCGAGGCGGCGGTGCGTACCGCCTGCGCCGCGATCGCCGGCTCGGCGAAGGCGGCCGGCCTGCCGCTCGATGGCCTGATCGTCGCGGCGATGACCGGCGGGCGGCGCGAGCTGATGCTGGGCGCACGGATCGACCCGGTGTTCGGGCCGGTGGTGCTGGTCGGCGACGGCGGCCGCTATGTCGAGGCGATGCCCGACCTGCGCGTGCTGCTCGCGCCGTTCGATGAGGCGCAGGTGCTGCGCGAGCTGCGCAGGCTGCGCATCGCACCGCTGCTCGATGGCGTGCGCGGCGAACCGCCGCTCGACGTAGCCGCGTTCTGCACGGCGGCTGTGACGCTGGGCCGGCTGATGGCCGATCGCGCGGCCGGCGTCGTCAATGTCGACGTGAACCCGCTGATGGTCGGCGCGCAGGGCGAAGGCTGCGTCGCGCTCGATGCGGTGGTGTACCGTGAAGGCGCGTCGTCATGAGCCGCATGCCGACGATCCGTGAACGGGGGGACGGCGGCGCCGGCTTCGGCGCGATGGGGAGACCGACAGCATGACGATCAGGCCGCTGCAGGGCGTGAAGGTGCTCGACCTGAGCCGGGTGATCTCGGGCCCCTGGGCCGCGCAGATCCTCGCCGATATGGGCGCCGACGTGATCAAGGTCGAACGGCCGGTGGTCGGCGACGAATCGCGCTATCAGGGCTCGTCGCTGCGCGATGCCAACGGCGACGAGCAGCACGGGCTCGCCGCCACCTTCCTCGCGATGAACCGCGGCAAGCGCTCGGTGACCGTCGACCTCGCGAACCCCGAGGGCCAGGCACTGGTGCGGCGGCTGGCCGGCTGGGCCGACGTGCTGGTCGAGAACTTCAAGCCCGGCGACCTGAAGCGCTACGGGCTCGACTACGCGTCGCTGTCGCCCGAGCATCCGCGGCTCGTCTATTGCTCGATCAGCGGCTTCGGGCAGACCGGCCCGCGCAGCCATCTGCCCGGCTACGACCTGCTGTTCCAGGGCTTCAGCGGCCTGATGAGCGTCATCGGCGTGCCCGATGGCGAACCGGGCGCCGGCCCGCAGCGCGTCGGCTACCCGCTGATCGACATGACGACCAGCCTGTTCGCGGTCATCGGCATGCTCGGCGCGCTGCGCCACCGCGACCAGGTATCGGGCCGCGGCCAGCACATCGACCTGTCGCTGCTCGATGCGCAGACCGCGGCGATGACGCACACGTCGGTCAACTGGCGGGTGTCCGGCGTGCTGCCGAAGCGCAGCGGCCTGGTATCGCGGATCACCGTGCCGTACCAGCCGTTCCCCTGCGCCGACGGGGACCTGATCGTCGCGGTCGGCAACGACCTGCAGTTCGGCAAGCTCGCCGTGGCGCTCGGCCATCCGGAATGGGCGACCGATCCGCGCTTCGCGAAGAGCGCCGCACGCACCGTGAACCGCGAGGCGCTGGCCGCGCTGATCGAGGCACGGATGCGCACCCGCACGATCGCGGAATGGACGGCGGTGCTGAACGACGCCGGCGTGCCCTGCGGGCCGATCTACGACCTCGCGCAGATGGCCGACGATCCGCAGGTGCGCCACAACGGCCTGCTGCGCGAGATGGACCATCCGGCCGGCCGGGTGCCGGTGGTCGGCAGCCCGCTGAGGTTCTCCGACTCGCCGGTCACCTACGACCGGCCGCCGCCGCTGCTGGGCCAGCACACCGACGAGGTGCTGCGCGAGCTCGGCTTCGACGACGCCGGCATCGCCGCGCTGCGCGCGGCGAAGGCGATCTGACCACGACGCGCGCCGCTCACGCGAGCAGGAACACCTTCGACGAATTGAAGATCCAGGTGTCGACGAAACCGGTCTCGCGCGGCCGGCGGCCGAGCGCATCGAGCGCACCGGCCAGGCACATCCAGTTCAGCACCTCCTGCTGACCGGACGGTTCGATCCGCTCCGCCGGATAGTCGCGCCAGAACCGGTAGTCGCCGGTGCGCAGCGCCTCGTAGAGCGCGCGGTCGGCGTCGGTGTCCGGATACAGGAAATGGTTCGGCGCGGTCAGGAACGCATGCGACCAGCCCGACGAGGCCAGCAGCGCGACCCGCCACGGCGACTGCTGCAGCAGCCGCGCGGTCCGTGCGCCCAGGTCGAACAGCCGGCGCGGCGTCGGCGCCGGCGGGTCGAGATCTTCCTCGCTCAGCGCGCCGCGGAAATTCGGCAATCCGCCGCGCTGCGCGATCACGTGGCGGCCGTAGCAGTTGATCGCGAACGGCACGATCGGATGACTGAAGCCGGTGCGATCGTAGTCGAGATAGAAGATCGCGTTGGTGAACGCATGGCCCAGCGCATCGTGCAGCGGCTTGTACGAATAGGCGGTGTCGAAGCCGGCCTCGATGAGGCCGCGCGCCAGATACTTGCCCGCGGCGGCATGGCCGGGCAGCCGGAAGCGCTTGTCGGCCGGCTCGTTCCACACGTTGTGCGGCGGCGGCCCGAACTCGAACGACGGATGGGCGCTGATGCAGTACGGCGGAACGATGTCCTCGCGGAAGTTCTCGTACTGGTCGTCGCCCCAGATCAGGATGAAGTCGGGCGCGAAGGCGTCGATCGCCGCCCGCACCCGCCGCAGCCAGCCCACCAGCACCTCACGATGCGCGCGGGCCGCCGATTCGCCCTCGTCGTCGCCCCACTGCTCGCGCATCGGCGCCGGCCAGCCGGACGGCTCGCGCAGTTCCGCCGGCAATCGCGGATTGGTCAGCATGTGCTTCAGGATGTAGGCCATGCGCCGGTCGCTGCCGTGCAGCGGCGGATAGTGGGAAATGCCGGCGACGAGGATCTCTGCCATCGAGGTTACGCTCCGTTCCAGTTGAGCACGTCACCGAACAGCACCCAGTTGGTGCCGTCGAACCGTGCGAGTCGGGTCTGCTTCCAGGCGGTGCGGCTTGCCGGCGTGATGTTGATCAGCACGCCCTGCACGAACAGCGGAAGCTGCAGGTCGCGCACGTTCAGCGCCTGCTTCATCAGGTTCTCGCGGGTCAGCTCGCTGCCGCAGCGCTTCAGCAGCTCCACCGTCATCATCGCCTGGTTGTAGCCGAATGCGCCGATCGAATCGTCGGCCGCCTCGTTCGGCGCCCACTGCTTGATGAACGCGAGATAGTCGCGCATGCCCTTGTCGTCGTTCCAGGCCGGGTCGCCGGGCATCTTCATCCACATCGACGTGACCAGCCCCTTGGAGGCTTCCAGCCCCGCCGGCTTCAGCACCGCCGACACGCCCGACACGTTCGAGATCAGTAGCTGCAGCGGCTTCCAGCCGATCTCGTGGCTGCGCCGGATCGCCTGCGCGGCGAACTTGGGCGTCGTCGCGTGGAAGAACACGTCGGCGCCGGCCGCCTTCAGCGCGATGATCTGCGTGTCGATGGTCGGATCCGACAGCTCGTAGCCGACCTCCTTGACGATCATCTTCGAAGCCTTGTCGCCCAGCCCCTTGCGGAACGCTTCGAGATTGCCCTTGCCGTAGTCGTCGTTCTGGAACAGGATGCCGACCTTCGCATCGGGCTTGGTGCGCGCGACGTACTCGGCATAGAGCTGCCCTTCCATCGCCTGCGACGCATAGAACGTCGAGGTCCACGGCAGCCCTGCCGGATCGACCAGCCGCGCCGAGCCGGAGGCCACCACCAGGTGCGGCACCTGCTTGCCGTTCAGGTACTTGGCGATCACGGTATTGGTGGGCGTGCCCACCGAACCCATCATCGCCAGCACGTTGTCCTCCTCGACCAGCTTGCGGGTCATCTCGACCGCCTTCGGCGGACTGAAGCCGTCATCGAGCGACATCAGGTTGATCTGGCGGCCGTTGACGCCGCCGGCCGCATTGACCATCTTCATGTACGCGAGCTGGATCCGGCCGGCGATGCCGAATGCCGACGCCGGGCCGCTGTACGGAATCGTCTGGCCGATCTTGATCTCGGTGTCGGTGACGCCGGGGCCGTAGCGCTTCTGCTGCGCCCGCGCGCCGCGCGGCAGGCCGGCGGCGCCGACGCCGGCGGCGACCGCCGCCAGCCCGCCGGCGACCCGCCGGCGATTCCGGGAAACCGGCGCTGCCGAATCGCCGGCGTCGGGACCCGAGGCGGCCGTCGCCGATATCCCCCGCCCGGCCGCACCGGCTGGCACCGCATCCGCCGCATTCGTGTCCGATCCGTGAATCCCGTCGTTCTTCATGCTCATGGTGTCTCCTCCTGTTGTCCGGGCCGCCGGCAAGCCTTGTCCTGCTCAGGACCGCTGGCGGCCGGCCTCTTTCTGCACGTACTCGTTGACCAGCCGCTTCCAGACCCCCACCTGCTTCGCGAAGCGGTCGGGCGGCACCGGCGCGAGCAAGGTGCGCACCGCATAACCGCGCACCACGCTCAACGTCAGGCTCAGCACCTCGGCGGCCAGCGCCGGCCGCATGCCGGCAGCCTCGAGCACCGACTGCCACTGCCGTTCGACCTCGAAGCGGCTCGGCGCCATGTACGGCTTGACGCCGTCGAGCAGCTCCTGGTTGCGCTCGTCGCTCATGCCGATCGCCAAGGTGATGAAGAAGTAGTCGCCGAAGAAGAAGTCGAATGCATCCTCGATCAGCAGCGCGAGCGGATCGGCGCTGGCGCGCGCGCGGCGCGTGCGTTCCAGCGCATGCTCGAGCATCTGCCGGTTCAGGTGCCGCATCGTCGCGATCACCAGCGCATTCTTGGTCGGGAAGTGATGAAGCTGCGCGCCGCGCGAGACGCCGGCGACCTCGGACACCTCGACGGTGCGCAGCCCGCCATAGCCGCGGACGCGCAGCAGCTTCACGGTGGCCTCGATGAGCAGCCGCTGGGTGGTTTCGCTGCGCTCGGTCTGCGTGCGCCGCGGCGGCCGTCCGCCGGACGGAAGGCGCGCGCCGGCGACGTGCCGCGCGGAATCAGGTGCCGAGTTCGACGTAGACATCTTCGCCTGCAACGATGACCGGATAGGTTTTCAGCGCAACGGAGCACGGCAAGGTCAGCGCCGCGCCGGTGGTGACGTCGAACGTGCCGTTGTGCCACGGGCACTCGACGACGCAGCCGGTCAGCCGGCCTTCGTCGGACAGCGACGCCTCGCCGTGCGTGCACTGGTCGGCCGTCGCGTAGAGCCGGCCGTCTACGTTGTAGATCGCCACCAGCGTGCCGTCGTCGAGCATCGCCATGCGGATCTCGCCGGGCGGATAGTCCTGCAGCACGCCGACCAGGCAGCGCCCGGCCGCCACGGTCGCCACAGTTGCCGCTGACGTCACTGACGTCGCAGTCGTCGCGGTCGCCACGGTCGCCGCGGTCGTCGAGGAATCACTCATCGCGCTGCGCCGCCTTCACAGGATGATGCTGAGCCGGCCCGACGGCCGCAGCCCGTCGCCGTCGAGCAGGCAGCGCTTGGAACGGATCCGCAGGCCGCCGTCCTGCGGCACGAGCCGATGGATCGCGCTGCCGAAGTACAGATCGGTGATGCCGTCCTTGGTCCGGTAGGTCGTGAACACCGAACCGACCTCGAGCGTGCCATCGGCCTGCGGCCGGATCCGCACGTTGCCGACCATCCGGCGGGTGCGCGAATGCGGATACTCCGAATGCGCGGTCTTCTTCATCAGCCGCTTGACCCGCTCGCCGAGTCGGAAGCGGTCGTCGGCGATGTAGAACAGGCTCTCCTCGGAACTGGCATCGGCCGGCAGGTCGGTGCACGGCACCTCGTAGCTGGCATCGTCGGTGAACAGCGCCAGCCACTCCGGCAGCTTCCACTGATCGAGCAGCTCGGCCTCGTGGTACAGGAACTCCTCGACATCGGGGCGGGCATACGTGCTCATCGGCGCGCTCCGGTTCAGGCGGCCAGCGACGCCACGCCGGGCTGGCTGGACGACGGAAGCTGGGGAAACAGCAGCTTGTTCCACTGCGTCCAGAATGCGCGCATCTGCAGCTCGTCGTCATGCCGCGGCTGCTCGCGGTTCATGCCCTTGGAGATGTCGTTCCAGGCCAGCTCGCGCGCGTTGCGGAAACCGCGCTGACAGTGCTCGAGCGCCTCGGCGTCGTCGGGGGTCGCGAAGCCGCCGGGGCCGAGGAACTCCAGGAAGTTGTAGAGCCGGTACTTGCGGGCCCACTGGCTCTCGCCGTTCGGCGCCAGCGCCCAGGCGTTGATGACCATGTAATCCGGCGCCTGCGGATAGTAGGTGCGGATCGTCACCGCCATGATGTCGTTGACGACGAGGTTCGGAAAGATGAAGAGGTTGCGGTTCATCTTCGCGATGCGGTCGGCCCGCGGCTCGCCGTACTTGTCGACGAGCTGCCGGTAGCGCCGTTCGACGTCGGCCTTGCCGTCCTCGCCCCATGCCGGGATCCATTGGGCCACCGGCCGGCCCCAGGGCGCCTTGTACTCCAGCACCGCATGGCCGTTGCCCAGGTCGAGGCCCAGGCCGCCCGAATCGCGGTCGAGGTTGAACCCGCCGGTGGTGTTCATCAGGTAGTCGAAATAGGTGGCGTGCGTGGTCACCGCGTGGTAGCCATCGATGCTGTTCTCGGTCAGCAGCTTCCAGTTCGCGCGGATCGAATACTCCTGCGTGCCCGACACCACCGACATGCCCGCGTCGCTCTGGTCGCAGATCACGTCGAGGAATTCCTTCGCGCCGGCCAGGTAGTCCGGCAGGCTCTGCGCATCCGGATCGAAGCAGGCGAACCAGAAGTCGCGGTAGCCGTCGAACTTCGGCGGCGGCAGCATGGCCGACGTCTCCCGCGTCCTGAAGTCCTCGGGATACGATTCGTTGCCGGGCTGGCTGCGCAGCTTGCCGTCGGAGCCGAACACCCAGCCGTGATAGAAGCACTGGAACGACTTGGTGTTGCCCTTCGTTTCGCGGCACACCTGGGCGCCGCGATGCGGGCAGGTGTTCATCAGCGCGCGCACCGTGCCGCGCGCATCGCGCGTCATGATCAGGCCGCGGCCGGCCACGGTGCGGGTGATGAAGTCGCCCGGCTTCGGGATTTCCGAGCCGTGCCCGACGTAGATCCAGCAGCGATTGAAGATCCGCTCCTGCTCGGCCTCGAAGATCTCCCGGTCGAAGAAATTGCGGCGCGCGACCTTGAAGGTGTGGGTGGCCGTATCGACCAGAATGGCCGGCGAACCCGGCGGACGGGTGGTCATCGGTGGGTCTCCTTGCGGCGGCGCGGTTCGTCGACCGGCTCAGGGTGCCTGGTGCGATCGAATATAAAACAAGCTAGCCTGCTTGTAAATCACCGCGACGCACCTGCGCGTTCGTCGATCGGCGAAGCTCGGGTATCGTCGCGCCCGCCCCGCGGGCGGCGGCGTGCGCACCGCCATCCTCCCCCGCCATCCTCACCCGCCGGATCTGGCGCGGAACCGCAGCAGCGGCCGGGCACCCGGCGTGAACACCTCGGCGCGGACCCGCTCGCCGATGCGCGTGCCGAGCGGCGCATGACCCATGACCCGCGCGCCTTCGTCGAGATCGACCAGCACCAGCGCATACGGCACCAGCGATGCGAACTCCGGCGCGGGCGGCCGCTCGACGACGGTGACCGCCCAGACGGTGCCGGTGCCCGTCGCGGTCTTCCAGGCGAGGCCGGTATGGCCGCAGCGGGTGCAGGCGAAGCGCGCCAGCCGCTGCGCGGTGCCGCAGCGCTCGCACACCTGACAGGCCAGCTCGCCGCGCGCCAGCGCATCGACATGAGGTTGCGACAGCAGGCTCACGGCTTTCTCACTCCCGCGACAGGATCAGGCTCACGTGGGCCGACAGCACGCCGCCGTCGGCATGGATGAACGCATTGCGCCGCTGACCGACGCTGCGTTCGCCGGCGCGCCCGGCGAGCTGGCTCCAGGCCTCGGCGACGTGGGCCATGCCGCCGGCCACGCCCGAGTGGCCGAACGACAGCAGTCCGCCGTGGGTGTTCAGCGGCAGCGCGCCGCCGCTGCCATAGACGCCTTCGGCGAGCCGTCTGGCCGAGCCGCCGCGTTCGGCGAAGCCGGTCTCCTCGAGCAGGATCGCCAGCGTGATCGTGAACGAGTCGTAGATGCCCAGGTAGTCGATGTCGGCGCGGCCGATGCCGGCATCGGCGAACGCCCGGTCGGCCGCGTCGCGCGCGCCGAAGTTCGTCGTGTCGGCTATCGCCGTCAGATGCTGGTGGCGGTGGGCCTGGCCGGTGCCGCGGATGCGCACCGGCGTGTCGCCCGACGGCGCCGCGCCGACAAGCATCGCCACCGCGCCATCGGAGATCGGGCAGCAGTCGAGCAGCTTCAGCGGCGAGGCGATCGGCTTGGAGGCCAGCACCTGCTCGACGGTGATCGGCTTGCGCAGATGGGCCTGCGGATGGCGCGCTGCATGGTCGCGCATCAGCACCGCGAAGCGGGCGAGATCATGCTCGGTCAGACCCGACTCGTGCATGTAGCGCGATGCGAGCAGCGCATAGTAGGCCGGCACCATCGTGCCGTTGGGCACCTCGTAGTCGGCATCGCCGACCTGTGCCAGCGTGCTGATCGCCGCATCGCGCTGCTGACCGCTCAGCCGGTTCTCGCCGCCGACCACCAGCACGTTGCGGCAGCGGCCGCTGCGCACGAGCTCCGCAGCCAGCATCACCATGCCGCAGCCGGTGGCGCCGCCCATCTGCATGCCGTGCGCGTAGTGCGGCTGCAGCGCGAAGCGCTCGGCGAACAGGCTGGCCAGCATCAGGTGCGGCAGCGTGGTCGCGTAGCCGCACAGCACGCCATCGACCGCCGACCGTTCGACGTCGGCCGCCTCCAGCGCCTGCTGCGCGGCATGGGCCATCAGCTCGATCGGCCCCTGCCCGTCGAGCCGGCCGAACGCGGTCTGGCCGACGCCGGTGATGTAGGCGCCGGCCATCAGCGGCTGCCGTACTGCAGTGTGACGGGGTCGGCGCCGTTGTCGTCGGCGCGGCTGCCGCGCCGCCAGTTGGCCATGCACTGCGCCGTCTCGCGGCGCAGCGCCTCGGCGAGCGACTGCTCGCGGGTCCGGATGCGATCGCTGAGCGCGGCCACGCTGATCGCCGCGACCGGCCGCCCGTCCTCGCCGAAGATCGGCATCGCGATGCCCCCCATCCGTTCGACGATCACGTCGAGCAGCATCACGTGCCCGTTGCGACGGCCCTGCTCGATGCGCCGCTCCAGCAGCTTCTCGGTCAGCTTCGGATAGCGGTCCAGCCGCTCGAGGATCAGCGGCATCAGCGCGGCGATCTCGTCGTCGGGCAGCCAGGCGAGCAGCGCCAGGCTGCCGGCGCCGGCGCCCAGCGGCCGGCGGCTGCCGACCTCCAGATAGTTCGCGCGGATCGCGAACGTGCCGGGCTCGAGGTCGACGCAGACCGACTCGGCGCCGCGCGGCAGCGACAGGATCGCGGTGTCCTCGAACTGCCTGACCAGCCGCACCAGGCTCGGCCGCACCAGCGGCCGCGGATCGCTGCGGGCGGCGGCGGCGGCGCCGAGCACGAACAGCTCGGGGCCGAGCGCATAACGCTTGCTGACCGGATCACGCGTCACCAGGCCATTGCGCATCAGCACGTCGAGGATGCGCAACGTCGTGGCCTTGTCGAGGCCGGTGGTGGTGGCGATGTCGGTCAGCCGGGCATTGCGGGCATCGGACATCGCCCGCAGGATCGAACAGGCACGCTGCACCGATGACGGCGGATCGCCGGCGGCGGCCAGGCTGCGGAGGGAGGTCGAGGATTTCACGGTCGTCACGGTCGGCGGGTTCATCACACATTTCGACTGTTGAAATAGTATGCGATCCCGGCCGCCCGCACAAGCATGCGCGCGCAAGCGGCGGGCATTCGCCCGCTATTTCATTGGTCGCAACGCGTGGCGCTACGCCATGCAACGCGCGCCGCTACACCAGCTTGCTGGCGCGCCCGGCCCAGTAGCGGTCGCGCAGCAGCCGCTTGTACAGCTTGCCGGTGGGGTGGCGCGGCAGTTCCGCCTCGAAGTCGACCGAGCGCGGGCACTTGATCGGCGAGAGCTGCTCGCGGCAGAACGCGATCAGCTCGGCGGCCAGCTCGGGGCCGGCGTCGGCCATGTCGCGCGGCTGCACGACCGCCCTGACCTCCTCGCCGAACTCCTCGTTCGGCACGCCGATCACCGCGACGTCGAGCACCTTCGGATGGGTGATCAGCAGGTTCTCGCATTCCTGCGGATAGATGTTGACGCCGCCCGAGATGATCATGTGCGCCTTGCGGTCGGTCAGGTACAGGTAGCCTTCGTCGTCGGCGTAGCCGACGTCGCCGAGCGTGGTCCAGCCGGCGGCATTGCGCGACTCGGCGGTCTTGGCCGGATCGTTGTGGTATTCGAACGGCCGGCCGTCGGAGAAGTAGATCGTGCCGGGCTCGCCGGCGGGCAGCTCGCGGCCGTCGAAGTCGCAGATCCGCAGCCTGCCGACCACCGCCTTGCCGACGGTGCCCTTGTGGGTCAGCCACGACGGCGAATCGACCAGGGTCAGGCCGTTGCCTTCGGTGCCGGCGTAGTACTCCCAGACCACCGGCCCCCACCAGGCGATCATCTGCTCCTTGACCGGGATCGGGCACGGCGCGGCCGCATGGATCGCGCACTTCAGCGACGACAGATCGTAGGCGGCGCGAACCTCGGGCGGCAGCTTCAGCATCCGCACGAACATCGTCGGCACGAGCTGGGTGTGGGTGATGCGATGCCGCTGCACCAGCTCCAGATAGCGCTCGGCATCGAAGTGCTCCATGATCACCGCGGTGCCGCCCAGCCGCATCACCATCATCGTGAAGCGCAGCGGCGCCGCGTGATACATCGGCGCCGGCGACAGGTAGCGCGTGTCCTCGCCGAAGCCCCACAGGCCGCGGCAGATCTGCAGCAGCGGATTGGGCGCATCGATCAGCGGCGAGTCCGGCGGCACGAACACGCCCTTGGGCCGGCCGGTGGTGCCGGACGAATAGAGCATGTCGCCGCCGGCGGTTTCATCGGGGATCCGGACCGCCGGGTGGGCGGCCACCGCCGCCTCGGCCGGCTCGAAGCCGTCGATCGCGCCATCGAGCATCAGCCGCGAAACCACGTGCGGGATCTGCGGCAGCAGCTCGGCGGCGATGCCGGCCATCGCCCGCGTGGTCACCAGCAGCTTCGCGCCGCAGTCGTTGACGATGTAGGCGGCCTCGCCGGCGGTCAGCCGGCTGCTGATCGCGGTGTAGACGATTCCGGAACGCTGCGCGCCCCAGCAGAACTCCAGGTAGCGCGGATGGTTCTCGGCGAGGATCGCGATCCGGTCGCCGGCCAAAAGGCCACGGGCACGGAACATCTGCGCGATGCGGTTGGAGGCGTCGTCGAGCTGGCGATAGGTGACGACCTCGCCGCTGTCGGCCATCAGGTACGCCGGTCTGTCGGGGGCCGATTGTGCGTGGATCGATGGATGCACGAAGTGTTCTCCGGAAGGTTCTGCAGGCGAGCGTCCGCCGGTCTGCCCATCGGCGCGCCCATCATGCGTCCGCCAGTGTAGCCGCAGCCTGGACGTCCGCAGCGCGGACCGGACGTCCTTCGGCCGGGCCGGCGATTCTGATAGCCTCGCAACGCATCCGAACCCGACGACGGAGTGACCGACAAATGGCCATCGACTACCGGAAACTGAAGAACCGCAAGTTCGCCGACGTGGTGCAGACCTACACTGCGCGCGACACCATGCTCTACGCGCTGGGCATCGGCATGGGCATGGACCCGCTGGACCGCAACGAGCTGCCCTATGTGTACGAGGAGAACCTGCGGATGTCGCCGACGATGCCGGTGGTGCTGGGCAGCCCGGGCTTCTGGGTCAAGGAGCCCGACAGCGGCGTCACCTGGCAGTCGGTGCTGCACGGCGAGCAGGGGCTGACGATCCATCGGCCGCTGCCGGCCACCGGCACCGTGATCGGCCGCACGTCGGTCGAGGAGATCATCGACAAGGGCGCCGGCAAGGGCGCGCTGATGTACTCGCGCCGCGACATCGTCGACCAGAAGAGCGGCGAGCTGCTGTGCTCGCTGACGTCGACCACGTTCTGCCGCGCCGACGGCGGCTTCGGCGGCCCGTCGGGGCCGACCAAGCCGGTGCACGAGATCCCGGCGCGCGCGCCCGACCTCACCTGCGACCTGCGCACCTTGCCGCAGTCGGCGCTGATCTACCGGCTGTCCGGCGACTACAACCCGCTGCATGCCGACCCGGCGGTGGCCGAAGGCGTCGGCTTCAAGGCGCCGATCCTGCACGGCCTGTGCACCTACGGCGTCGCCGGTCACGCGATCCTGCGCAACCTGTGCGACTACGACGGCTCGCGGCTGCGCCGCTTCGACGTGCGCTTCTCGTCGCCGGTGTATCCGGGCGAGACGATCCGCACCGAGATCTGGAAGGAAGGCAGCGGCCGGGCATCGTTCCGCTGCCGCGTCGTCGAGCGCGACGTGATGGTGCTGAACAACGGTTATACGGAGTACGTGGCCTGAGCGCCGCGCGATCCGACTGAACACGAATCAACCGACACAAACCAACCAACACAACCAACGGAGAACGGACTCATGGGACAGCTCGACGGCAAGGTGGCGATCGTCACCGGATCAGGACGCGGCATCGGCCAGCAGATCGCGCTGCGGCTCGCGCGTGACGGCGCGGCGGTGGTCGTCAACGACCTCGACGAAGCGCCGGCCAAGGAGACGATCGCACTGATCGAGGCCGCCGGCGGGCGGGCGGTGGCCTGCTGCGGCGACGTCGCCGCGGAGGACTTCGGCAAGCGCATCGTCAAGACCGCGGTCGACAGCTTCGGCGACTGCCACATCATCGTCAACAACGCCGGCTACACCTGGGACAGCGTGATCCAGAAGATGACCGACGAGCAGTGGTACGCGATCATCGACGTGCACCTGACCGCGCCGTTCCGCATCCTGCGCGCGTTCTTCGATCATCTGAAGCCGACCGTCGAGGCCGAGCAGAAGGCCGGCAAGCGGGTCGTGCGCAAGGTGGTCAACATCTCGTCGACGTCGGGCGTCAACGGCAACGCCGGCCAGGCCAACTATTCGTCGGGCAAGGCCGGCATCATGGGCCTGACCAAGGCGATCGCCAAGGAATGGGGCCGCTACAACGTGACCGTCAACGCGGTGGCGTTCGGCTACATCCAGACGCGGCTCACCAAGCCGCTGACCGAGGGCGAGGCCGGCACGATCGACGTGCAGGGCCGGCAGGTGAAGATCGGCATCCAGGGCGGCCGCATCGCCGCGATGAACCAGATGATCCCGCTCGGCCGCGGCGGCCTGCCCGAGGAGGCGGCCGGCTCGGTGTACCTGTTCTGCAGCCCCGACAGCGACTACGTGAGCGGCCAGACGCTGGTGGTCAACGGCGGGCTCTGAAATCGGCCGTGCACCGCCGGCCCCGCGCAGGGTGGTCGTCGGCTGGCGGATCGCGGCCGTCTGCCATGTGGCGACGGACCGGCGGGTGCCGGTGGACCGACTCCTGCGGCTGGGACGGTGCGTGCCGGCCCGCAGCCGCAGGTGCCGCGATGTGCCGTGACCGCGACGATCGCCCGATCCCGTGGACCTGCTGATCATCCTGGCCGTCGGGCTGGCGGCCGGCACGATCTCCGGCATCGTCGGCTTCGGCTCGTCGATCATGCTGATGCCGGTGCTGGTGATCGCCTACGGTCCGCAGCAGGCGGTGCCGGTGATGACGGTGGCGGCGCTGCTGGCCAATGCGTCGCGGGTGGCCGCCTGGTGGCGCGAGGTGCGCTGGCGCGCCTGCGCGACCTATGCCGTCACCGCGGTGCCGGCCGCCGCGCTGGGCGCCGGCACGCTGGTGGCGCTGCCGGCGCGGCTGGTCGAGCTGGCGATCGGCATCTTCTTCATCGCGATGATCGTCGTGCGGCGCGCGCTCGAAGCGCGTCAGCAGGTGATCGGGCCATGGCAGCTCGCGTTCGCCGGCGCGATCGTCGGCTACCTGACCGGCATCGTCGTGTCGACCGGGCCGATCACCGCGCCGATCTTCCTCGCGCTGGGGCTGGTCAAGGGCGCGTTCCTGGCGACCGAGGCGGCCGCGTCGCTGGCGGTGTACCTGGCCAAGGCCGGCACCTTCCGCACGCTGGGCGCGCTGCCGGCCGACGCGGTGCTGAAGGGCCTGATCATCGGCACCACGCTGATGGCCGGCGCCTTCATCGCCCGGCGTTTCGTGCTGAAGTTCGAACCGCGGCAGTTCCGGCTGCTGATGGACGGGCTGATGCTGGTATCGGGCGCCGCGATGATCGTCGCCGCGTGGTGATCGCGGACTTCGGATACGCTCGCTACCCTGCCCTGACAACCACTACATCGGAGACACCTTGATGGCCAGCCACCGTGCCCTCGTCTGCTCACGACTGACCCGCGATCTGTCGGGGCTGTCGATCGAGCAGCGGCCGACCGCCGAGCCGGGGCCCGGCCAGGTGCGGGTGCGGATGCGCGCGGCCGCGCTGAACTTCCCGGACCTGCTGATGAGCGAAGGCGGCTACCAGTTCAAGCCCCCGCTGCCGTTCGTGGGCGGCATGGAAGGCGCAGGCGTCATCGACGCCGTCGGCGAGGGGGTCACCGGGCTCGCCGCCGGCGACGCGGTCAGCGTGCACTCGCGCGTCGGCACGATCGCCGAATCGGTGGTCGCAGGGGCCGACGCGGTACGGCCGCTGCCGGCCGGTTTCGATTTCGCCGAGGGCGCCGCCTACTCGGTCACCGCGCTGACCGCCTGGGTCGCGCTGACCCGCCGCGGCAACCTGCAGCGCGGCGAGACGCTGCTGGTGCACGGCGCCAGCGGCGGCACCGGCTACGCGGCGGTGCAGCTCGGCAAGCACCTGGGCGCCACGGTGATCGCCACCGGCAGCTCGGAGACGAAGCTGCAGGCGGCGGCGCAGGCCGGCGCCGATCACCTGATCGTGCTGGGGCGCGACAAGCCGGGCTTTCGCGAGCCGGTGAAGGCGCTGACGCAGGACCGCGGCGTCGACGTGGTGTTCGATCCGGTCGGCGGCGACGTGTTCGACGAATCGGTCCGGGTCATGGGCTGGGGCGGGCGGCTGCTGATCATCGGCTTCGCCAGCGGCCGCATCCCTGTGGTGCCGGTCAACATGCCGCTGATCAAGGGCTTCTCGGTGGTCGGCGTGCGTGCCGGCGAATCGGGCCGGCGCGATCCGGCCGCCGGCGCGCACGACCGGCAGGCGGTCGAACGGCTGGCATCGCAGGGCATGTTCCGGCCGCTGATCGGTGCGCGCTTTCCGCTGGCCGACGCGGTGGCCGCGTACCGTGCGCTGGCCGGGCGCGGCGTAGCGGGCAAGGTCGTCGTCGAGATGTGAATCCGAGGCCGCCCGTGCCGCTCACTTCGCGACGCTCAGCGCGACGATCGCGCCGATCACCAGCAGTGCCCCGACGATCTGCAGCGGCGCGATCGTCTGACCGAGAATCACCCAGGCCATGATCAGCGATGCGATGGGCTCGAAGTTCATCACCGCCGCGTTGTTGACCGCGCCGACCCGCGGCAGCACGATGAACAGCCCGGTGATCGCCGCGGCATAGAGGATCATCAGCAGCGCCAGGCCGACCCAGCCGGGGGCATCGTGCGGCAGCGCCAGGCCGGCGGTGCCGACGCCGGCCGCGAGCGTGACGATCGCGACCACGCTCATCGTCACCAGCGTGCGCAGCCGGCCATCGATGTCGGGCAGCCGGTGGGCGGTCAGATGCAGCGCATAGGCGAACGTCGCCGATGCGCCGAGCGCGAAGCCGACGCCGGCGCCGATCTCGGCCCAGCGCCGTCCGACGTCGGTGCCGACCCCGGCCCCCTGGCTGCCGACCCGGCCGGCCACGTCGAGCGCCAGCGCCAGCCCGACCAGCGCGACGCCCATCGCGATCCAGGTGCTGCGGCGCGGCCGCTCGCCGCCGGACAGCCAGGAGATCGCGCCGAGCAGGAACGGGTAGGTGTTGAAGGCCAGCAGCGCCAGCGCCACCGGTATCCGCGCGACCGCCGAGTACAGGCAGTAGCTCTGCACCGTCAGCAGCAGCCCGACCGCCGCCGCCGGCAGTCGGCGCCCGGGCGGCAGCGCGAGCGAATGGCCGCCCAGCCGCAGCAGGCCGAACACGAACAGCGCGGTGAAGACCGAGCGCAGCACCACCGCGGTCGGCACGTTGACCCCGTAATCGAAGGCCAGCCGGGCGGCCACGTGGTTGCCGGCGAACGAGGAGGCGACCGCCAGCAGCGCGGCGATCGCCATCGGCCGGCTGATCGGCGCCGCCGCCGACCGCTCAGCCATGCGCGAGCCGCCTGCGCGCCGCCCGCGCCCAGTAGGCGAACGTGGCCTCGACGATCGCCGGCTGCAGCAGGAAGTCGTGGGCCTCGCGCGCGGCCTGCGGCTCGACCGGCTGCACGCTGCCGGCGGCCAGCGCGTCGAGGCACATCCGGGCATTGCGCTCGGCGAACACGTTCAGGTAGACCGCCTCCTGCAGCGACGCGCCGGTGCACACGATGCCGTGGTTGACCAGCAGCGCGCAGCGGCGGCCGGCCAGCGCGCCCGAGATCAGCTCGCCTTCCTCATCGCCGGTGGGCACGCCCGGCCAGCGCGCGAGGAAGCCGCAGTCGTCGTGGAACATCGCCGCATCCATGTGCGCGACCGGCATCGGCCGGCCCAGCATCGCGAACGCCGACAGCGCCGGCGGATGGGTATGGACGATCGCGCGCACCTTCGGGTGGTGCCGGTAGATCCACGCATGGAACAGCGCGCCCGGATTGGCCTTGCCCCTGCCTTCGAGCGTATTCAGCCGCTCGTCGACGAGCAGCAGGCCGTCGATCGATGCTTCCTCGAGCCCGGTGCCCAGCGCCAGGGTCAGCATCCGGTTGCTGTCGCCGTCGCGCAAGGTCACCTGCCCGGCGAGCCCGGCCGCATGGCCCTGGTCGGCGAGGATGTGGCAGGCCTGCACGAATACCGTCTCGCGACTGCCGGCCGCGCTGCCGGCGACCGGATCGAGCTCGAGTGTCTTGGACATCGGTGAACCTCCTCGTTTTCGGTGGCCGACGATCAGCGCCCGCCGGCCGGACGATGGAACCGCGGATGGAAGCGCGCGACCACGTCGCCGGTCGACGCCCAGGCCTTGCAGCCGTCGATGAAATAGGGCTTGCGTTCGGCGCCGTCGGACGGGCCTTGCGGGGCCGCCTCCTCGCCGTCGGACGGCCGCTGCGGCGCCGCGTCGTCGTCGGCCGCCCAGCCGCTCATCGTCTGGAAGGCCACCGTCGCCATCGGGAACAGCAGCTCGCGCACATGGGTGCAGCCGTTGGTGCCGCCGACGCAGGCCTACACCGCCTTGCGCCAGCCCAGGCCCACCTTCGCGCCGATCAGCCCCTTGAAGTTGGGCGCAGCGCCCAGGCAGGCGGCGTAGGGGTTCGACGAGAACACCACCTCGATGTCGCGCACGATCATCGCATCGTCGATCGTCAACCGCACCGACATGTCGTGCACCGGCTCGCCGACCGCCCGCGGCCCGCGGTCGGGCTCGGTGTACCGGTAGGTCTTGGTGTCGACGATGCGGGCATCGATGTCCCACAGGCCATCGTCCCGGCGATAGCCTTCGCAGGTGATGCGGCGGGTGTGCTTGTGGGTTCGGGGGGCGGGAGGAGGCAGATTCATCGACGGCTCCGGCATTCAACCGCCCGATGGTATCGAATGATGCGCCAGCGCACCGGCCGGCGCCGGTTCACGCCCCCGCCGGCCCCCCGGGGGGTCAGCTTCCCGAGTGCTGGTGGATGAACTCGCGCAGCCGCGGATAGATCTGCAGCTCCCACTTGCGGCCGTTGAACACGCCGTAGTGGCCGACGCCGGTCTGCACGTGATGCTCTTTCATGTACGGCCGGATCGCCGCGCACAGGTCCTGCGCGGCCAATGTCTGGCCGACCGAGCAGATGTCGTCCTTCTCGCCTTCGACGGTCAGCAGCGCGGTGCGCCGGATCGCCTCCGGCTCGACCTTGCGGTCGCCGACCGTCAGCGCACCGCGCGCCAGGTCGGCCTGCTGGAACACCCGTCTGACCGTCTCCAGATAGAACTCGGCCGGCAGATCGCAGGCGGCGAAGTATTCCTCGTAGAACACGGCGATCGTCCGCGCCCGCTCGGCATCGCCGTCGAGCAGCGCCTGGTACAGCTCGACGAACGCCTTGTGATGGCGCTCCTGGTTCATGCTCATGAACGCGAAGATCTGCAGGAAGCCGGGATAGACCCGGCGCATCGCGCCCGGGTAGCGCAGCGGCACCCGCGAGATCAGGTTGCGCTCGAACCAGTCGTAAGACTTCGACATCGCCAGCCGGTTGACCTCGGTCGGATTGATGCGGGTATCGATCGGGCCCGCCATCAGCGTCATCGTGCGCGGCTGCGCGACGTGGTTCTCGGCGGCCATCAGCGCGACCGCCGCCAGCGCCGACACGCAGGGCTGGCAGATCGCCACCAGATGGGCGCCCGGGCCGAGCGCCTCGAGGAAGCGGATCAGATGCAGCGTGTAGTCGTCGAGCCCGAAACGGCCCTCGATCAGCGGAATGTCGCGGGCGTTGTGCCAGTCGGTCACGAACACGTCGTGATCGGTGAGCAAGGTGCGCACCGTGCCGCGCAGCAGCGTCGCGAAGTGGCCCGACATCGGCGCCACCAGCAGCACCTTGGGCTGCCCGGGCGGCGCATCCTTGGCGAAGTGGGTCAGCGTGCCGAACGGCGTCGTCAGCACCGGCTTCTCGGTGACCGCGACCTCCTGACGCGCGACGGTGACCCGGTCGATGCCGAACGGCGGCCGGACGTGGGTCAGCTTCAGCGCGCCGAACAGCCTGCAGGCGGCCGACAGCTTGGCCGCCGGATCGTTGGCGCTGGCCGACGGGAACGAGCCGTCGAGGAACGGCACCGCCACCTTCGACATCCAGCGCCACGGTTCCATCAGGTCCGTGAAGGTCTGATACACCGAATACATCATGCGGGTGCCGGTGCAATACTCGTGCCACGGACCAGGAGGATCCTGGGATGCCGGCCCCGGCTGGCATGGCGATTGCACGGCAGCGGCCGGCAGGTGCGGCGGAGGGAACCGTCCGTTCGCCCCGCCGCCGCTGGAGAACCGCCCGATGAGCAGCAAGACGATCCTCACGATCAGCAGCAAGAACTATTCGTCGTGGTCGCTGCGCGGCTGGCTGCTTGCGAAGTTCGCCGGCCTGCCGTTCGAGGAGAAGGTGATCCCGGCCGACGATCCGGCGATGCGCGCCGAGATCCTGCTGCTGTCGTCGTCGATCCTGGTGCCCTGCCTGACCCACAACGGCATCCAGGTGTGGGACACGCTGGCGATCGCCGAGTACCTGAACGAGGTCAAGCCGAAGGCCGGGCTGCTGCCGGCCGAGCTGGCGGCCCGCGCCCGCTGCCGGTCGATCAGCGGCGAGATGCATTCCGGGTTCACGTCGCTGCGCTCGGCGCTGCCGATGAACATCAAGGCGCACTTCCCGGGCTTCAACGTGTGGTCGCGCGCGCAGGCCGACATCGGCCGGATCACCGAGATCTGGCGCGATTGCCTGAAGACCTCCGGCGGCCCCTTCCTGTTCGGCGCCCGGCGCTCGATGGCCGATGCGATGTACGCGCCGGTGTGCACCCGGCTGCGCACCTATGACGTCGAGCTGGACAAGACCTGCTCGGCCTACTGCGACACGATCTTCGGCATGGCCGAGATGCGGGCATGGATCGAGGCGGCGCGGGCCGAGCCGGACGACATCGACGAGCTGGACGTGGAGTTCTGATCCCGCCCGGCCCGCACCAGCCGGGGCCGGCCCGCAGCCGGCCGCATGGCTGGACTGTGCGGCTCACCCCGCGGACACGGCGGATGCGTCCGCAGCTTCCCCTAGGATTCCCCGGTCTGGCAAGGACCGGCGGATTCTGCTGTACTGCGGCCTCACGCGCGGTGCCGCCACCGCGGCGCCATACGCCACAGAGACCTACACCAGAGAACCGAGGGAGACACCGTCGATGATCGCTGCCGTACGCAAGGGCCTGATCGCCGTTTCAATGCTGCTGGTGGCGGCCGGTGCCGCCGCCCAGGGTTATCCGAACAAGCCGATCCGGCTGATCTGCCCGTTCCCGCCGGGCGGCGCGGTGGACATCGCGTCGCGGGCGGTCGCCGCCGAGCTGTCGAAGAATCTGGGGCAGACGGTGGCGGTCGAGAACCGCCCTGGTGCGGGCGGCAACATCGGCGGCGCCGAGGCGGTGCGCTCGGCACCGGACGGTTACACGCTGTTCATGAGCACCAGCGGCATCCAGGCGATCAATCCGACGCTGTACAAGAAGATGACGTTCGACCCGAACAAGGAGCTGGCGCCGGTGTCGGCGCTGGTGTCGCTGTCGAACGTGCTGGTCGTGCATCCGTCGGTGCCGGTCAACAACCTGGCCGAGGTGCTGGCGCTGGTGCGCTCCAAGCCGGGCCAGATCAACTATGCGTCCAGCGGCAGCGGCACCAGCATCCACATGTCGGCGGAGCTGTTCAAGTCGATGACCGGCACCAACATCGTCCACGTGCCGTACAAGGGCAGCGCGCCGGCGGTCACCGATCTGCTGGGCGGCCAGGTGCAGATGATGTTCGACAACATCCCG
>DAISWF010000022.1:0-24678 GCA_036826495.1 Burkholderiaceae bacterium
CCCCCGGAGGGGCCCGTACGCCCGGGGCGGGGGCGGCCGGGGCGTCACCGGGCGGCCGCGGCGTCAGGGGGCCGCCGGGGCGGCCGGGGGCCGGCGCCGTCTCTCAGCCGGCCGGCACCGTCTCCGGCGTGCGGCCGTAGATGTCGGAGAAGCGGACGATGTCGTCCTCGCCGAGGTAGTCGCCGCACTGCACCTCGATCATCACCAGATTGACGACCCCCGGGTTGACCAGCCGGTGACGGGCGCCGATCGGGATGTAGGTCGACTGGTTGTCGGACACCAGGAACGTCCGCTCGTCGCAGGTGACCCGCGCGGTGCCCGACACGACGATCCAGTGCTCGCTGCGATGGTGATGCATCTGCAGCGACAGCGACTGGCCGGGCTTGACCTCGATGCGCTTGATCTTGAAGCGCGGGCCTTCCTGCAGCACCGTGTAGGTGCCCCAGGGCCGCGCGACCGTGCGGTGCAGCCTGGCGCTTTCGTGGCCGCGCAGCTTCAACTGCGACACCACGTCCTTGACGCCCTGGCTGGAGGACTTGTGCGCGACCAGCAGCGCATCGGGCGTGTCGATGACCAGCAGGTCCTGCACGCCGACGGTGGCCACCATCCGGTCGTCGCTCTGCACATGGGTGTTGCGGGTGTCGACCAGCATTGCCTCGCCGACCGTGGTGTTGCCCTGGGCGTCGGCATCGAGCTGCTCGGCCACCGCCTTCCACGACCCGATGTCGGACCAGGCGAAGCGGGCCGGCAGCATCCGTACGTTGCGGGCCCGCTCCATCACCGCGTAGTCGACCGAGATGTCCGGGCAGCGGCCGAACTCGGCTTCGGCCAGCAGCACCTTGTCATCGCTGTCGCGGCCGGTGCTGGCCTGCCAGGCGGTGCGGGCCGCGGCCAGCACGTCGGGCGCATGCTCGGCCAGCGCATCGAGGAAGCTGGCGGCGCGGAAGCAGAACATGCCGCTGTTCCAGTAGAAGTTGCCGGCCTGCAGGAACTGCATGGCGCGCGCCGCGTCAGGTTTCTCGACGAAGCGGGCGACCGCATGGCTGCCGTGCCCGGCCGGCGGGCCGGCCTCGATGTAGCCGAAACCGGTTTCGGGCGACGTCGGCTGGATGCCGAAGGTCACCAGCGCGCCGTCGGCGGCGGCGGCCGCGGCAGCGGTCGCGGCCTGGCGGAACGCCTCCTCGTCGGGAATCAGGTGATCGGCCGCCAGCACCAGCAGGGTGCTGCCTGGCTGCACCTGCTCGGCCCACAGCGCCGCCACCGCGATCGCCGGCGCGGTGTTGCGGCCCGCCGGTTCGAGCAACTGCGTGACCTTTACCCCATTGGGGTCAAGCAGCAGATCGATCTCCTCGCGGGTCTTGAACACGTACTCCTTGTTGGTGACGATCGCCGCCCGGCCGCCGGCCGCCAGCGGCAGCGAGCGCCGCAGGGTCTTCTGCAGCAGGCTCAACGGTCCGCCGAGCTTCATGAACGGCTTGGGGAACGCCTCCCGCGATACCGGCCACAGGCGGGTGCCGGAACCACCGGACAGGATGATGGGGATGATCGAGCTCATAGCCGACGGACGTAGGGGGGAGACCGACCGATTGTAAGCGTGCCGATCGATCCGTGTGCGAAACTCGTCACCGATTCGAGCAGCTTTCTGCGTCAGGATATGTGTATGGAAAACGAACACCGACAAACGGTACTGGTGACCGGCGGCGCCGGCTACATCGGCTCGCATACCGTCGTGGAACTGCTGCGGGCCGGGCACCGGCCGGTGGTGCTGGACAACCTGAGCAACGCCGACCCGGTGGCAATCGACCGGATCGAGCGGATCACCGGCCGGCGGCCGGCGTTCGTCGAAGGCGACATCCGCGACAAGGCGCTGCTCGAGGATCTGCTGGCGCGTCACCGCTTCGATGCGACGATCCATTTCGCCGGTCTGAAGGCGGTCGGCGAATCGGTCGCCAAGCCGCTGCAGTACTACGACAACAATGTCGCCGGGACGGGCATCCTGCTGGAGGCGCTGGGACGGGCCAGCGTCAAGCGGTTCGTGTTCAGCTCGTCGGCCACCGTCTACGGCGATCCGGAAACGGTGCCGCTGAACGAGAACGCGCGCACCGGCGCGACCAATCCGTACGGCCGCAGCAAGCTGATCGTCGAGCAGATCCTCGGCGACCTGGTGCACTCGGATCCGTCGTGGTCGATCGGCATCCTGCGCTACTTCAATCCGGTCGGCGCGCACGAAAGCGGCCTGATCGGCGAAGATCCGCGCGACATCCCGAACAACCTGATGCCGTTCGTCGCCCAGGTGGCGGTCGGGCGGCGTGAGCGCCTGAGCGTGTTCGGCGGCGACTATCCGACGCCGGACGGCACCGGCGTGCGCGACTACATCCACGTGGTCGACCTGGCGCGCGGCCATCTGGCGGCCCTCGATCGGCTGGCCGCGCATCCGGGCGCATTCACCGTCAACCTGGGCACCGGTCGCGGCTATTCGGTGCTGGAGATGGTGCGGGCGTTCGAGAAGGCCTGCGGCCGTCCGGTGGCCTATCAGATCGTCGCCCGCCGCCCCGGCGACATCGCCGAGTGCTATGCCGATCCGGCGCTCGCGCGCGAGCTGCTGGGCTGGCAGGCGCAGCGCGGCATCGAGCAGATGTGCGCCGATGCCTGGCGCTGGCAGAGCATGAACCCGATGGGCTACGCCAGCGAACGGCCGGCCGCGGCGCTGGCCTGAACGGCGCGAGTCCGATCACGCACGGGCCCGGTCCGCGCAGGGCCGCGGGCCGGTCATGCGGCGCCGTCAGCCGCGGCTGAAGAAGCTCCTGCGTCCGCGCAGCGACGCGAGCTGCTTGACCAGGAGCTGGAAGTCCTCTTCGCGGTCGACCGGATTCAGGTGCTCGGTGTTGACGATCAGCAGCGGCGCCGCGTCGTAGTGATAGAAGTAGCGGCTGTACGAGTCGGCCAGCGCGCGCAGATAGTGCTCGCTGATGTCGGCCTCGATGTCGATGCCGCGCCGCTTGACCCGCTCCACCAGCGTGTCGGGGTTCGCCTGCAGGTAGATCACCAGGTCGGGAGTCGGTGCCTGCGGCCGCAGGTTGTCGAAGATCTGCTGATACAGCGCCAGCTCGTCGTCGTCCAATGTCAGCCGCGCGAACAGCGGATCCTTGTCGAGCAGGAAGTCGCCGATCACCGATTGCGAGAACAGGTCGCGCTGCGACAGGTCGCGCAACTGGTTGACCCGCTGGAACAGGAAGAAGAGCTGCGTGGGCAGCGCATAGCGGCGGCCGTCCTGGTAGAAGCGCGCGAGGAACGGATTGGCGCCGGCATCCTCGAACACCGGCTGCGCATGGAAACGGTCGGCCAGCCGGCGGGCGAGCGAGGTCTTGCCGACGCCGATCGGGCCTTCGACGACGATGTGGCGGTAGCGCTCGAACGGCGATGCGCCGTACGGTGAGACGGTGGTGGTCACGATCGGAAGATGAAGTAGACCGCGCCCAGCATGCATAGCGCGGCCCACAGGTAGTCGAGTTTCAGCGGCTGGTTCATGTAGAGCACCGCGAACGGCACGAAGACCGACAGCGTAATCACCTCCTGGATGATCTTCAATTGCGCGAGCGAGAACTGGCCGTAGCCGATGCGGTTGGCCGGCACCTGCAGCAGGTATTCGGCCAGCGCGATGACCCAGCTCACCAGCGCGGCGATCCACCACGGCTTGCTGGCCAGGTTCTTCAGATGGCCGTACCAGGCGATCGTCATGAACACGTTCGATGCGATCAGCAGACCGATCGTCTGCATCGCGACGGACCAGGTGGTGTTCATGCCAGGCGCCTGCCCGCGGGGCAAGGACAAGCCCTGCTGCAGCGGTGATGTCCGGTGGGCGCGTCCTGGCGCATCAATGGCCTCCGGCCGGCGCGATCATCGGCGGCGGCGCGATCCGCTCGACGCGCTGGCCGACACAGGCGGCCAGCAGCGCCGCCGCCTCGCCGTGCCCACCGATGCGCAGCCGCGGCGCCAGCTCGGCGAGCGGCGCCAGCACGAACGCGCGCTCGTGCATCCGCGGATGCGGCAATGTCAGCGCCGGATCGGCCAGCGTGACGCCGTCGTACAGCAGCAGATCGAGATCCAGCGACCGCGGCGCATTGCGGTAGGGGCGTTCGCGGCCGTGGCGCAGCTCGATCGCCTGGAGCTGCGCGAGCAGCGCATGCGGTGGGGCGGCGGTGGCCATCTTCGCCACCGCGTTGACGAAGTCGGGCCCGCCGGCATCGACCGGCGCGCTGCGGTACAGCGACGACACTGCCAGGAGCCGCGTATCCGGCAGCGCCGCCAGCTCGCGGACCGCCGCGCTGACCGTGGCCGCCGGATCGCCGAGGTTGGCGCCCAGGCCGATCCAGGCCGTCGGCCGGGCGGCGCCGGCCGCCTCAGTACGCGCTGCCGGCACCGGGCGGTCCGGGGGAGGCCTGGGGGTCGCCGGCATCCTGCGAACCGCCCCCGCCGCCGTTGCCCCGCGATCGGGATCTGCCGGTGCGTCGCGATCCACCCGTACCGCGCGGTTCGTCCCCGCGCGGCTCGACCCCGGCCGGCGGCCCGCCGCTGCGGGGCCGGTCGGTGTCACGATCCTGCGAACCGCCGGCATCCTGCGGTGCGCTGCCGCCATCGTCAGCGCCTTCGGCGCCGGTGCCGCTCCCGCCCGAAGGCTTCCTGCGCCGGCGCCGCCGGGCCGCGCCGGACGGCGCGGTGAGCTGCGACATCAGCGTCTCGCGTTCGTCGTGGTCGCCCTCGACGAAGCGGGTCCACCAGTCGCCCAGCTCGGCCGGCGCCTCGCCGGCCTCGACCCGCAGCATCAGGAAGTCGTAGCCGGCGCGAAAGCGCATGTGCTCGAGCAGCCGGATCGCGGTGCGGCCGTTGCGGCGGTCGAAGCGCGGCTGCAGCGACCAGATCTCGCGCATGTCGGGGACGATGCGCTTCTGGATCGCCAGTTTCTCGCACTGCTCGTCGACCACCGAGTCGATCGAGTCCATCAGCGCCGGGATCATGTGCTCGCCGCCGGCCAGCCGGGCCTGCCAGCGCAGCCGCACCTGCTGCCACAGCAGCGTGGCGAACAGGAAACCCGGCGAGATCGACAGCCCGCGGGCGACCCGCTCGTCGGTGCGGGTCAGCGCGATCTGGATGAAGCGTTCGCCGTCCGGCTGCTCGACGATGACGTCGAGCAGCGGCAGCAGGCCGTGATGCAGCCCCTCGGCGCGGAGCTGGTGCAGGCTGTTCAGCGCATGGCCCGACTGCAGCAGCTTCAGCATCTCGTCGAACAGCCGCGCCGGCGGCACGTTGTGGATCAGCGGCGCCAGCTCGCGGATCGGCGCGCGCGTGCCTTCCTCGATCGTGAACTCCAGCTTCGCCGCGAAGCGGGCCGAGCGCAGCATCCGCACCGGGTCCTCCCGGTAGCGGGTGGTCGGATCGCCGATCATCCGGATGACCCGCGACTCGAGGTCGCGCACGCCGCCGTGGAAGTCGAGCAGGGTGTCGGCGATCGGATCGTAGTAGAGCGCGTTGATCGTGAAGTCGCGGCGTGCCGCATCCTCCTCGAGCGTGCCCCAGACGTTGTCGCGCAGCACCCGGCCGTGCGCGTCGGTCTCGGCGTCGACCTGCAGTGCGCGGAACGTCGACACCTCGACCATGTCGCGGCCGTACATCACGTGCACGATCTGGAAACGCCGGCCGATCAGTCGCGCGCGGCGGAACAGCTTGGTGACCTGCTCGGGGGTGGCGCTGGTCGCGACGTCGAAGTCCTTGGGCCGCAGGCCGAGGATGGTGTCGCGCACGCCGCCGCCGACGATGAACGCGCGAAAGCCCCCCTGCTGCAGCACCTCGCAGGTCTTCAGCGCATACGAGGGCAGGTCCTCGCGGCGCAGACCGTGCTCGGATGCGCGCCAGGTGACGAGCTGCGGACGCGCGGCGGCCGAAGCCGCGGCAGAGGCTTTCTCGCGCGGCCTGCGCCGCAGCAGCCGGTCGATGAGGCGGCGGATCATCGGCGGATCATGCGAAGAGCTGCAGGATCGGCCAGCCCTGCTCGCGCGCATGGGCGGCCAGCCGCTGGTCGGGGTTGGTCGCCACCGGATCGCTGACCCGCGCGAGCAGCGGCAGGTCGTTGGCCGAATCGCTGTAGAACCAGGACCGTTCGAAGTCGTGCCAGCGGTGGCCGAGCGACCCCAGCCAGCGTTCGGTGTTCTCGATCTTGCCCTCGCGGAAGCACGGCGTGCCGCGCGGCCGTCCGGTCAGCCGGCCGTCGATGGACTCCAGGCCGGTGGCGATCAGCGCATCGATGCCGAACGCGCAGGCGATCGGCGCGGTGACGAACTCGTTGGTCGCGGTGACCACCGCGCACAGGTCGCCCTGCCGCAGATGGCGCTCGACCAGCGCGCGGGCCGACGGCCGCATCGCCGGTTCGATGACCTCGCGCATGAACCGCCGGTGCCAGTCGGCCAGCTCCTCGGGCGAACGGGTGGCCAGCGGCGCGAGCTGGAACGCCAGGTACTCGAGCATGTCGAGCGTGCCGTCCTGGTACTGCCGGTAGAACTCGTCGTTGCGCCGGCGGTAGTGGTCGCCGTCCACCACGCCGAGCCGCACGAGGAACTCGCCCCACTGATGATCGCTGTCGATCGGAAGCAGGGTGTTGTCGAGGTCGAAGAGGGCAAGCTGCATGGTGTCGGGCGGATTCTAGCCACCCGGGCGGCCTGGGCCAAATCGGGCGTCGTCGCGGGCGGGGCCGCCGTCGCCGCGGATGGGGTCGCCATCGCGCGGGGCGGGGCCGCCATCGCCGGGGGCGGGGCCGCCCGTGCGTGGCAGATCGGCTGCGGCCGCGCCCGCCGCGGCGGGGCCGGCCAGCACCTCGCGCACCAGCGGCAGCGTGATCGCGCGCCGGCGGCGGGCGATCGCATGGCTGTCCAGCGCCGCCAGCAGCGCCGACAGCGAGCGCATGTCGCGCGAGGTGTGCGCCAGCAGCCACGGGATCACGTCGGCGGCCAGCCCCACGCCGCGCTCGTCGGCCTGGCGGGCCAGCGCCTGCGCCTTCTCGTCGTCCGACAGCGGCGACACCTCGAACACCAGGCCCCAGGCGAGCCGGCTCTTCAGGTCCTCGCGCAGCGCCAGCGTGCGCGGCGCGCCGCTGCCGGCGACGACGCTGGCCGCCGGCGGCCGCTCGCGCACCCGGTTCAGCAGGCCGAACAGCGCCTGCTGCCGTTCGGCGTCGAGGCGGTCGCAATCGTCGATCAGCAGCAGGTCGGGCGGGCCTGCGCCTGGCAGCATGAAGTCGGCGACCGGCGAATCCTGCCCCAGCAGCCGCGCGCGCATCGGGCCGGCGCCCTCGTGCAGCGCCCGCAGCAGATGGGTCTTGCCGGCGCCCGGCAGCCCCCACAGGTAGATCGCCCGCTGCTCGCGCGCGCCGCCGGCCAGCGCCCGCAGCGCGGCGACCACCTCGGCATTGCGGCCGCTGACGAAGTTCGCGAAGGCGGGCGGCGGATCGGCGGGCAGCGCCAGCGGAAGCTGTGCCATCAGGGCGCCGGCCGGCCGAACACCGGGCTCTGCAGCCAGGCGGTGCGCAGATGGCGCAGCGCCACCGCCAGCACCGCCGCCAGCGGCAGCGCCAGCAGCACGCCGACGAAACCGAACAGCGAGCCGAACACCAGCAGCGCCAGGATCACCGCCAGCGGATGCAGCCCGATCCGTTCGCCGACCAGCCTGGGCGTCAGCACCACGCTCTCGACGACCTGGCCCACGCCATAGACCACCGCCACCAGCAGCGCGCCCTTCAGCGGCCCGAACTGCAGCATCGCCGCCACCAGCGCGAACAGCAGGCCGGTGGCGAAGCCCAGGTAGGGGATCGCGATCAGCAGGCCGGTCAGCACGCCGATCGGCAGCCACAGCTCGAAGCGGGCGATCAGCAGCGCCAGCGCGTAGTAGCCGGCCGCCGCCAGCATCACCAGCGCCTGGCCGCGCAGATACTGGCCGAGCAGCCCGTCGGTCTCCGCCAGGAAGCCGGTCACCTGCGGCGCCCAGCGCGGCGGCACCAGCTCGCGGCCGCGGGCGATCAGCTCGTCCCAGTCGAGCAGCAGGTAGAACGCGACCACCGGCACCAGGAACACCAGGCCCAGCACCTGCAGCGCGGCGCTGGAGCCCGACTTGAGCCAGTTGTAGGCGGTCGCGGCCAGCTCGTCGCCGCTGGCGCTCAGGTTCTCGGCCAGCCAGGCGCGCAGCGACGCGGGGTTCAGGTCGAGCTCCACGCCCAGCGTCTCGCGCAGCCACGGCACCAGCTTGCCGGTCAGGGTGGCGATCAGCGCCGGCAACTGGGTGCGCAACTGCACCGACTCCTTCTGCACGATCGGCACGACGATCAGCAGCACCGCGAGGAACAGCAGCAGCGCCAGCAGCATCGTCGCGGTCACCGACAGCGCGCGCGGCAGCCGGCGCCGGGTGCCCCAGCGCACCGTGGGCTCCAGCACGTAGGCCAGGATCGCCGCGGCGGCGAACGGGGCCAGCACCGGGCCGAGCGCCAGCATCGCCCAGACGAGCAGCGCGGCGACTCCGGTCCACAGCAGCGTCTGGAGCTGACGGGGGGTCAAGGGCATCGGGACGTTCGAACCGACTACAATTCGGATCCCGGATTGTATCGGCCCGGGTTGTTCCATCACACGGCCAGCACCGATGAATTAATCCTCCCCGCATTCGTCCTCCCCGCTTTCGTACAAGGACGCCGGTGTCGACATCGATGCCGGCGACGCGCTGGTCGAACGGATCAAGCCGCTGGCGCGGCGCACCTTGCGCGACGGCGTGCTGGCCGGCATCGGCGGCTTCGGCGCGCTGTTCGAGGTGCCCAAGCGCTATCGCGAGCCGGTGCTGGTGTCAGGCACTGACGGGGTCGGCACCAAGCTCAAGCTGGCGTTCGCGCTGAACCGTCACGACACCGTCGGCATCGACCTGGTCGCGATGAGCGTCAACGACATCCTGGTGCAGGGCGCCGAGCCGCTGTTCTTCCTCGACTACTTCGCCTGCGGCAAGCTGCACGTCGACACCGCGGCCGCCGTGATCGGCGGCATCGCCAGCGGCTGCGAGCAGGCGAACTGCGCGCTGATCGGCGGCGAGACCGCCGAGATGCCCGGCATGTATCCGGACGGCGAATACGACCTGGCGGGCTTCGCGGTCGGCGTCGTCGAGAAGTCGGCGGTGATCAACGGCCGCGGCATCCGCCCCGGCGACCAGGTGCTGGGGCTGGCCTCCAGCGGCGCGCATTCCAACGGCTATTCGCTGATCCGCCGGATCATCGAACGGGCGCACGGATCGCTGCAGTCGCCGGCGATGCAGGCCGACTTCCACGGCCGGCCGTTCGCCGACGTGGTGATGGCGCCCACGCGGATCTACGTGCGGCCGCTGCTGGCGCTGATGCGCGAGCTGCCGGTCAAGGGGCTCGCGCACATCACCGGCGGCGGCCTGCTCGACAACGTGCCGCGGGTGCTGCCCGACGGCGTGCAGGCGGTGCTGGCGCGCGACGCCTGGCCGATGCCGCCGCTGTTCCAATGGCTCGCCCGTCACGGCCCGGTGGCCGACGAGGAGATGCACCGGGTGTTCAATTGCGGCATCGGCATGGTGCTGGTGGTGGACGCCGCCCATGCGGCGCAGGCATCCGAGCTGCTGAGCGCGGCCGGCGAACGCGTGTGGCGGATCGGCGAGATCGTCGAGCGGCCTGCCGGTGCCGCGGCCACGGTGGTGCGCTGACGGGCATCAGCCGGTGATCGTGCGGGTGCGCGGCGGTGCACTGCTGCTGTCGCTGCTGCTGGTCGCGGCGACGGCCGGTGCACAGCCGTCGCGGTTCGAGGAACCCGAGGTCGGGGCCGAGCGGGGCGCCACCGTGCGCGAGTCCGCGCCGAGCGGTGAGGGGCAGCGGTCCGGACGGGCCGGCACACGAAAGGAAGGGCGCAAGGACGGCGAGGCGCGCCAGGACGGGGAAGCGCAGAAGGACGGCCAGGGCGACGATGCGTCCGACAAGCCGGCCGCGCAGGTCGCCCACTATGCGTTCGACATCGAGGCGCCCGACGACGTCCGCGAGCTGATCGAGACCCGCACGCTGATCGGCCGCTGGCGCCATCGCCGCGAATACGACCCCGAGCAGTTCGAGGCGCTGTACTCGCGGCTGCGCGAGGAGGTCGAGACGATCATGCAGTCGCGCGGATATTTCGACAGCACGATCGACATCAGCGGCGATCCCAAGGCGGTGCGCGTGAAGGTGCACGGCGGCCCGCGCACGACGATCAACCGGGTCGAGCTGGCCATCATCGGGCCGGCCGCCGACGATCCGGAGCTGGTGCGTCGCATGAAGCTGATGTGGCAGCTTCCGGAGGGCGAGTTCTTCAACACCGAGCGCTGGGAGCTCGGCAAGCGCAACCTGCTCGATGCGCTGCGCCAGCAAGGCTTCCTGCGTGCCCGCATCAGCGATTCGCAGGCCACCGTCGATGCCGCCGCGACCACGGTGGCGCTGCGCGTGCAGGTCGACAGCGGCACGCGGCTTGCTTTCGGCGATCTGCGCATCAACGGTCTGTCGCGCTACGCGCCGGAGATCGTCGAGGCGCTCAAACCGTATGACATCGGCGACCCCTACAGCTTCGACAAGGTGCAGCAGTTCCAGGCGCGGCTGCGCGACGCCGGCTACTTCAGCTCGGCCTACGTCTATGCCGACGAGGCCGCCTATCAGTCCGATCCGTCGCTGGTGCGGGTGCCGATGATCGTCGACCTGATCGAGCGGCGCACCCAGCGGTCGGTGTTCGGCGTGGGCTACAGCACCGACCAGGGCGCGCGCACGCAGGCCGGCTACCAGCATCGCAACCTGTTCGATCGCGGCTGGCAGCTCGATTCGGGCGTGATCCTCGAGCAGTTCCGCCAGCGCGCGTACGGCACCGTGACCACGCCGACCACCGCCAGCGGCCACTTCTTCGCCGCCGGCATGCGCTTCGAATCGCTGGACGTGCAGAACGTGCGCAACCGCAAGTCCACGGTGTTCTTCGGCCAGGGCCGGCGGCGCGAGCGGGTCGAGTCGTTCGCGTCGCTGCAGTACCAGGTCGAGAGCGAGGCGATCGACGACGGTCAGGGCGGCCTGATCCGCGACAGCCGCCGCGCGCTGACGCCGATCTACTCGTGGACCTACCGGGTGCTCGACTCGCGGGTCGATCCGCGCGACGGCTATGCGATCACCACGCAGCTTTCGGGCGCGGTCAAGGGGCTGCTGACCGATCGCTCGTTCGCGCGGGTCTACAGCAAGGGCACGCTGTTCATTCCGATGAACCGCGAGACGCCGTCGAAGGCCGGGCAGTTCGTCGGCACCCTGGAGCTCGGCTACGTCGCGTCCGACGCGCGCGAGAACATCCCGTCGGAGAACCTGTTCCGCGCCGGCGGCGCGCAGTCGCTGCGCGGCTACGCGTTCCAGTCGCTGGGCGTGCGGATCGGCGACGCGGTGGTCGGCGGGCGGGTGCTGGCGATCGCCACCGCCGAGTATCAGCATCCGGTGGCCGACAACTGGTGGCTCGCCGGCTTCATCGACATCGGCAATGCCGCCGACCGGTTCGCCGACTACCAGGCGGTCAAGGGCTACGGCATCGGCGCGCGGGTGCGCACGCCGGTCGGGCCGGTCAACGTCGACCTCGCCTACGGGCAGGCCGACCGGCGCTTCCGGCTGCACTTCTCGGTCGGCTACGCATTCTGATGGCCACGTTGTCCAGAACCTGGCGCTGGCTGCTCGGGCTGCTTCTCGGGCTGCTGCTGGTGGTGGGCGCGCTCGCCTGGCTGGCGGGCAGCGCCCCGGCGCTGCGCTGGCTGGTGCAGCGGGCGGTGCAGGCGAGCGGCGGCGCGCTGGCGATCGAGGGGCTCGACGGTTCGCTGTACAGCGGCGCGACGATCGAACGGCTGGTCTGGCAGCAGCCCGACGGGCTGCGGGTCGAGCTGCGCAGCGCCGAGCTGCGCTGGCTGCTGGCGCCGCTGCTCGAACGCGAGCTGGCGATCGAGTCGGCGCGGGCGCGCGAGGTGCAGGTCGAGACCGTGCCGTCCGACGATCCGCCGGCCCTGCCCGACAGCCTGGCGCTGCCGTTCAATCTGCGGCTCGACGATCTGTCGGTCAACGTGCTGACGGTGGCCGAACGGCCGCGCCCGGGCCGGCCGGCCGCCGCGCCGCTCGAGCTGAAGGGCATCCGGCTGGCGCTGCGCTATCGCGACCAGCGCTATGCGCTGCAGCGGCTGGCGCTGACCAGCCAGTGGGGCACGCTGGAGGCGAGCGGCCAGCTCGCCGATGCGAAGCCCTTCGATCTGGCGCTGGACACGCGGGTGGTCGCACGGATCGAAGGCTGGGGCGATCCGGTGCCGGCCACCGTGATGATCAACGGGCCGCTGGAGGCGATCGCCTGGCAGGGCGATGCGAACCTGCGCGATGCGCAGGTGCGGTTCGGCGGCATCGTCCGTCCGCTGCTCGCCGAGCCGGTCGGCACGATCGATGTCGAGATCGCACCGCTGGAGCTGCAGCGCTTCGCCGACAAGGCGCCCGAGGCGCGGCTGCACATCAAGGGCTCGGTCACGCCGCGGCTGGCCGACGGGCCCGGTCCGCAGCTCACCGGCCGGGTGTCGGTCAGCAACGAGACTCCCGGCAAGCTCGATGCGTCGCGGGTGCCGGTGGAGTCGGCCGAGACCTCGTTCGCGCTCGAAGGCGAACGGCTGCGGCTGAGCGGATTGACGGTGGCGCTGGCCGATGGCGCGACGGTGCGCGGGCAGGGCACCATCGACGTATCGGAGCACGGCCCGCCAGGCGCGGCCGCCTCGCCGTTGTCGCGGCTGGACCTGCGCTTGCAGGTCGCGCAGTTGAATGCGGCGAGCCTGTACGGCGCGCTGGTGCGCACCGCGCTGTCGGGCGATCTGCGGCTGGACGCCAAGGGCGTCGCGGTCGACCTGCGCGATGCCGGCGAGCTGCTGTCCGGCGGCCTGGGCATCAGCGGGCTGTTCAACCTCAACGGCAACCTGCTGGCGATCGAGCGCGGCGAGCTGCGCGCCCGCGACGGCGCGCTGCGGGTGGCCGGCAGCGTCGACTTCGCGCGCGGCACGCGCATCGATCTGAAGGGCAGCGCCCAGCGCTTCGCGACCGAGCGCTGGATCACCTTGCCGTCGGTGCCGGGCGGGCACACCTGGCGGGGCGTGCTGAACGGCCAGTGGCAGGCCAACGGCGAGGTGGCGCCAGAGCTCGATCTGCGCGCCTCGATGACGCTCGTCGACAGCCGGTTGAACGGCCGGCCGCTCGCCGGCAGCCTGCGGGCCGAGATCCTGGGCCCGCCGGCGCAGTCCGGCCAGACCGCGCAGGGTCCGGCGGCGCGCGGTCCGGCGGCACAGGGCCAGGGGGCGCAAGGTCAGGGCGCTCAGAGTCCCGGCGTGCAGGGCCAAGCGGCGCAAGGTCAGGCGCCGCAAGGTCAAGCGCAAGGTCAAGCGCAAGGTCAAGCGCAAGGTCAGGCAGGCCGGCCGGATTCGCCGGTCGCGCGGGTGCGCGATGTCGACGTGCGGCTGCAGTACGCCGGCACGCGGATCGAGGTGCGCGGCGCACTGGGCGCGGCCGGCGATCAGCTCGACTACCGGGTGCAGTCGCAGTCGATGGCCGAGCTGGATCCTCGGCTGCAGGGCCAGCTCGCCGCCAGCGGCGACGTGCGCGGCACCTTCGCGGCGCCGGCGCTGCGCGGTCAGGTGCGCGGCAGCGGCATCGGCTGGCGCGCCGAATCCGATGTCTACCGTGCCGGTTCGCTGCGCGCCTCGTTCGAGCTGACCGATCCCGATTCGGCCGGCGGGCGCGTGATGCTGCAGGCCAATGCCGAGGGGATGCAGCTCGGCACGCAGGTGCTGGAGTCGCTGAACGCGAACGTCGACGGCACCGCCGCCGCCCACCAGTTGCGCGCGACGGTGGCTGCGGCCGGTCAGCGGCTGACGGTGGTCGGCAACGGCCGCTACGAGGCGCCGCCCGATCAGCCGTGGAGCTGGGCGGCGCGGATCGCGGCGCTGGAGGTGGCCGGTCCGCTGCAGTTGTCGCTGCGCCAGCCGGCCGAGCTGCTGGTGCGGCCCGGCGCGGTGTCGCTCGAACGTGCCGAATTCGCGCTCGCGCAGGGGCGGCTCACGTTGGCCGATGCCGCCTTCGCCGACGAGCGCTTCACCGCTCGCGGCGACTTCGACGCGATCGCGGTCGACCGGCTGGTGCAGTCGCTGCAGCGGCTGGTACCCGAGTCGATCGATCCGGCGCTGGTGCGGCCCACCGGGCTCATGCTGCGCGGCCGCTTCGAGCTGGCCGGCACCTCGGTCGACGATCTGACCGGCAGTGCCGCGTTCGACACCCGCAGCACGCTGTTCGATGCGCAGAGCCAGGGCCAGCTCACGTTCGCATCGGGCGGCGTCGACGGTTCGCTGCGGCTGGAGCTGCCGTCGCTGGCCTGGGCGCGCGGCTTCATCGGCAACGACTGGCGGGTCGACGGCGCGCTGCGCTTCGACGGCACCGTCGGCGGCCGGCTGCGTGCGCCGCGGCTGAACGGCGCGCTGACCGGCAGCGGCCTGCGCTTCGAGCAGCACCTGCTCGGCTGGCGCTTCGGCGAAGGGCGCCTGAACGCGCGCTTCGACGACGACCGGCTGCGCGTGGAGTCGCTGCGGTTCGTCAGCAATCGCGGCGCGATCGAGCTTACCGGCGAACTCGGACTGCCGCGCGCGGGGGTGGGCGGTGGCAGCGGCGCGGCGGCGGGTGCTGGTGCCGGTGCCGGTGCCGGTGCCGGTGCGAGCGCAAGTGCGGGCGCGGGCGCAAGTACAGGCGCGGGCGCGGCCTCCGCCAAGGGCCTCGATCTCGGCCGCGGCCGGTTCGAGCTGCGCGCCGAGCGGCTGCCGCTGCAGATCTCGGCCGGCGACCGGGTGGTGCTGAGCGGCGGCACGATCATCGACGTGGCCGGCAACACCGTTCGCTGGAGCGGCGCGCTGAAGGCCGACGAAGGCGTCATCGAGCTGAAGGACCTCGACACGCCGTCGCGGCCGGCCGACCTGGTGGTGATCGACCGGCGCAAGCCGCAGGCCGGCAGCGGCGACAGTCTGTCGCGCGATGCGCCGCGGCCGGCGCCGCTGCCGGTGAAGTTCATCGCCGACCTCGATCTGGATTTCGGCGACAACTTCACGGTGTCCGGCAGCGGCGTCGATGCGAAGCTGCGCGGCGAGATCAAGCTGTCCGGCGAGCTGCCCGATTCGCCGCGCGCCAACGGCACGGTCGCGGTGCGCCAGGGCAAGTACCGCGCTTACGGGCAGGTGCTGGACATCACCCGCGGGCGGCTGATCTTCAACGGGCCGCTGGACAATCCGCTGCTCGACATCGTCGCGATGCGCCGCACGCAGACGGTCGATGCCGGCGTCGCGCTGTCGGGCACCGCGCAGGCGCCGCGGGTGCGGCTGGTATCGAATCCGGAACTGTCCGACGCCGAGAAGCTGTCGTGGCTGGTGCTGGGCACCGGCCTGGACGATGCACGCACCGGCTCGCAGACGGCGGCGCTGCAGGCGGCTGCGGCGGCGCTGTTCGGCACCAACGACGGCGGCCCCGGCTTCTCTCAGCGGCTGGGCCTCGATTCATTCGGGCTCGGCACGTCGACCGCGACCGGCATGCAGTCGGCGCTGCCGGGCACCAACAATTCGCGCGGCCTGCCGCCCATCCCCGGCAGCACCGCGATGCAGGCCGCCGCGTCGGGCGGCGCGCAGCAGAACGTCGTCACCGCCGGCAAGCGCTTGAGCGACCGGCTGTATCTCAGCTACGAGCAGGGCCTGAGCGGCGTATGGAACCTGCTGAAGATCCAGTACGACATCACCCGCCGCTTCTCGATCCGGGCGCTGACCGGCAGCGAGAGCGCGGTCGATCTGCTGTTCTTCCACTCGTTCGATTGAAGCCTGCAAAGGGCGCCGCCGGCAGCGGCGCCCGCCCGTTCACATCGCCTCGTGCGCGTCTGCCCGTTCCGTGCCGGTCCTGGGCGTCGTTCAGCGCGCACCATCGTTCGCGTCCGGCCACGCAGCCGCCAGCGCCTCGACGACCCGCGCCGCGCTGTCGGCCCGCAGCGCCTCGACAACGGTCCGTTCCGGGATCGCCCGCAGCCAGGTGAGCTGCCGTTTCGCGAGCTGGCGGGTCGCGGCCACCGCGCGTTCGCGCAAGGTCGCCCGATCGTATCGCCCGTCCAGGTATTCCCAGGTCTGCCGATAGCCGACGCAGCGCATCGACGGCAGGCCCGGGTCGAGGTCGCCGCGCGCCCGCAGCGCCGCGACCTCGTCGATCAGCCCTTCGTCCAGCATCCGGTCCAGCCGCTCGGCGATCAGCCGATGCAGCAAGCCGCGGTCGGGGGGTTCCAGGCTCACGACGACGAAGTCGTGCCCGTCCGGCCGCTGGCGGTCGCCATCGGCCAGCCAGTCGGTCATCGTGCGGCCGGTCTGCGCATGGATCTCCATCGCCCGCTGGATCCGCTGCGCATCGTTCGGCGCCAGCCGCGCGGCGCTGGCCGGATCGATCGCCGCGAGCCGCGCATGCATCGCCGGCCAGCCCAGCCGCCGGCCTTCGTCGGTCAGCGCCGCGCGCACCGCCGGGTCGGCCGTCGGCAGCTCGTGCAGGCCGCGCATCAGCGCATGGGCATAGAGCATCGTGCCGCCGACCAGCAGCGGCAGCCGGCCGCGCGCGCCGATGTCGCCGATCAGCCGGTTCGCATCGGCGACGAAGCGCGCGGCCGAATACGCATCGGCCGGCGACACGATGTCGATCAGATGATGCGGTACCGCTGCGCGTTCGGCCGGCGAAGGCTTCGCGGTGCCGATGTCCATGCCGACGTACACCTGCGCCGAGTCGACGCTGATGATCTCCACCGGCAGATGCCGCGCGACCTCGAGCGCCGCCGCACTCTTGCCGCTCGCGGTCGGCCCGAGCAGCAGCGGTACCGGGGTGCGTCGCGCCTCGTCCGGCGCCCGGATGCTCCGCTGCCCGGGCACGGCGGCGCCGTTCACGGGTTCTTCGGCACCGGGAGGGATCCTCGCATCGTCCGGCTGCAGGCGGCTCAGCGGCCGCGGGCGAACCACTTGTCGAGCTCGGCGAGCGGCAGCGGCACCCAGGTCGGGCGGCCGTGATTGCACTGGTCGGCGCCGGCGGTGCTCTCCATCTCGCGCAGCAGCGCGTTCATCTCCTCGAGCGTCAGCCGGCGCTGCGCACGCACCGCGCCGTGGCAGGCCATCGTCGCCAGCAGCTCGTCGCGGCGCTCGGTCAGCAGGCGGCTCGCGCCCTCGTCGATGAACTCGCCTAGCACCGAGCGCGCCAGCGCCGTCACGTCGCCGCGCGCCAGCGCCGCCGGCACCGCGCGCACCGCGATCGAGGTCGGCGACTGCACCGTGAGCTCCAGCCCGAGCTCGGCCAGCGCGCGGCTTTCCTCCTCGACGATGCGCACCTCGATCGGCGTGGCGCGGAACGTGGCCGGGATCAGCAGCGGCTGCATCGGCATGCCGTCGCGATCGAGCGCCGTCTTCAGCCGCTCGTAGACAACCCGCTCGTGCGCCGCATGCATGTCGACGATGATCAGGCCGTCGCGGCTCTGCGCGAGGATGTAGATGCCGTGAAGCTGCGCGATCGCATAGCCGAGCGGCGGGATGTCCGCCGCGGCCGGCGCCAGGGTGCGGATCTCGGTCGGCTCGTAGAACGCCAGCGCGGCGGCGGTGGCCGCAGCGGTCGCTGCACCGGCGGCACCGGCAGCGGCGGCAGCAACAGGCCGCTGCCCGGACGGCGAGGGCGCCGCCCCCGCATCGCGCGTCGATCGCCCGGCATCACCGATGGCGTGTCCGGCATCGCGGGCCAGGTATTCGTGGGCGACGGCCCGCCCCACGGCCTGCGCGAACGATGCCGACGAATCCAACGTCGATCCCCCGGGCGGGGGCTGCGTCGCCAGATGCGCCGCTCGCATCGCCGGCGCATCGAATGCCGCCAGGCGCGGCTGGGCCAGCGACAGCGAGGTCTGCAGCGCGGCCGCGGGCACTGCCGCGCCGTCGCCCTGCGGCAGCCGTGCCACCGGCGGCCGGTACTGCCCGGCGGTCGTGCGCAGCGCGTCCTGCACCGCGTGGAACAGCAGCGAACGCACCGATGCCGGCTCGCGGAACCGCACCTCCACCTTCGCCGGATGCACGTTGGCATCGACCCGCGACGGCTCGATGTCGATGAACACCACGTAGGCCGGATGCCGGTCGCCGTGCAGCACGTCGCTGTACGCCTGCCTGATCGCCTGCGCCAGCATCCGGTCGCGCACGAAGCGTCCGTTGACGTACAGGAACTGCCGGTCGGCGCGGCCGCGCGCGAGCGTCGGCTGGCCCAGCAGGCCGAAGATCCTGAGCGGCCCGGCCTCGCGGTCGATCACGCGGTGCGCCTGCTCGTATTCCTCGCCCAGCCCCTCGAGCGCACGCGCCTGCCAATTGCCGCCGCCGAAGCTGCGGTCACGCTTGCCGTCGACCATCGCGTGGAACGCGATGCCCGGATGGGCGATCGCGACCCGCCGGAATGCTTCCAGGCAGTACGTGGCCTCGCTGGCGACCGACTTCAGGAACTTGCGCCGGGCCGGCGTGTTGCCGTACAGATCGAGCACCTCGACGCTGGTGCCGACCGCGCCGGCGGCCGGCGAGGACAGGCCGGTGGAGACGTCGAACTGCATGGCCGCTGCGGCGCCGGCGGTGCGGCTGGTGATCCGCAGCCGCGACACCGATGCGATCGAGGCCAGCGCCTCGCCACGGAACCCGAGCGTGGCGACCGCCTCGAGCTCGGTCAGGCTGGTGATCTTGCTGGTGGCATGCCGCAGCACCGCCAGCGGCAGCTCGTCGGCGGGGATGCCCACGCCGTCGTCGCCGACGACGATGCGCTTGCTGCCGCCATCCTCGACCCGCAGCTCGATACGGGTGGCGCCGGCATCGATCGCGTTCTCGACCAGTTCCTTGACCACCGAGGCCGGGCGCTCGACCACTTCGCCGGCCGCGATCTGGCTGATCAGCGTATCCGGCAGCGGCTGGATGGGGCGGCGCGAGGACAAAATCACCGTCGGATTATATGACGCCCTGTATCATCGCCAGCGCCGATCGGACCCGAACACGGAGCGCCTTGCCACATGGATTTCTCGCAACTGATCGACATCTTCCTGCATCTCGACAAGCACCTCGCGGCGGTCGTCGACACCTACGGGCCGCTGGTCTACGGGCTGCTGTTCCTGATCGTGTTCGTCGAGACCGGCGTGGTCGTGATGCCGTTCCTGCCCGGTGATTCGCTGCTGTTCGTGGCCGGCACGCTGGCCGGCATCGGCGCGCTCGACCTGCCGCTGCTGCTGATCCTGCTGTTCGCCGCCGCGGTGATCGGCGACAACACCAACTACTGGATCGGCCGCAAGCTCGGGCCCAAGGTGTTCCAGTGGGAGAACTCGAAGTTCTTCAATCGCGCGGCCTTCGATCGCACTCATGCGTTCTACGAGAAGTACGGGCCGCTGACGATCATCATCGCGCGGTTCATGCCGTTCGTCCGCACATTCTCGCCGTTCGTCGCCGGCGTCGGCGCGATGACCTATTCGCGCTTCCTCGCCTGGGACATCGTCGGCGGCATCATCTGGGTCGGCGGGCTGACGACGCTCGGCTACCTGATCGGCAACCTGCCGTGGGTCAAGGAGCACTTCTCGCTGGTCACCCTGGCGATGATCGTGATCCCGGGGCTGCCGGCGGTGTTCGAGGTGTGCCGCCAGCTCCTGCGGCGCGCCCGCCGCGTGCGCCAGCCGCAGACGCCCAACGCCTGATTTTCCCTGCCGGCGGCAGGGTATAAGAGCGGCCTTCCTGTCAGGGAAACGACAGGCACCCGGTTCTATTCTGCGTCTGTCCCGAACGCTGCAGCGTCCTTCGCGGCGGCGTCCCGGGCCCAGGATTTCACCGGTTGCTTGCTGACCGCGCCGGCATCGACGGCTTCGGCCGCCCCTGTCGAATTTCGTCTCTGCCGGCGCGGCCCAGCAGCAACCGTTCCCCGGCCGCATCGCGGCCCGCGAGCCGCAAATCATGGCCACTCCCACGGTTGCCCAGGAGCCGGGCCCAGGCGGGTTCGCCAACCCCCTTGTCCAGGCGGTACCATCCCAGTCGATGCGTGTGCTGCTTGTCGAAGACGATTCCCTGGTGGCCGACGCGGTTCTCGGCGGACTGCGGGGCAATGGCTTTGCGGTCGATCGCGTCGAAAGCGCCGAGCAGGGCGACACCGCGCTGCGCACCGAGCATTTCGACCTGATCGTGCTCGACATCGGCCTGCCCGGCGCAAGCGGCCTGGACTGGCTGCGCCGGCTGCGCGGCCGCGAGACCGACGGCATGCACCGGCCGGTGCTGATCCTGACGGCCCGCGACGGGCTGGACGACCGGGTCGACGGCCTGAATCTCGGCGCCGACGACTACATGATCAAGCCGTTCGAGCTGCGCGAGCTGGTCGCCCGCTGCCGGGCGCTGATCCGCCGCACCGGCTCCAAAGCGTCCGAGATCATCCGCTTCGGCCCGCTGGAGATCGATGCCAGCAATCGCGTGCTGCGCAGCGCCGGCCAGATCCTCGAGCTGACCCCGCGCGAGTGGTCGATCCTCGACTATCTGGTGCTGCACGCCAACACCGTCGTCGGCAAGGACAAGATGCTGCAGGCGATCAGCGGCTGGGACGACAATCTCGCCCCCAATGCGATCGAGGTCTATGTGTCGCGGCTGCGCACCAAGCTCGAACCCACCGGCGTGCGCATCCGCACGGTGCGCGGCGTGGGCTACCGGATCGAGGAACCGGTCGAGTGATGCCGCAGGCCACGGCGCGCGACGTGGCCCGGCCACACGGCGCCGCCGACGCCTCGCCCGGAGCGCTTGCCGGCTCCGGCGCGGGCTGGTTCCGGTCCCGGCAGACCACCAGCGTCCGCGTCCGGCTGCTGGTGTGGCTGTCGTCGCTGCTGTCGATCCTGCTGCTGATCGGTTCGATCAGCGACTACCGTTCCAGCCTGCGGCCGGTGCTGCGCGCCTATGACCAGACGCTGAGCGACGCCGCCGTCGGGTTGATCGCCTACCTGAACGTCGACGGCCCCGAGCTGAAGTTCGAGCTGCCCGACCGTACCCTGCGGCTGCTGCAGACCGATGAGCGCGACACCGTCAGCTTCCGGGTCATCGATCCCGAAGGGCGCACCCTGGGCGGTGATCCGGCGATCCCGTTCCATCCCGGCCGCACCGATCGCGCGTTCTACGACGAAACCGTCCACGGCAAGCCGGTGCGGGTGTTCTCGCAGCCGATCAGCACCAAGCAGGGCTGGTGCAACATCATCGTCGCCGAGACGACGCTGAAGCGGCAGGACGCCCGCCGGCAGATCCTGCTGTCGCGGATGACCACCGACTCGCTGGTGCTGGTGCTGACCTTGACCGTCGTCTGGCTGGTGGTCGGTGTCGCGATGCGTCCGCTCGACCGGCTGGCCGCGCAGGTGCAGGCGCGCAGCGGCGACGATCTGCGCGCGCTGCCGCACGTCGAGGTGCCCGGCGAGGCGCGGCCGCTGGTGCGGGCGCTGAACCGGCTGTTCGCGCAGATCGGCGAAACCCAGGACGCGCAGCGCCGCTTCATCGAGAACGCCGCCCATCAGTTGCGCACGCCGCTGGCGGGGCTGAAGGGCCAGCTCGACCTGGTGGTCAACGAGGCCCGCACGCAGCCGATCTCGCCGGCGCTGACCGAGCGGCTGGACCGGGTGCAGCAGGCCACCAATCGGCTGACCCACCTGGCGAACCAGTTGCTGACCCTGGCCCGCTCCGACCGGCCGAGCCACGATTCGGCGAGCCGCCAGCGGCTGTCGCTGCCCGAGCTGGTCGACGACGTGGTGTCGGGGCATCTGGATGCGGCGCTGACCAAGCGGCAGGACCTGGGCGCCGAGACCGATCCGGCCGAGATCCGCGCGGTGCCGTGGGAGCTGCGCGAGCTGCTGGCCAACCTGATCGACAACGCGATCCGCTACGCCCCCGCCGGCGGCCGTATCACCGTGCGCTGCGGCATGCACGACGGGCGGCCGTTCCTGGAGGTCGAGGACGACGGGCCCGGCGTGCCGCCGTCGGAGCGGCAGAAGGTGTTCGAGCGGTTCTACCGGGTGCCCGGCAGCGCGGCCGGCGGCAGCGGCCTGGGGCTGGCGATCGTCCGCGAGATCGCCGCGCTGTACGGCGGGCAGGTGCAGATCACCGATCCGCCCGGCGCCCGCGGGCTGCGCGTGCGCGTCACCTTTCCTCCGGCATAGGACTTCCGAAGCGCTTCGGCGGTCAAGTACTCCGAGCCTTCGGCCCCACCGGGTGCCGGACGAAATAGCCGCGCACGCCCTTGAAGATCGCCTCGGCGATCGCCTGCTGGTGGCGGGTGCTGGCCAGCCGCGCCTCTTCCTGCGGATTGCTGATGAACGCGGTCTCGACCAGGATCGACGGGATGTCGGGCGCCTTCAGCACCGCGAAGCCGGCCTGCTCGATGTCGCGCTTGTGCAGCGCACCCAGGCCGCCCAGCTCGGCCAGCACGATGCGGCCCAGCCGCGAGCTGTCGTTGATCTGGGCGGTGGTCGACATGTCGAGCAGCAGCTTGGCCACCTCGCGGTTGCGGCGCCCCAGCCCGATGCCGCCGATCAGGTCGGCGCGGTTCTCGCGCTGCGCGAGCCAGCGCGCCGCGGTGCTGGTCGCGCCGTGCTCGGACAGCACGAACACCGAGGCGCCGCGCGCATCGGGCCGCACCCAGGCGTCGGCATGGATCGAGATGAAGAGGTCGGCGTCGACCCGCCGCGCCTTGCTGACCCGCACCGACAGCGGCACGAAGTAGTCGGCGTCGCGGGTCAGGAAGGCCCGCATGTTCGGCTCGCTGTTGACCCGGTCGCGCAGCCGCTGGGCGACCGCCAGCACCACGTCCTTCTCGCGGGTGCCGCGCTTGCCGATCGCGCCCGGATCCTCGCCGCCATGGCCCGGGTCGATCGCGATCGTGACCATCCGCGACACCACCGGGCCGCGGACCGGGCGGGTGCCGGTATCGCCGGACGCCCGCGCGGTTCGCGTGGCGGTTCCGTCGGCGCGGGCCGGCTCCGGCGACCGGCCGGCCTGGGCTGCGGAGGTGGCCTGGGCCGCGGAGGTGGCTGGTGCTCCGGAGGTGGCCGGTGCTGCGGCGCTGGCCGGGTTCGCTCCACCCGCCGATGCGGCTGCCGCATCGGTCCGGCCGGCCATCGCCGGCGGGGAGGCCTGACCCTGCGCGCTCCTGCCGTCCCTGGCGCCTGCGGCGGCGGCACGAGCCGTCTCGCGTCCGGCGCCGGCTCCGACCGCGCCGGCCTTGCCGCGGCCCGCTTCACCGGCACCGGCTCCGCTGATGCCGGGGGCCGGCGCGATCGCGGCGCCGCGGTCGCGGCTGGCCAGCAGGTCCGACAGCGGGTCGCCGTTGGCATTGGCGGGCGGCGGGGTGCCTGTCCTGCGCCACCGGCGCCAACGTGACGATCTGCGGGGCGACGTCGGCCTTCAGATCGAACCCCAGCCGCATCACCTGCGGCCGGAACTGGCCGACCCGCACCTGCCGGATATACGGATCGTCGGCCCGCACCTTGGCCACCAGCTCGCGCAGCCCGTCGTCGACGTCCAGGCCCTCCAGGTCGACGACCAGCCGCGACGGATCGGCGATCATCGTCTGGCTGAACTTCAGCGGCTGATCCAGCTCCAGGGTCACCCGGGTGTAGTCGCTGGCCGGCCACACCCGCACCGCCATCACCGACGCGGCGCGCGCCAGCGGAATGTCCAGGGTCAGCAGCGCGCCGGTCAGGCCGTGGCGCAGGAAATGCCGGCGAGGCGGCCGGCCGCCACCGTCTCGCGAAGATCGTTCAGCCATGCGCGCCCCTTCGCCGTACCGGCCCGCAGATCGACGCGCCGGCCATCGCCCCCGTGGCTGCCGTCGTCGACGAACGACAGCCGCAGATGCAGGTCCGGCGGCGGCAGATCGTCGCCGGCCATCTCGGGCCATTCGACGATCGCCACCGCGGCATCGCTGCCGATCGGTTCGTCGAAGCCAGCATCGCGCCACTCATCTTTGGAGGAGAATCTATAAAAATCAAAATGATACACGTCGAAGCTCGACAGATTATAGGGTTCCATCAACGTGAAGGTGGGGCTTCTCACACGTCCGGTGTGGCCAAGTGTGGACAGAACGGTACGGGTGAACGTGGTCTTGCCGGCTCCCAGGTCGCCGCTGAGGTGGATCCGGGTGCCCGGTTGCAGCCGCCGCGCCGCCCAGCCGGCCAGCGCCGCGGTGGCCGTTTCGTCGGCCAGCATCAGTGACAGGGTCGGTTGGGCGGCGGCCGGCGCGAGCTGCATACAATGGATCGATGACGGACGTGATCGTTGCGAAGGAAGCGCCGGCGCGGCCCCCCCATGCCGCGCGGCTGCGCGCCTGGGCGCAGGAGCTGGGCTTCGCGTCGCTGGGGGTGGCCGACCTCGACCTGTCGGAGGCCGGACCGCGGTTGACCGAATGGATCGCCCGGGGCCTGCACGGCGAGCTCGATTATATGGCTCGTCACCAGCAGCTCAGGCTCGACCCGCGCCGGCTCGTGCAGGAGCTGCACGAGGCCATGATCAATTCGGGGC
>DAISWF010000022.1:24688-35611 GCA_036826495.1 Burkholderiaceae bacterium
GACGATCGACTACGCACCCGCCGACCCCGACTGGCTCGCCCGGGCCTGGCGTACGCTGGCCGATCACGAGCGGGCCTATGTGTCGCGCTATGCGCTGGGCCGCGACTACCACAAGGTGGTGCGCCAGCGGCTGCAGCGCCTCGCCGACCGGATCGCCGATGCCGTCGGGCCGTTCGGCTACCGGGTGTTCTGCGATTCGGCGCCGGTGATGGAGGTCGAGCTGGCCCGCAAGGCCGGGCTCGGCTGGCGCGGCAAGCACACCTTGCTGATCGAACCGTCGCGCGGCTCGACGTTCTTCCTCGGCTCGCTGCTGACCGACCTGCCGCTGGCGCCGGACCGGCCGGCCAGCGCCGATCACTGCGGGAGCTGCCGGCGCTGCATCGACGTCTGCCCGACCGGCGCGATCGTCGAGCCGTACCGGATCGATGCGCGCCGCTGCATCTCGTACCTGACGATCGAGCTTAAGGGCGCGATCCCGCAGCCGCTGCGGCCGCTGATCGGCAACCGCATCTATGGCTGCGACGACTGCCAGCTCGCCTGTCCGTGGAACAAGTTCGCGCAGCCGGCCGCGACCCCCGAGTTCAGCGCCCGCCACGGCCTGGACAGCGCGTCGCTGATCGAGCTGTTCGGCTGGGATACGCAGCGCTTCGACGAATGCACGCAGGGCTCGGCGATCCGCCGGATCGGCCACGAGCGCTGGCTGCGCAACATCGCGGTGGCGCTGGGCAATGCGCTGGCCGATTCGCGGCCCAGGAGCGACACGTCGGTGGACGGCGACCAGGGTGCGCCACGCGATACCGGCGCCCGCATGTCACGCGCGGCGATCGTCACGGCGCTGAGGGCGCGGGCCGACGATCCGTCACCGCTGGTGCGCGAGCATGTCGCGTGGGCGCTGGCCAGGGGAGGGCAGCCCGGCACCGATCACCGCACCAGCGACAGCCACACCGGCAACGTCGCCAGCGACGCCACCATCGACAGCGTGACCAGCCGCGCGACGTAGGCGCCGTCGCCGCCCATCCGGGTGGCCAGGATGTAGCAGGAGCCGGCAGTGGGCATCGCCGCGAACATCACGAGGATCGTGCGCTCCAGCGGCGCCATCGGCACCAGCGTGGTCAGCGCCAGCGCCAGCGCCGGCATCAGCAGCAGCTTGGTGACGGTGAACCATGCGGTCATCGACGTCGTGCTGCGGTCGCCGGCCACCGGCTCGGACTTGATCACCAGCCCGGCGCCGACCGTCAGCAGGCCGGTGGCCAGCGCCGCGGTGCCCAGCCGCGCGATGCTGGCGGTCACCGGTTCGGGCAGCACCAGGCCCAGCGCGTTGCCGGCCATGCCGGCCAAGGTGGCCATCACCAGCGGGTTGCGCAGGATCGCGTTCCACCAGCCGCCGCCGGCGTTGCGCGCCAGCGCCAGCACGGCGGCGACGTTGACCATCGGCACGATGATGCCGGCCAGCATCGCGCACAGCGCCAGCCCCGCCTCGCCGCCGATCCGCTGCGCCAGCGCGAACGCGACGTACGAGTTGAAGCGGAACGCGGTCTGCACGCCCGAGGCGAAGCGCACCGGGTCGGGCTTCAGCACCCGCGCCGCCAGCCAGCCCAGCGCGATGCCGACGCCGACCACGGCGACCGCGCTGGCCATCACCGGTGCCGCGCTGCCGATCGACAGCGGCGCCTTCAGGATCGAGTTGAACAGCAGCGCCGGGAACAGCACGAAGTAGACGAGCTTCTCGAGCCCGTCCCAGAAGCTGCGGTTCCAGCCGTTGCCGCGCGACAGCAGCAGCCCCAGCGCGACCATCGCCACGTCGGGAAGCAGCAGCAGCATGGTATCCATGGCGCGGCAGTGTAGCGTGGCCGCGGCGGCAGGCATCGCCGGGCGGGCGGGGACGGTCTGCCGAACAGGCTCTAAACTATCGAGCCCCGGGACGGCGTGGCCGCAGCAGCAAGAGGAGCACGATGACGGGATCGACCGAGCGACCCTTGGCGGGCATGCACCCGCATGCCGGCCGGCTCATGCGCAGGCGCGATCCGGCTGCGGCGCCGATGAAGACGACGCAGACGATGAAGAGGAGGATGACGAGCGCGATCGTCGCGGCGCTGCTCGCATCGGCTGCGCAAGCAGCCTGCGCCGCCGAGCATTCCGGCGTGCAGTTCGACGATTCGGTGCAGCTCGCCGGTACCGAGCTGCAGTTGAACGGCCTGGGCCTGCGGTCGCTGTTCATCCTGAAGGCGTACGTGGCCGGGCTGTACGTGCCGGAGCGCAGCAGCCATGCCGCCGACCTGCTCGCGCAGACCGGGCCCCGGCGGCTGGCGCTGAAGATGCTGGTGGAGATGTCGCCGGAGCGGATGACGAAGGCGTTCCGCGACGGCCTCACGCAGAACCTCAACGAGAGCCAGATGACGGCGCTCAGGCCGCAGGTCGATCAGCTCGCCGAATCGATGCGCGCGATGGGACCGGCGCGCAAGGGCGACGTGGTCGACATCGACCTGATCGATGGTCAGATCCAGGTGCTGCTGAACGGCCAGCCGCGCGGCGAGCCGATCGCCGGCGAGGCGTTCTTCAATGCGATCCTGCAGATCTTCATCGGGCCGCGGCCGGTCGACCGTGAGCTGAAGCGGGGGCTGCTTGGCGGTTAAGGAGGGTCCGCATAGCCTAATGGGCTCCAGACGGGCCGCAACGGGGCGAGGGCAAGGCGCGGTTCTGAGTCGATACCGGTGGTATCGACTCAGGTTCGCAACGCCGCCATCGCCCCGTTTCGGCCCGCCCTGCGGGTCTTGCCAGACGGGGCCCTCGGGCGGCCGCCCGACCGGGCAGATATCCCCGATATCTGCCCGGTCGGACGACCACCCGATCATCCCCGTCTGGCAAGATCTGGAGCCCATTAGGCTATGCGGACCCTCCTTAAACACACACTGTCGGCGTCGGTGGCGCGGGTCATCGACGAATTCTGCGATGCGCTGTGGCTCGAGGACGGCCTGTCGCAGAACACCCGCCAGGCGTATCGGCGCGATCTCGCCTTGCTGGCCGACTGGCTGACCGCGCGGTCGGCCCGGCTGCTGACCACCGCGACGCACGAGGATCTGCAGCAGTACATCGCCGAGCGTTTCGCCGAGTCGACCACCAGCAGCAGCAACCGCCGGCTGTCGGTGTTCCGCCGGTTCTACCGGTGGCTGGTCCGCCAGGGCCGGCGCAGCGACGATCCGACCGTCCGGCTGCTGAGCGCCGCGCCGCCGCTGCGGCATGTGAGCACGCTGACCGAGCGCGACGTCGAGGCGCTGCTGGCGGCGCCCGACGTGTCGCGGCCGCTGGGCCTGCGCGATCGCGCGATGCTGGAGGTCCTGTATGCCAGCGGGCTCAGGGTATCGGAGCTGGTGACGCTGACGGCCGCTCAGGTCGGTCTCGATGAAGGCGTCGTGCGCATCGTCGGCAAGGGCGACAAGGAGCGGCTGGTGCCGCTGGGCGCCGAGGCGGTGCACTGGGTCACCCGCTACCTGCGCGAGGCCCGCCGCGAGCTGCTGGGCCGCCGGCTGGCCGATGCGCTGTTCGTGACCCGGCGCGGCACCGGCATGACGCGTCAGATGTTCTGGACGCTGATCAAGCGCCACGCCCGCGCCGCCGAGATCCGGGCGCCGCTGTCGCCGCACACGCTGCGGCACGCGTTCGCCACGCATCTGCTGAACCACGGCGCCGACCTGCGCGTCGTGCAGATGCTGCTCGGCCATGCCGACATCTCGACGACGCAGATCTACACGCACGTGGCCCGCGAACGGCTGAAGGCGCTGCATGCGCAGCATCATCCCCGCGGCTGAACCTTGGCTGAACCTCGACGACAGGAGCAAGTGATGGGCTGGTTCTCGAAACAGGACGACGGATTCTTCCTCGCGACGATCGTGCCGGACGGCCAGAGGATCGAGCGCTACCTGGGCATCGTCAACGGCGAGGCGATCATCGGCGCCAACATCTTCCGCGACATGTTCTCGTCGATCCGCGACGTGGTCGGCGGGCGCGCCGGGGGCTATGAACGCGCCTTGTCCGGTGCCCGCGATGCCGCGGTCGCCGAGATGAAGGCCGCGGCGCGCGAGATCGGTGCCGACGGCATCATCGGCGTCGACTTCGACTACGAGGTGCTCGGCGAAACCAACGGCATGATGATGGTGGCCGTCAGCGGCACCGCGGTCAAGATGGCGTCGTCGAACTGATGCGCGACTACACGGCCGCCCACTGGGGCATCTACGAGGTCGAGCGCGGCGCTGCCGGCGGCGTCGCGCTCAAGCCGTTCGCCGCCGATCCCGATCCCTCGCCGATCGGGCTGGCGATGCTCGATGCCTGCCGGGCGCGCAATCGGGTGCGGCGGCCAGCGGTCCGCCGAAGCTGGCTCGAACGCGGTCCGCGCGCGTCTCCCGAGCGGCGCGGCATCGATCCGTTCGTCGAGGTCTCGTGGGACGAGGCGCTGTCGCTGGTCGCCGATGCGCTGCGACATGCGATCGACGGCGCCGGCAATCAGGCCGTTTTCGGCGGCTCCTACGGATGGTCCAGCGCCGGCCGGTTCCATCATGCGCAGAGCCAGATCCACCGTTTCCTGAACGCGCTCGGCGGCTACGTCCGGCACGTCGACAGCTACAGCCTCGGCGCCGGCCGCGTGCTGATGCCGCAGATCGTGGCCGGCATCGATCAGTTGATGACGCAGCACCACGACTGGGACGTGCTGGCCGCGCACACCCGATTGTTCGTCAGCTTCGGCGGCGTGCCCGCGAAGAATGCGCAGATCAGCCAGGGGCTCGTCGGCGAGCACAACGTGCGCCGCGGCCTGCAGGCGCTGCGCGAGTCCGGCTGCCGCTTCGTCAACGTCAGCCCGGTGCGGCACGACATCGACACCGGCGGTCAGGTCGAATGGATCCCGATCCGTCCCGGCACCGACGTCGCGATGATGCTGGCGATGGCCTTCGTGATCCACGAGGCGGGCCTGCATGACCGCGTGTTCCTCGACGGCCATTGCACCGGCTTCGACCGCTTCGTCCCCTATCTGACCGGCCGCGACGACGGGCAGCCCAAGACTCCGCAGTGGGCCGAGGCCATCACCGAGGTGCCGGCGCAGACGATCACCGCGCTGGCTCATGATCTGGTGCGCACGCGCTCGATGGTCACCGCCGCCTGGTCGCTGCAGCGCTCGCATCACGGCGAGCAGACGTTCTGGATGCTGGTCACGCTGGCGGCCATGATCGGCCAGATCGGCCTGCCGGGAGGCGGCTTCGGGATCGGCTATGGCGCGATCAACGGCATCGGCAACGTCGGCGCACGCTTCGGCGGGCCGACGCTGCCGCAAGGCTCCAATCCGGTCGAGGCCTTCATTCCGGTCGCGCGGATCGCCGACATGCTCGAGCGGCCCGGCGAATCGTTCGACTACAACGGCCGGCGCCGCACCTATCCGCGGATCGAGCTGGTCTACTGGGCCGGCGGCAATCCGTTTCACCATCACCAGGATCTGAACCGCCTGCTGCGTGCCTGGCGGCGGCCCCCGGCGGTCATCGTCAACGAACAGTTCTGGACCGCGACCGCGCGGCTGGCCGACATCGTGCTGCCGGCCACCACGACGCTGGAGCGCGACGACATCGGCTATTCGTCGTCCGAACGGTATCTGGTGGCGATGAAGCGCGTGATGCCGCCGGTCGGCGAGGCGCGCGACGACTACGACATCTTCGCCGAGCTGGCCGGCCGCATCGGCCCGAACGCCCGCCAGACCTTCACCGAGGGGCTGCTGTCCGCGCAATGGCTGCGCCGGCTCTACGAAGAAAGCCGCGGCCGGGCGACGGCGGTGGGATTCGAGGTCCCGGCGTTCGAGGCATTCTGGGAGCGGGGGCTCGTCGACCTGGCGGTGCCCGGCCGCACGCAGGTCATGCTGGAGGCGTTTCGCGCCGATCCGGGCAGGCACCCGCTCGGCACGCCGAGCGGCCGCATCGAGATCTTCAGCGAGCGGATCGCCGGTCACGGCTACGACGACTGCGCCGGCCATCCGCGCTGGTACGAACCGGTGGAATGGCTGGGCAGCGCGCGGGCGCGGCGTCATCCGCTGCACATGTTGTCCGACCAGCCGTTCACCAAGCTGCACAGCCAGCTCGACCACAGCGCCTACAGCCGCGCGAACAAGATCGGCGGCCGCGAGCCGATCGTCATCAACGCGGCCGACGCCGCGCAGCGCGGCATCCGCGACGGCGATCTGGTCGAGGTGTTCAACGACCGGGGCCGCTGCCTGGCCGGCGCGCGCCTGTCGGATGCGATCCGCCCCGGCGTCGTGAAGCTGTCGACCGGCGCCTGGCTGGACCCGGTCTCATGGTCCGAACCCGGCGCGCTGGACAAGCACGGCAACCCCAACGTGCTGACGCTCGATATCGGCGCCTCGCGGCTGTCTCAGGGCTGCGTCGCCCAGACCTGCCTGGTCGACGTGCGGCGCTGGGACGGCGAGGCGCCGCCGCTGACGGCGTTCGAGCCGCCGTCGTTCGTCAGGCTCGAGCGTTCCGCCGCCGGCTCATAGGACTACCCGCGCGCGGCAGCGCTGCCGCGCGCAGGAGCCATGAGCCTCGGGAGCGACCCGGCGGTTCACAGGCTCGCGTGGATCTGGTTGCTGACCACGTCCAGCCGCTCGCTGTGCCAGGGGTCGGGGACCCTGTTGTTCGTGATGTAGGCGAACGACACGCCCGATTCCGGGTCGGCCCAGCAATACGAGGTGCCGACGCCGCCATGGCCGAACGTGGCGGGCGACGCGAACGCGCCCAGGCCGCGGATGCCGGGCGTGGTGCCGCGCAGGTGCGGGCCCAGGCCCCGGTGCATCGGCATGCCCATGAACTCGTCGACCCGGTCGCCGGTGTAGTTGCGGATCGCATAGGCCAGCGTGCGCGGCGACAGTACCCGCACGCCGTTCAGCTCGCCGCCGCGCAGCATCATCTGGTACAGCGCCGCCATGCCGCGCGCGGTGCCGTAGCCGCCGCCCCCGGGGATGCCGGCGCGCCGCCAGGCCGGCGTGTTGCTCGCCGCCTGCACGCGGATGCCGGGCGCACCGCCCGGCATCGGCTCGTACATCGTCGATACCCGCGCGTCCTCGCGCTCGGTGATGCCGACATGGATGTCCTGCGCCAGGCCCAGCGGCTCGAGGATCGCCTGGCGCACGTAGGCGCGATAGTCCTGGCCGGTCAGCGCCTCGATCAGCGTGGCCAGTGCCCAGTGCGCCGCCAGCGGGTGATAGACGACCCGCGAGCCCGGGGTCCACTCCAGCGTGAAGTTGCAGACCTCGTCGCGCATCCGGCCGTGATCGGCCCAGCCTGCTTCCGACACCTCGGCGCCCGGAAAGCCGCCCTGGTGCGTGATGACCTGCAGCACCGTGATGTCGCGCTTGCCGTGCCGCGCGAATTCCGGCACATGGTCCGACAGCCGGTCGGTGAAGCGGAACGCGCCCTGCTCGGCGAGCTTCCACAGCGCGGTGGCCAGCACCACCTTGGTGTTGGAGTACAGCAGCCACAGGGTGTCGGCGGCCGCCGCCTTCTCGCTGGGCGCCGTCTGCGCATGGCCGAACGAACGCTCCAGCAGCAGCCTGCCGTCGCGCGCCAGCGCGATCTGACAGCCGGGATAGCGGCCGTCGGCGATGTGCCGCTCGATCAGCGCCTGCAGACGCTCGATCGGTTCGGTGCGCAGGCCGCTCTGCGCGAGCGAGCCGCTGGCCAGGGGGAACGTGCTCATCGCTGCTGTCTCCGGTGTCCGTGTCGGATGCTGCAACGATACATCAGGCGCTGAGCGCGGCCGGTCGGGGCGCTGCGCGCGGCCGGGGCAGGATGCCGAAGGGGCGCTGCGCCGCGGTACGGAGCCGAGGGTGCCTGCCTTCGGGCCGGGGGGCGACGATTCCCGCGCCGGCAAAGCTTGCGCGCCGGCAAAGCCCTGCGGTCATCAGGGCAACGAACCGCGCGGCCGGTCATAATGCGCGGTTTTTTCCGCGCGATGAACCCCGACGCCCGTTCTCCTCTGTGGACCGCCCCCCGGTGGGTGCAGGCCGTGCTGCTGGCCAGCCTGGGCATGCTCGGGCCGTTCGCGATCGACACCTACCTGCCGGCCTTCTCCGGCATCGCCCGCGACGTCGGCGCCACGCCGGTGCAGATGCAGCAGACGCTGTCGGCCTATCTGTTCGGCTTCGCGTTCATGAACCTGTTCCACGGCGCGCTGTCCGACAGCTTCGGGCGGCGGCCGGTGGTGCTGTGGGGCATCGGCGTGTTCACCCTGGCGTCGATCGGCTGCGCGCTGTCGACCCACATCGGCGCGCTGGTGTTCTTCCGCGCGCTGCAGGGCCTGTCCACCGGCGCCGGCATCGTCGTCTCGCGGGCGGTGATCCGCGACCTGTACCCACCGGCCGACGCGCAGCGGATGATGTCGCAGGTGACGATCTACTTCGGCGTCGCGCCGGCGGTCGCGCCGATCATCGGCGGCTGGCTCTACACCCACGCGAACTGGCACGGCATCTTCTGGTTCCTGGCCCTGGTGGGCATGCTGCTGTGGATCGCCAACGCGCGGCTGCTGCCCGAATCGCTGCCGCCGGCACTGCGTCAGCCGTTCAACGTGCGGCACCTGATGCGCGGCTATGCCGAGCTGACCGGCAGCGCGCCGTTCCTGCTGCTGTGCCTGGCGAGCGGCGTGCCGTTCAACGGCATGTTCCTGTACGTGCTGGCCTCGCCCGAATTCCTCGGCTCGCATCTGCGGCTGGCGCCCACCGAGTTCTTCTGGTTCTTCCTGACGACGATCGCCAACATCATGCTGGGCGCATTCGTCAGCGGCCGGCTGGCCGGCCGCGTGGCGCGCAAGCGGCAGATCCGCTGGGGCTTCGCGGTGATGCTGAGCGCGTCCGTCGCCAACGTCGCCGCCAACGCGCTGCTGACCGCGCACGTCGGCTGGGCGCTGATACCGATCGGGCTGTTCGCGTTCGGCTGGTCGCTGATGGTGCCGGCGATCACGTTGATGGCGCTCGACCTGTTCCCCGAACGGCGCGGCATGGCCTCGTCGCTGCAGGCGGTGATCGGCAGCGTCGCCAACGGCATCGTCGCCGGCGTCGTGGCGCCGCTGCTGATGCACTCGACCCTGTGGCTGGCGATCGGGTCGCTGGCGATGATGCTGGTCGGCCTGGGCGCGTGGCTCGCGCTGCGCGCCGGCTGGCGCGCGATGATCAACGCCAAGGAGAACATGCCGATCGAGCGGGGCTGAGGACCGGTTCCGGGCGGCCGCGGCAGGCGCCGGCCGTTGGCGATAGACTGTCCGACTCCGCACGATCCGTCCGATACCGTCGGATATCGTTCGATCTCGTCCGACATCGTCCGACATCGTCCGACCCGCACCAGGAGCCCGATCCCATGGCCAAGTACTCGAACATCCTGCAGACGGTCGGCAACACGCCGGTCGTCCGGATCAACAAGCTCGCGCCGGCCGGTGTCGAGCTCTACGTGAAGATCGAAGCGTTCAACCCGCTCGGCTCCGTCAAGGACCGGCTGGCGCTCGGCGTCATCGAAGCGGCCGAGCGCAGCGGCGAGCTGCGGCCCGGTCAGACGGTGGTCGAGGCGACCAGCGGCAACACCGGCATCGGCCTGGCGATGGTCTGTGCGCAGAAGGGCTACCCGCTGGTGGTCACGATGGCCGAGACGTTCAGCGTCGAGCGGCGCCGGCTGATGCGTTTCCTCGGTGCGAAGGTCGTGCTGACGCCGGCGGCTGCGCGCGCTGTGGGCATGGTCGAGAAGGCCAAGGAGCTCGCGCAGGCGCACGGCTGGTTCAGGACCCGCCAGTTCGAGAATGAGGCCAATGCCGACGTGCACTCCCGCACGACGGCGCGCGAGATCCTGGCCGACTTCGCCGGCGGCCGGCTCGACTACTGGGTCACCGGCTTCGGCACCGGCGGCACCTTGAAGGGCGTCTCGCGGGTGCTCGCGAAGGAGCGGCCGGACACGAAGATCGTCGTCTGCGAGCCCGCCGATGCGCCGATGCTGACCGACGGCGCCGTGCAGAAACGGCGTGACGACGGTACACCGGCGCAACCGAATGCGTCGTGGAAGCCGCATCCGATGCAGGGCTGGAGCCCGGACTTCGTGCCGAAGCTGACCGGCGACGCGGTCGATTCGGGCGTCATCGACCGGGTGGTGACGGTCGCCGGACCCGATGCGCTGCGCTGCAGCCGCGAACTCGCGCAGAAGGAGGGCATCTTCGTCGGCATCACCGCCGGCGCCACGTTCGCGGGCGCGCTGCAGGTGTGCCGCGATGCGCCTGCCGGCTCGGTCGTGCTGTGCATGCTGCCCGACACCGGCGAGCGCTACCTCAGCACGCCGCTGTTCGCCGACATTCCGGCCGACATGACCGACGAGGAGGTGGGCATCTCGCAGTCGACGGCGAACTTCCTGATGCCGCCGAAGGCTTGAGGGGCGCGCGGCGCCGGTGGCGCTGCGCTGCGTCACCCGACGCCGCGTCCAGCGGCGCCGCTGCGTTGCGCGCTTCCGTTGCGCCGCGCCGTTTCGACTCTGCCGCTTTCGCTGCGCCGCTTGAGCTCCGCCGCTTCAGCCTCGCCGCTTCAGCGCCTGCGGCAGCCGCGCCAGCATGTCGTACAGCGTCTCGAGCTCGCGCCGCCCGTAGCGGTCGGCGATCCGCGCATAGCGCTCCTCGGAGCGCGGCGCGACGGTGGCGATCAGCCGGCGGCCGGCCGGCTGGATCGAGATGCGCGCGGCCCGCTGGTCGTCGGCCTCGGCGGCGCCGCCGATCAGCCGCGCCTCCTCGAGCGCGCGCAGGATGCGGGTCAGGCTCGGGCCGCTGATCAAGGTGGCCGCCGAAAGCTGCGAGATGCGCTGCGGCTCGCCGCCGTCCAGCGCGCGCAGCACCCGCCACTGCTGCTCGGTGATGCCGTGCTCGCGCAGGATC
>DAISWF010000023.1:0-9010 GCA_036826495.1 Burkholderiaceae bacterium
GGGTCGCGCCCCCCTTCGACTTTGCCGGCTTGTCGGTCGCCTTCGGTGTCTGCGTCGGTGATGCGCCGCCGGTGATCGTGGTCGGCCGCGCCGCGCCGATCTGCGTGTCGACGCGTACCTGATCGTCGAGCACCGGCACGTCGGTCGCGGCCGGCTCGCCGCGCACCGGATGCGCGAGATATTCCGCGGACTGGGAGCTGCGCGGCTGCATCTTGCGCAGATGCACGAGGAACAGCTCGTCGAAGAACGGCTTGTATTCGTCGTCGCGCGCGCCGATGTCGCGCAGCCCCGAGGCCAGCAGCCGGGTCAGCGGCGGAATCCGCTCGGCGAGCTCGCGCCGGCTGTAGTGGCGCGCCTTGTCGCCGTCCAGGCTCCACAGCAGGTTGTCGACGACCTCCATCGCCACCTTGAACTCGGTGCTGTCCTCGCCGTCGCGCAGCGCCGCGGTACGCAGATGCCGCAGCCACACGTTCAGCAGGAAGTCCTTGACCGAGTCGGGCACCTGGTACTGCGCGATGCGTTCGTTCAGCCGCTCGCGCAGCCGTTCGCTGACCTCGCGTTCCTGCTCGCGGTTCGGGCGGCGCCGGTAGTCGCGGCGGTTGCGCCTGCCGGGCGCCGCCTCGAGCGACTGGCGCTCGTTGACCACCCGTTCGATCAACTGGGTGACGCTGCGCGAGGCGCGGCTGTATTCGTGTTCGACCTGGCGCGCCATCACCGCCGAGCGGGTCTGCAGCGCGCTCGCGACGATCTCGACCGCGCGCACCACCGTCTCCAGCCGCCGATGCAGCTCGCTGCCCTTGCCCATCTCGTCGGCGAACGCGGTGGAGATCGCGCCGAAGTGCTCGATCAGCTTGCGCAGCGAGCGCGGTTCGTCGCCCAGATAACCGGGATCGAGCAGCGACAGCACGATCGCCGGCTGATGCAGGCGCCAGACCAGCGGCTTGGACGCTTCCGGCAGCCGGCGGTCGTCGACCACGTAGTCGAACATCGCCGAGACGATGTCGACGACCGACAACTGCGCGGGCGTCGCGCCGGCCTCGCGGATGCGGTCGCGAATGTTGCGGAACAGCGCGTGCCGGGCCTCGCGGCTGTACGGCACGGTATCGGTGGAATGCGCGAACGCCACCGCGTCGCGCTCGATCTCGATCACCGGCTGCAGCGTCGGCGTGACCCGCAACTGGCCGGCGGGCGTGGGATGACCGAGCGGCGAGCTGTCGAGCGACCGCACATCGTGCACGGTGCCCATCAGCGCCGACTGGCCAACCGCCTGGCCATGCGGGGCCGCCTCCGGTGTGTCTGGTGCTGTCGCGCCTCGTGCTGCCGCGTCTTGTGCCGTCGTAGCACTTGCCGTCGTATCGCCGGCTGTCGTATCGCTCGCCGCCGTGCCTTCGGCCGCAGTGCCTTCCGCCGGTGCGCCCCCGGTCTGCGCCGCCGCGGTCGGCGAACCTTCGATCGGAGCACCGGCGGCCGTCACCGGTCGCTGGCCGGCCGATGCCGGCTGCTCTGCGCCTCGCATCGGCGCTGCGCCCGCGGTCTCGGCGGACTGCGCACCAGCGGCCGCCGCCGGCTCCTCGGGCGCCAGCGCCGGCACTCCCAGCCGCTTCAGCCGGTCGTTGGTGGCGGTGATCACCGCTGCCAGCGGCGTGGGCAGCCGCTTCAGGATCGCGCCGCGCAGCACGCTGCGCGGAACCGGTTCGAGCACCGCCGCCCGCAGCGACGCGCAGACCGCATGGGCGAAGGTGCGCGCGCCCAGCGGCTGACCATCGTCGTTCGGCCAGCGATGTTGCGTCATCCAGGCGATCCGCCCGCCGAAAACCGGATACGCGGGACCGACCGCCTCGCGGATGAGCTGGGCGAGATCGCCGACCAGGATCTGGGTGTCGAGCTGGCTTTCGTCGAGCAGCCGCCAGCGGGCGGCGTCGTCCTGGCCGCCGCCCTCGGCGCCGGCGCCGCGCGAGGCCACGTCCAGACAGCGCAGTGCCCGGTCGCCAAACGCCCGACCGACGGTGTCCAGCCAGCCGCGGGCGCCGTCACGCAGGGACCGTGCGGCCTCGAGCAGCGCCTGCCGGTCCCGGGCGACGCCCCAACGCGCAGCGGCCGCCTCCAGGTCGGCGGCGATGTCGCGCACCGGCCCGGCCAGCTCGCGGAGCAGGTCCTCGACGATCGCCTCACGTGTCTCGGCGAAGAGTTCGAAGCGATCCGACGGGGCCATGTCCTTGTTCACGCGTCGGATGCTACGGGATTTGCCGGGCGGCGGTTGTGACGGATTGGGCGCCGGCCATCCGCGGCGGCGGCCGATGATCGGCGGACCGATGGTCACGCCGCAGCCGTGAGTATCCGACACGGCAGCCCGCTGTCAAAGTCGGCCGGCGCCAGCCGGTCGTCAGTAGCCGATCCGCGAACCCGCGGTCAGGTCCAGCGCCGGCGTCACCGCGTTCGGCGTGAGCTGCGGCCGCGGCGGTCCGGGCTCGCTGCGGCCGCCCATCGTCAGCGTGCGGCCGTTGAACAGCAGCGGATTCGGCTGGCGGACGAACTTGTAGACCTCGAGGAAACCCGGCATGAACCGCTTGACCTCGACCTGCGCCAGCCCCTGGTGGGCGAGGAACTTCACGACGCCGTTGTCGGGATCATAGACATTGTTGCGCCGGGTGATGAACCAGACCGTCTTGCGATCGCGCACCACCCGGGCCAGGTTGTTCAGATCCTGAGCGCGAACGGCCGGCGCGCACTTGCCGGACGGATAGCGGGCGGCAAGGCCCGGCGCCGGGAAGTCGGCCGGCGCGCCCTTCAGCGGCACGTCGACGTCCAGTTCCTTGAGCGCATGCGACAGCGGCAGCACCAGCTCATTGGCAGCGACCAGCACGATCGGCGCGCTGCCCGCCAGCGCCTGCACCGGCCGCGGCGAGCCGCTGCCGGCACTGACCTGCAGAGCGATCCGGTCCCACGGTTCCTTGCCCTGGTCGCGGCCGGCCAGATGCCAGAGCGCCGCCAGGTGGGCACCGACCAGCGCGACCAGCGCCAGGTTGCGCAGGCCACGCCAGCGGATCAGCGCGACCGCACAGGCGCCGGCCAGGATCACCGCGGGCGCGATGCCGATCAGCGTGCGGGCCAGGAAGATCGGCTTGACGGTCATGCTGACCAGATAGTTCAGCGCGGCCGGCAGCACCGCCAATGCACCGACCATCAGCGCGACCCGCCAGCCCTGCGTGCGCCACAGCAGCCACAGGCCGCCGCCGGCCAGCAGCACGCCCGGCCAGAATGCCTCGAACACGCTCAGCGACACCACGAAGCGCAGTTCGTTGATGATTCGCCAGCCCGGCTCCGGCCGCTGGATCCAGAAATCGGACGACACGCCGTGCGCCTGCTCGATCAGGGTGGGCAGGTAAGGCAGCCACAACAACGCCACCGCTGCCGCGACGATCGCGAGATTCCTGAGCGACAGCCGGTCGGCCCGATCGAGCAGGTACAGCCCGGCAAAGGCGGCGCCGGCGCTGCCGACTATCAGCACCGACGTGTTGTTCGACCATAGCGCGATCAATGCGCCGGCACCGGTCAGCCACCAGCCGCGCTGCCCGGCATCTCTGCGCGTAGCGATCCGCATCGCGCCATACAGCAGCAGCGCCGCGCCGAAACACAGCAGCGCATAGGGCCGGGCCTCCCGCGCGAACTCGATCTGGAACGGGGTCAGCGCGAACATCAGACCGGCCACCACACCGACGAGCGGCGAGATCAGCCGGCCGGCCAGCACCAGCACCAGCGTGGTGGCCATGCCCAGCAGCGCCGACAGCGCCCGCAGCGCCTCGGTCTCGTCGCCGAACACCGAGATCCAGGCTTTCAGCAGCAGGAAGTACAGCGGCGGATGCGGGTCGCACTGCGGAACCAGGCTCCACAGATCGGCCAGGCTCTGGCGGGCGTCCCACCAGGAATAGCCTTCGTCGAGCCACAACGGCTGGTCGCCGATGCCGCGGAAACGCATCACCGCGGCCAGCATCAGGACCAGTGCGATCGGCAGCCATTGCCGCCAGTTGCCTCGGGATGGCGGACCGGGCGGCGTACCGCCCGCACCATCCTGCTCGTAAGTTTCCCCGCTCACTCGGTCGTTCCAGAGCCACGCAAAACCCGCTAAGGAGGACACTCCTCGAGGGCTGGCGGGCAGTATGCCATGCGGGTGCGGGCGGCCGAGCGTGCTGTCGTCGGGTGCCTACATCCACCCATCAGCCCAACGGGCCGGCAGGCCGCCGCGTTGACGCCGGCCGCATCCGGGCAGCCGGCGGGTATCCGGACAGTTAATTGATTCGAGAACGGCGGCACCTACCGCCAACGTTGACGAGCGTGTGGTGCTGACAATACAATCTATTATTCACCATCTAGTTAATAACGAATCCGTCACCCCCTTCAAGGAGACATGCCGATGCGATCCGCCCTACGCCGCATGCTGGCCGCCTTCGCCCTTCCGGCCGTACCTGCCCTGCCCGTCCGTGCCGCGCTCGCCGCCGGCCCGGTGCTCATGCTGTCCGGCATCGTCTCATTGGGGTGGCTGACCGCCCCCGGCAGCGCGCTGGCGCAGTCCGCCGGCTGGCCGAACAAGCCGATCCGGGCGATCGTGCCGTTCACCGCCGGCAGCACCACCGACATCATCGCCCGAGCGATCACCGACCGGGTCGGCGCGAGCCTCGGCCAGCCGATCATCGTCGAGAACCGGGCGGGCGCCGGCGGCACGATCGGCGCGGCGGCGGTCGCGCAGGCCGCGCCCGACGGCTACACGATCCTGATCCACTCGTCGTCGCATACGGTGAACCCGTCGACCTACGCGAAGCTGCCGTTCGACACCTTGCGCGACTTCGTCGGCGTGACGCCGATCGCCTCGCTGCCCAACGTGCTGGTGATGGCGCCCTCCAAGAACGTCAAGACGATCGGCGATCTGCTGGCGATCGCCAAGGCGAAGCCGGGCAGCCTGAACTTCGCATCGGCCGGCAACGGCTCGGCCACCCACCTGAACGCCGAGAAGTTCCGGATGCAGGCCGGCTTCGACGCGACGCACATCCCGTTCAAGGGCTCGCCGGGGGCGGTCTCCGAGGTGATGACCGGCCGCGTCGACTACTACTTCTCGCCGATCGCGCCGGTGCTGCAGCAGATCAAGGACGGCAACCTGGTCGCGGTGGCGGTCGGTTCGCCGCGCCGCTCGGCGGCGCTGCCGAACGTGCCCACGACCGCCGAAGCCGGCGTGCCGGGCTCGGAGTTCAACTTCTGGATCGGCATGATGGTGCCCGCCAAGACCCCGCGCGACATCGTCACGCGGCTGCACGACGAAGTGGAGAAGGCGCTGGCCAGCGCCGAGGTCAAGGAGCGCTTCGTCAAGGTCGGCGCGGAAGCCTGGGTGCTGAAGCCGGAGCAGTTCGACAACTACATCCGCGACGAGATCGACAGCAACGCGAAGCTGGTCAAGGCCGCCGGCCTGACGCCGCAGTAACCGCCGCCGCATCGAACGGGAGAGACAGATGGCGCAGAAACGCCTGGGCCTCATCATGCACGGCGTCACCGGCCGCATGGGCACCAATCAGCACCTGATCCGCTCGATCCTGGCGATCCGGGCGCAAGGCGGCGTGACGCTGGCCAACGGCGACCGCGTGATGCCCGATCCGATCCTGATCGGCCGCAACGCCGAGAGAATCGAGGCGCTGGCCAAGGCCCATGGCGTGGCCCGCTGGGGCACGAATCTGGAAGCGGCGTTGTCCAATCGCGACGACAGCATCTTCTTCGACGCCGGCACGACGCAGATGCGCCCGGCGCTGCTGGCCCAGGCGATCCGCGCCGGCAAGCATGTGTACTGCGAAAAGCCGATCGCCACCAACCTGAACGAGGCGGTCGAGGTCTGCCGGGTCGCCCGCGATGCGGGCGTCAAGCACGGCGCGGTGCAGGACAAGCTGTTCCTGCCGGGGCTGCGCAAGCTCGACATGCTGCGGCGGGCCGGCTTCTTCGGCCGCATGCTGTCGGTGCGCATCGAGTTCGGCTACTGGGTGTTCGAGGGCGACCTGCAGCCGATCCAGCGGCCGTCGTGGAACTACCGCCAGGAGGACGGCGGCGGCATGATCCTCGACATGGTGTGCCATTGGCGGTACGTGCTCGACAACCTGTTCGGCGAGGTGCGGTCGGTGTCGTGCCTGGGCGCCACGCACATCCCCAGGCGCTGGGACGAGGCCGGCAAGCCCTATGCGGCCACCGCCGACGACGCGGCCTACGGCACCTTCGAGCTGAAAGGCCATGGCGGCGAGCCGGTGATCGCGCAGATCAACATGTCATGGGTGACCCGCGTGCGGCGCGACGATCTGGTGACGTTCCACGTCGACGGCACCGACGGCTCGGCGGTGGCCGGCCTGAGCGCCTGCCGCGCCCAGTCGCGGGTGGCCACGCCGCGCCCGGTCTGGAATCCGGACGAGAAGCAGACGATGAACTTCTTCGATCAGTGGCAGGAGATCCCCGACACCCAGGTGTACGACAATGGTTTCAAGATTCAGTGGGAGCACTTCATCCGCCACGTGGTGGAGGACGCGCCCTATCGCTGGACGCTGCCCGAAGGCGCCAAGGGCGTGCAGCTCGTCGAGGCGGCGCTGCAGAGCTGGCAGGAGCGGCGCTGGATCGACGTGCCGGCGCTAACGTTGTGACGCGGCCGACTCGCCGGACGCTGCCCCCCTGCTCCCCACGGAGACGCCGATGCCGCTGACGCTCGCCCTGCCCTCCACCCAGGGTACGCTCGCGCCCTACTCGCTGGTCGGCTCGCGCCCGGTGCGGCCGCCGGCCGGCGTGCGCTTCGACCGGATCGCCTATTCCGCGGCGCACGTGGTATCCGATCCGCGCGCCGCGATCGATCCCTGGCTGCAGTGTGCGATCGACTGGGATGCGACGATCGCCTACCGTCGCCACCTGTGGTCGCTCGGCCTCGGCGTCGCCGAAGCGATGGATACCGCGCAGCGCGGCATGGGCCTGGACTGGCCGACCTCGCTGGAGCTGATCCGCCGTTCGGTGGCAGCCGCCCGCGGGGTGCCCGGCGCACTGATCGCCAGCGGCTGCGGCACCGATCACCTGGCGATCGACGAGGTGCGCGGCATCGACGACGTGATCCGCGGCTATGAGCAGCAGATGGAGGCGATCGAGGCGACCGGCGGCCGGCTGATCGTGATGGCCAGCCGGGCGCTGGCGCGCGTGGCGCGCACGCCGGGCGACTACGAGAAGGTCTATGACCGCATCCTCGAGCAGGCGCGCGAACCGGTGATCCTGCACTGGCTGGGCGACATGTTCGATCCCGCGCTGGCCGGCTACTGGAACGGCAGCGACGCGCAGCGGGCCGGCGGGCGCTACGACGTGCAGCGCGCGATGGATACCGCGCTCGGCATCATCCGCGCGCATGCCGGCAAGGTCGACGGCGTCAAGATCTCGCTGCTCGACAAGGACAAGGAGATCGAGATGCGCCGCCGGCTGCCGGCCGGCGTGCGGATGTACACCGGCGACGATTTCAACTATGCGGAGCTGATCGCCGGCGACGGCCAGGGCACGCTGCCCAACCACCGCGCGAGCGACGCGCTGCTGGGCATCTTCGATGCGATCGCGCCGGCGGCGGCGGCTGCGCTCGGCGAGCTGGCGGCCGGCAACCTGCAGCGCTTCCACGCGATCCTCGGGCCCACCGTGCCGCTGTCGCGGCTGATCTTCGCTGCCCCCACCCGGTTCTACAAGACCGGCGTCGTCTTCATGGCCTGGCTGAACGGCCACCAGGGTCATTTCACGATGGCCGGCGGCCAGCAGAGCAGCCGGTCGCTGCCGCACCTGGCCGAGGTGTTCCGGCTCGCCGACGCCGCCAATCTGCTCGAGGATCCGGAACTCGCCGTGCACCGGATGCGCACGCTGCTCGCGCTGCACGGCATCGAGGATTGAAGCGGTGACTGCGCCCACGCCGGATCGCATCGAGGTTCGAGCTGTGACGTCGACCGTGCCCGACGGCGCCGAGGATCGAGCGGCGCCGGCCCCGCCGCGCGACTTCTCGGCCGATCACCGCTGGCTGTCGATCAACACCGCCACGGTGCGCCGGAGCCGCGGCATCGAGCAGCCGCTGCCGGTGATTCTCGAGGCATGCGCCCGCCGCGGCATCCGGGCGATCTCGCCGTGGCGTGATCAGGTGGCCGCCGCGGGACTCGCGCAGGTGTCGCGGCTGGTGCGTGATCACGGCTTCGAGCTGTCCGGCTATTGCCGCGGCGGCATGTTCCCGGCCGCCGATGCGGCCGGCCTGGCCGCCGCCCGCGACGACAACCTGCGGGCGCTCGACGAAGCCTGCGAACTGAATGCCGCCTGCCTGGTGCTGGTGGTCGGCGGCCTGCCCGGTGCACTGGCCGGCCGCGCCGCTCACAAGGACATCGACCTGGCCCGCCGGCAGGTCACCGACGGCATCGGCCGCCTGCTGGAGGCGGCGCGCGAACGGCGGATGCCGCTTGCGATCGAGCCGCTGCACCCGATGTACGCGGCCGACCGCGCCTGCATCAACACGCTGGAGCAGGCGCTGGACGTCTGCGATGCGCTCGATCCGGCGCGCAGCGGCGCGCTCGGCGTCGCCGTCGACGTCTATCACGTGTGGTGGGATCCGAAGCTCGCCGCGCAGATCGAACGCGCCGGCCGCGAGCGGCTGCTCGCGTTCCACGTATGCGACTGGCTGACGCCGACCGTCGATCTGCTGAACGATCGCGGCATGATGGGCGACGGCATCATCGACATCCGGCGCATCCGCGGCTGGATCGAAGCCCAGGGGTTCGCCGGCTACAGCGAGGTCGAGGTCTTCTCGACCGGCAACTGGTGGCAGCGCGACATCGGCGAGGTGCTGGACACCTGCATCGGGCGGCATCGCAGCGCGGTCTGACTTCCGCCGGCGTACCGCCTGCTCACCGGCCGGCACGCGTTCGCAACACAGGCCCGCCCGGAGCAGGCGGTCCGCCAGATAGCCGCGCGGTCCCTTGCGGGCGATGCCGGA
>DAISWF010000023.1:9020-29346 GCA_036826495.1 Burkholderiaceae bacterium
CCCGCCCCGCCCCCTGCCCCCCCGCCGCGCCCCCCCCCGCACTGCCGGCGGCCGCTGCGCGCGGCCGCGAGGCGGCGCCCCCGGGCCCCCCTGGCCCCGGCCCTCCCCCCGCCGGTGCAGCCTCCCGCGCCGCCGGTGCCTCCGGCGCACGCACGAGATCGTCAGGCCGCCTGGTCCTCGACCGGCGCGCGAAACGGCACGTCCGGGAAGCCCCCGGTCTTGACCGGCTCCGGCGGCATCCAGTCCAGCGTATGCACGGTGTCGAGCGGCCGGCGGCGCGCCGCGCCCCATTCGCGAACGTCGGGCGCCATGCCGAAGCGATGACGGTACATCTCGGCGGCGCGGGCGATCGGCCAGCGGCGCCGTTTGATCAGCCCCATGCATTCGCGCAGGAAACGCAGACGGAACGCCGTCGATTCCTCGTGCCCGGTGGGCGCCCGGCTCAGCGTGCGCGGCGGCACGTAATCGTCGGGACGGCCGTGCCGCAGCACGTTCTCGACCGGATCGATCAGCAGCGCATCGCGCTTGGCCGGCCCGTTCGGGCGCCCCAGCCGGCCCGCCATCTGCACGAACAGCATCTTCGACAGCGTCGGCCGCAGCATCAGGCCGCAGCTCGCGGCCGGGCTGTCGAACCCCACGCCCAGCATGTTCACCGACGCGACGACGCGGATCCGGCCGGCCTCGAAGTCCTGCAGGATGCGATTGCGGCGCAGATCGCCGGCGCGATGGTCGAGCGACTCGGCCGGCACGCCGGCGGCCCGGAACGCTGCGGCCACCGCCTGCGCATGAGCGATGTCGCAGCAATAGGCGAGCGTCTGCTGCTCGTCGGCGACCCGCCTCCAGAGCTGCACCGCGGCCTGGATCACGCCGCCGTCGCGCATCACCCGCGACAGCACGCCGATGTCGAAATCGCCGGCCACCACCGGAATGCCGCGGGTGTCGGCCACCGGCTCCGGCGTCAGGCAGTGCGTCGGCACCAGATGGCCATCGGCGATCAGCCGGTGGCGGGTCGGCGCCCAGGCCAGCCGGGTGAAGAAGCGGCCCAGCCCGGCACGGTCGGGCGTGGCCGTCAGACCGATGACCTTCGCATCGGGCAGCGCCGCCAGCAGCCGCTCATGCGTGCGGTGCCACAGATGAATCTCGTCCAGGTACACCAGCCCGAAGCGCTCCAGCCGCGCCCCCAGCGCCGCCCAGTGCACCCCCAGCCCCTGCACCGTCGTGACGACCGCCCGGCCGGCCGGCAGGCGGCCGCGGCGGATCACGCCGGCATCATCGAGCCGTGCCAGCCATTGCCCGATCAGCACCCGGCGATCGACGACGACCAGCGCAGGACCGGCGACGCGACGCGCGAGCGCCGACGCGATCACCGTCTTGCCGGCCCCGGTAGCCGCGGCAATGATCTGCCGGTTGTGACCGGCCTCGAAACCCCGTTCGACGTCGGCAATGATCTCCGACTGGTAATCGCGCAAAACCAATGCAGTGAATTCCCGCTGAAAGGCACGCCGGCCGACGCCAACAAGAGCCCCATTGTCCGCGTCGAACCGGGCCCGACACGCGCCGGCGGGACGAGCGGCCTGCGGACCAGCCCGGGCGGCGGGTCGGGTGGCGACGGAATGCCGCGAATTCGCGACGGTCGGCGATTCTACGCGACTCCCTTGCATCTTGCTGACGGCCGCCAGCGGTCCGTGGGGTCGTCGATCCGTGACAAAAGTCACCGGAAGCGGCGCCTTCAAATTTTCCGACGTGCCGATCGTGAAATCGGTCATCCCCGCCGGGCGGAGGGGCGTCGAAGATGTTTCCACTGCGATCAACGCGAAACGGAAGCCATGAAAACCCCCTCCTCGAAGCAATTTTCCAATCCCCTGCTCCGCAAGGCTGGCCAATTGACGCTGGCGGTTGCCGTGGCGGCGGCGCTGGCCGCTTGCGGCGGTGGCGGAGGTGGTGGGGATGCGTCCCCGACCCAGAACACGGAGCAGTCGACGCCGAACGAGAACACGAACACCGGCAACCCGGGCACCGACAATCCGCCCCAGACCCACACGATCGCCCCGCTGCCGGTCGGCACGGGCATCGCCAGCTTCTCGTGGGGCACCGTCGGCGAATTCGTCCGCGTCGACGGCTCGACCGGCGCAGTGACCAAGATGTCGAACCCGTGCGGCACGACCTACCAGGGGTTCACCGGCATCGACACCCGCCCCGACGGTGTGGTGGTAGGCGTCACCTCCGAGCACCTGCATCTGGTCGATATGGTGACCGGCGAATGTGAGCAGCTTGCAACCCCGCCGGTTCCGATGGGCGTCGTGGCGGTCGCGGCGGACGGCAAGATCCATACCGTCAGCCTCAATGCCAACGACAATGGCAAGTTCGTGCTGTACGTGCTCGACGCCGCCGGCAGCGTGCTGTCATCGGCGGAGCTGACCGGCACCAACCTCGATTTCATCAAGGGCATCGATTTCGCTCCGGACGGCAAGCTGTACATGTCCGCCCACGACGCGATGCTCGGCTATCAGATCTTCGAGATCGACCCGACGACCGGCAACACGACGGCCAGGTTCGCCACCAGCCTGCTGGCCGGCGACATCGATATCGACAGCACCGGCAAGCTGCGCTCCAGCAGCACCAACCAGACGATCTACACGATCGACATCAGCAACGGTGCGGTGGTCGGCGCGCTGCCCACCGACCGCGTGACCGAACACCTGATGGTCTATCGCTGACCCGCCGCCCGGCCCGCCCTGGCATCCTCCTTTCCAGGGCGGCGCCGTCCGGCCGCCGTTCGACATTCGGCCGTTGATTCCCACGGCCCCGACGCTCATCGTGTCGGGATTGTCACGTGGCAAGACCGCGCGGAACATCCGCTGACCCGCTTGAGGGTCAGACGGATCTCTTCTGCCTCGGTTACCGATGGACGTGACGAACCCTGCCCAACAGAAGATCCTCGTCGTCGACGACGAGCCCGACGCGCGCGAAGCGATGTGCACGCTGCTGGAACTGGCCGGACACGAAGTCCGCAGCACCGCCGGCGGCCGCGAAGCGATCGACGTCTTCGCCGAATGGCGGCCGCATGCGGTGCTGCTCGACCTGGATCTGCCCGACATCAGCGGCTATGACGTCGCCCGCAGCCTGCGTGCAAGCAGCAAGCGGGTGATGCTGATCGCGATCACCGGATGGTCGGCCTACGACAGCGCGAGGCGCTCGGAAGCCGCCGGCTTCGACGCATTCCTCGAGAAACCGGTGCCATTCAACAGACTGAACGACCTGCTGGCCTTGCTGGCGCGCCGCACGGCGACGCGCTCCGCCAGCGGGCTGGTTTAAGGTCGGGTGGCCACGAACGCAAACGAACCGGTGATCCGCCTCACGACCAGGTAAGGGTCGGTGTCGGGCTTCACGAACCGCCGTGCGAACCAGTACAGGCGGTGCAGCAGCAGAACCGGAACGAACAGGAACTTGATCAGCCTGGGCGGCACTCGCGGAAACAGCGCCAGATTGCCGATCGCTTCCAGCCCCAGCCAGTCGGTATTCGGTGCGATGGCCTCGACCTTGAACTTCGCATGCTGCAAGGCGCTCAGCGTGCCGAGATGGCTGCAATGGTAGTAGCTGTTCCCATGGAACGGCTCCATGAACGCGACACTGCCGATGAACTTCCCGCCGGGCTTCAGCACGCGCTGCACCTCGTTCAGCGCGACATGCGGGTAGCGGATATGCTCCAGGACGCTCATCGAGATGACCACGTCGAAGCTGTTGTCCGCGAACGGCAGCGCGTGAGCGTCGCCGAATATCGGCGGTTTCTCGTCGGGATCGGCGTCGACCCCGTACCATTGATAGCCGGCCGATTCGCACAGCTTGCGGTGCACGCCATTGCCGCAACCGAGGTCCAGCACCCGTTGGCCGGGCCCGCCGGCGCGCGGAAAGTACGAAAGCAGCTCGCTGCTGAAATGGTAGGGTACGCCCTCGCCGGCGCTGATCGAATCGCGCGTCGCCGGCTTCGGCTTCAGCGGATTGAAGTCCAGGCCTTCGCCCTTCGGCAGCGCCTGATCGATAACGAACCGAAGATCGACGGTCTTGGGCTTCTGCGGCCTGAGGTCGATACCGCCCCACGCCGTTCGGCGATACTCCAGGCCGCAGTCAGTGCAGGCGAATCCGGATTCTGTTTTGGCGAGAGCAGAGGCGCAGGTCGGGCAAGTAAACAAGTGTGCGGCAGCGTCCGGACCCATCGAGTCCTTCCCCCTTCAAAATCAAATCGAAGATCACTGTGTGGTACCGCTGCACAGCGTTGTGTCACTGCTGAAATACTATACCCCTAACGGTCGAATGGCATCACCCGTTTAGGGTACCAACGCGCAAAGGAATCCGCCTTGAAGATCTCGGGGGCAGTGACAAGTTCGTTTTCTGGCCGCACGCATGTCGCAGCCGCCGCAGTGCTTCTCTTCGCGCTCAACCTGGCGCTGCACTACCCCGGCGAGATGAACCAGGACTCCACCGGGCAGTATCTGCAGGTCCTGGCCGGCCGGTACAACGACTGGCATCCCCCGATCATGGCAGCGCTGTGGTCGAAATTGCGGCTGATCGCCGAAGGACCGGTCACGCTGCTGGTCTTCCATCTCGCGATGCACTGGCTGGCATTCGGGCTGCTCGCCGATGCGCTGGCCGCTTCCGGCAGGATCACCGCCGCACGCCTGATGCTGCTGGCCGGCGCATTTCCGTTGTTCCTGATCTTCAACGGCGGCATCTACAAGGACGTGGGGATGGCCTCCGCGCTGATCCTGGCCGCCGCGATCGCCTATTGGGGCCGCAGCCGCGCCTCGCGCCTGCCACCCGCGCTGCTGCTGCTGGCGGGGGCCGCGCTGGCCTACGGAACGCTGGTCCGCACCAACCCGGGGTTCGCATACGGTTCATTGCTCGTATTCATCATCTGGCCGCGGACCTGGAGGCTCGGCTTCGGCAAGTTGCTGCTGGCGTCGATTCTGCTCGCGGGCATCGCGCTGCCGGTCTGCGGCTACATCAACCGGCATGTCTTCGACGCCGCCGATTCCGGATCGACGCGGTCGCTGCAGATCTTCGATCTCTCCGGAATCGCCGTCCGCACGCAGGATCGCAGTGCCGTCGATCACCTGACGCGTTCGGCCTCCTGGCAAGAACGCTGCTACACCCCGTACTGGTGGGATCCGTTCAGCCCGTGGGGGCCGTGCGGCGCCGTATGGAACGACGTCGCCGAAACCGAGAAGGCAATGCCCGGAGAAACCTCCCGGACCTGGATCAGCCAGATCAGGCAGCACACGCCGGCCTACCTGGCTCATCGCGCGGCCCACTTCAACTCGATGCTGTACTTCCTCGTCCCCGCCGACCACTTCCGCTTCACGCCAGAGATTGCCGGCACCGCGCAGGCGACCCGGGACTATTCGGTGGCGGTGATCGTGAAAGACTTCGTGCGGCGCAGCCCGGTGCTGTGGCCGGTCGTCTGGCTGATCGTCGCCATCTGGGCACTCGCCGCGATGAGGAACGCGCCCGACGATGTCGACAGACGTTGCGCGCAGGCGCTGATCCTGTCGGGCCTTCTGTACACGGCGGCGTTCGCGCTCATCGGCGTGGCGACCGCGATGAGATACCACTACTGGATGATCATGTCGGTGATCAGCGCGACGATCATCGCCTGGCCAACCATCAGAACGAGCTGGCGCATCGTGGCCGCGCCCGTCGTCATTGCAGTCCTGCTCGGAAGCGCAACACGGATTCTGCAGATCCGCTGGTTCTTTTGATAAGCGGGCAGCACCGGCGACGATCGAGACAGCGGTGAAGCGTCAGCCCGGCCATGCGAACAGGATCGCCACTCCGCCGGCAATCGCCAGTCCGAACAGGATCGCGATCCGCATACGCAACGCCGACGAGCCCAGCACGATCGCGCTGGCACCCTTGAACACCAGGTTGCTCAGGCCCGCGATCAGGATCAACCGCCAGGCAGTCGACGGGTCGATCCGCTCCCGTACGCTGAGATTCGCCGTCGACAAGGTCACGGCGTCGACGTCGGTGAGCCCGCTGACGGCCGCGACCGGATACAGCGCCGCATCCCCGAGGTAGTGCTTCGCGAACGCGACCACCAGGATCACGAGCGCGTACAACCCGCCGAACAGCACCGCCGTCTTCAGCTCGGCCGGATTGCCGCGCACCGGAAGGCTGCCGGCCTCCTGCCGGCCTGCGTGGATGTAGGCGCCCGCCGAGATCAGCAGCATCCAGCCCAGCATCGCGCCGAGCGGGCCCGCGATCGACATCCACTGTGCCGGCGCGACGATCGCCACCTCGACCAGGATGCGCAGGAACGAGACCGACGACGCGAGCGCGATCACCAGCGCGGCGAGTTCCGCGCCGGCCGGACCCTGCGAATCGTCTTCGCCCCGCCTCGTGCGTCGTGCATAACTGACCGTCGTCGCCGTGCTCGACGCCAGACCGCCGAGCAGGCCGCCGAGCAAGGCACCGCTGCGCGCGCCGGCCCGCTTGAGCGCCACGTATCCGGCCAGATTGATCGAGACGATCAGCACCACCATCCACCAGACCTCGCGCGGATTGAGCACGTCCAGGGGGCCGAACGTGCGATCCGGAAGAAGCGGCAGGATGACGAGCGTGACCAGCGCGAACTGCATGATCGCCGCCATGTCGGCATCGTCCATGTTGCCGATCGCCCGGTGCATCGGTTCCTTGAAGTGCAGCAACAACGTGATGGCGCCGGTCGCGACCACCGCGACGATGGTCTCGCCGACAGCCAGGTACGCTCCGACCGCATACATCAGCAGCACGGCGACCTCGGTGGTGATGCCGGGATCGTTGTCGTCACGCAGCTTCGCGACATCGGCGATCACCAGCAGCGCGGCCACGCCGAGCGCACCGGCGCCGACGAGCCACGGCCCGAATGCGCCGGTCGTCAGCCCCGCGATCGTGCCCAGCAGCGTGATCAGCGCGAACGTCCGGACGCCGGCAACCCGCGACGCCGCACGCTGCCGTTGAAGTCCGACCAGCAGGCCGAGCGCCAACGCCAGGGCCAGCTTCAGCAGTGACGGTTCGATATCCAATTGCGTTGTCCGGTGTCGTGCCCTGCCGGAATGCCTCGCGACCTGAGCCAAGAGTCAACCGCTTGATTCGTCAAGCGCTCGGGGATCGGACCTGGGAGATTCGGATGTCTTCGGACGAAGCTGGAACGCTTCGGAAGAGAGTAACTGGCGGAAAGGGTGTCAAGCAGAATCATTGACTGGCGCGGGTTTCCGGGCGGCGGCTTCCGCAAGCCCCTGAAATACCGCAGCAATCCCGCGCGCGCCGCTCGATCGGTGGCTAGATGGCGACGGTTCAGTGACGATAGTATTGCGCCCAAGATAATATATTGTGTAATATGCAATATATGGCGGACGCAAGCCTCATCATCGATTCCAAGGTGATCATGGGCCGCTGGATCATCCAGCGCAAGGTTTGGGTGCTGCCGGGTGTCAGTGCGGAGCGTCCGCACGGCCTGAAGTACAGCCTGTTCTGCGGCGATGCGACCTTGTGCCTGGTGCGCTACGACAACGAGTCGGGCAAAGGCGACCATCGCCACTACGGCGAGCGCGAGGAGCCGTATCTCTTCACCACGCTGGAGGCCCTGCTCGAGGACTTCCAGGCCGACATCATTCGACTGACGAAGGAGTGAGCCATGAAAGCGATCATCGAAATCGCCAGCAATCAGGACATGCACCGCCGCGCCGTGGCCGCCGCGCGCGCTTTGGCGGCGGGGAAGATCGAGGCAGCGGACTTTCGCATCGGTTTCGAGAGCGCCGCCCAGGTGTTCGCCGAGCTGACCGCCGAACGCCTGCGCACATTGGAAACCCTGCGCCGAGGGGGCACGCAGAGCGTCTACGCGCTCGCAAAGGCGCTGGGGCGCAACTACAGCAACGTGCATGGCGACGTGCAGCGCCTGATGGCACTGGGGCTGGTGGAGCGCGACGGCGACGGTGTTCGCGCGCCGTTCGACGAACTGGAGATCCATCTGCCGCTTGTTGGGCTGGCGGCGTAGGCAGGGGGCGGTGGCCGGCCGGTTGCAGCGGCACCAAGGAGGTCACCACGCTGCGGCTGGACCGTGACGTGCTGGCGGCCTTCCGCGCGAGCGGCAACGGCTGGCAGACCCGGATCAACGCGCGGCTGCGCGAGGCCGTGGAGCAAGGCAGAGTCCAGTGCGCTGACGCGGCGACGCCTTGCGTCAGGCCGCCTCGAGTTCGCGCAGCACGTGCGGATGGCGCTCGGCGATCCGCAACAGCGTGCGGGCCGCGCCCGATGGTTCACGTCGGCCTTGCTCCCACTGCTGCACGGTCCGCACCGACACGCCGAGCAGTGCTGCGAACCGTGCCTGCGACAGCCCAGCCCCCAGCCGCACCCTGGCGACCGGCGACTCGACCACCGTGCCGTCGTCATGCATGACGGTGACCCGGCCGAGCCGACCGGCACGCAGGTCACGGACCGACTGCCGCAGCTCGGCGTCGAGATCCCGTCCTGCATCCCGTGCCAGAAGAGCCTTTTCAGTCAATTTCCGCTTCATCAGCCACCCCGTTGAACGCATCCACTCACGCGAGGAGAGCTCTCAAATGCCACGAAAGGTCGCGTCGCCGCGACGCATTCAGGAAGAAATCGGGGCCATCGTCAATGCTGATCCGGACTTCGCCGCCGACAACTTGATTCTTCGAATCGGCCCACCACAAAAGCACGAGGAGGATGAAACAGGTTGCAACTGGAACGTCGACTACGTGCCGAATCATCCCGGACACATGGGACTGATCCTTAACGCAATTGCGCAGGTCCGAGCGAACTTCAATCTTCCTTAAGCGTTAGGCGAAGTCACCAACACCCCCTGCCGATAGCCTCAGTCGACTCTGGCGAACTCGCCGCGCTCGGCCAACTGCCGCTTCTTCGCCGGAAGGTAGATCCCGTCCCGGGACTGTTCGACGCGCTTGCGATAGTCCTTCAGGTTGCTGGCCAGCGCCTGCCGGTTGATGGGGTTGTGCGGCTGTGCGCGGTTGAAGCCGGCGATCCGCTCCCGTGTCTCGGCCTGAGCGTCAGGGTCACCTTCGATCACCGCTCGCGTGTGCATCCGCAGCAGTGCAGAGCGCCTTGCATCGATCTGCCGATCGGCCGTCAGAATGGCCCCACGACTTTCAGCAGCCTCTTTCAGGCGCGCCGGCGTGAAGCCGAGTACCTGCGACGCGATTTCCCCGGGCGTGAGTTCATCCACCAGTTCCACACCCGAGCGATCGACCGCCCCCTCCTTCGTGAACCTGAGCGCCTTGAGCGGATCGGCGATCGCCTTCGGCAGCATGCCGGCTACTCCGCGCAGAACGTCGCCCTTCGCAACATCGCCGGCGCCGCGGGCGACGTTCAGACCGATGCCGGCCACCGGGCCCAGCACCGCATAGAGCGTCTGCTCCCATGCCTTCTCCGTGCTGGCCGTGGTGTCGATGTCCCGCATAAACAGGGAGTCCAGTCCAACGCGACCGGCGACGTCGCCCGGGAGAACGCCTCGCAGCAAACCATGAGCGATCACCTCCCCGATCTCCTTGCTGGTGGCATCAGCCAGATAGTTCCGCAGGGACGCCGCCGCGTCAAATGGTTCATCGTCGTCGCCTCCGATCATAGACGCCACGCCGAGCAGCACCGACGCCATTGGCAGGCCGAATGCACCCGCGAACAGGCCGTGCATCACGAGCAGGCCGGCCAACGCCTTGCGTGCCTCGGATCGCCGCTCAGCGGTTTCACCGGCGATAGCCTGCTGTGCGTTGCGCGCCAACGTGAACACCATGTTCTGCCCGAACTGCTTGAAGAGGAACAACACGCGAGCAGTCGGCCCCATCAGGAGGCGAGACCGGTTACTGGCCGAGTAGTTGAAGTGGCCGTCGTAGACGAATTCGCGCGCCGTCTCGTATGCCTTGCCAGCATCCTCACCCGCCTCTCGGGCGAGCCGGAAGGCCGCAACGAACGTGGACTGCCGATTGAATCGCTCCGCCTGGTGAAAGAGCCACGACGCAGCGCGCATCACCGTGGACAGCCCGCCCTGGAGTTGCGCATCGCGGCCCTGGGCGACAGCAGCCACATCGTGCGACTGCGTGACGTCGACAACGCCTTCGATGATCGCCCGCTTCAAGGCCGCCTCTTCTTCGTCGTTGCCGAGCTTGCCCCGCAGATCGTTCTTGGCCAGAGCCGTTTCCTGAGATGCCTTGATCAGCGCAGCACCGGTCTTCGCAAAGCCGAACCGAGCTGCGATCAACGGAGCGGCAACCAAAGGCGTCTGCGACAAATTGACCAGAGCCGATGCAGGGCTCAATCCCATGTGCCAGACGAAGCCCACGCTCGTGAGCGCGTTGGCCAGCGGCGTGTTCCGCGGATTCATCGTCTCGGTGTGGCGCTTCATCATCTCGTCGACGACCTGTTGGGCCTTGACAGAGTCGAAGCCGGTGTCGCGCTTCTTCGAATCGACGAAGTCCTGCATGTCGCGCAGCCGATCTGCCAGGACGTCGGCGTGTTTCAGCTTCGCCAGATAGTAGGCGCCGTGAAACATGCTCTGGGCGAAGGCTCGCCGAGCATCCCTGCTGTAGCCGGGCGTGCCCTTGCGATGCAGACCATGCTTGGCCCATGAGGCGTCCGGGAGTGTCGACAGGAACAACTGGTTGATGGTGTCCTTCAACTGAGCGGCCTCCTCGCGATCCGACAGTTGATCGGCCGCCTCGTAGATCCGCTGCACGAAGCCGCGGGAGGCCGAATCCCGTGCGGCATCGTATTCGCGAGCTTTCAGGACCTTGGAGACCTCAGCGTCAGGGTACTCGGCCTGCAAGCGTTCGCGCAGGTCCTGCGCCTCGGTGAGGGATTCGGCGCGTGCGCTGGCCACCACGTTGCCATCGGCGTCGACGGAATTGACGAAGTACTGCCCGAACCTGCTGAGCGGAAAATACACGCCCTCCAGCGACCGGGAGAATGCCTGCCGGCTCTCCTCGATCATTTGGCGCTTCTGATGTCCCTCGAAGCCCGCGCGCTCGATCCGGCCTTCGATCTCATGCTGCACGGCCGCCCAGTGACGAGCGTACATGTCCCGCGCCTGGCGGTAGATGGCCTGGGCCTCCTGGCTCAGGGAGTCGAACCGATCGCGAAGCGTGCGCTGCTCGGCTGTCAGCGCCTCCGGTTGGCCGGCGGCACCCACCTGATCTGCCGTCGGATCGGCGTCGAATCCGGCGCGGGTGGCATCGTGCATCAGGTCGGCGAGGTCATTGCCGTCCTTCACGCGCGACCAGCGGCGTAGCACTTCCTCGGTGTCTGCCGCCACGGCGTTCTTGTCGGCATCGTAGCGCTCCATTTCGTCGCTGTAGGTGCGCAGGTCCGGCAACAGCCGGCCGTACACTTCGACGATCTGCCGTCGGCCCATGGTGTACAGGGCAGTTGGTCGGGCTTCGGCAACCGCGTTACTCGCTCGCCGGATCAGCGCCTTGATGATGCGGCCGCTGCGCAGCTCGGGAACCATGCGGCGCCCCTGAGCGATCGAGAATCGAACATCCTCGTCGGCGAACGGCCGCAGCCCGGCTTCACTACGATCTTCGGCAACGAATCGCCCTCGCGCGTCCCGCGGCTGCCGGTCGGTGACGAAGCGGCGCGCGGGCAGCAGGTAGGACCGAACGATCTCGTCGTCGGTCACCTTCAGGTCGACGCCGACACGGCGCAGGAAACCTCGAATCGCGGCCACCGCGCGCCGCACGAACCCGATCTGCGGGTTGGCCTGAGCCATGCCGGCCAGCACCTCCTCGGCGGCGATCCGGCGGCCCTCGCGGCTGTCGGCCAGGCCGTACTGCTGGCGCTTGGCCTCGACCTCGCGGCGGCGCACGGACGCGATCTGGTCGAGGACGCCGTCCAGCCGGTCGCCGTAGACCCCGCGCAGGCCGAAGTGGCCGAGCGACTCGTGCAACAGGACGCGCGCCACATCAGCATCGGTCGGTAGCGCATCGGCCACCAGGTAGACCTGGCCGTCGGCGAAGAAGCCCTCGGCCGTCTTGCCGTCGGCCGGCCGGTGCTGCTGGGGGACGTCGGCCTGGGTCGCCAGCATAGTGACGGCTGGCGCATTCTGCCAGCGTGCGGAGATGCGATCGACGGTCGTCTGAACCCGCTTCGCGGCGGCGGCGACTTCAGCGGGGTTCTGCGCGGCGTCGGTCTTCGAGTAGAAGACCCCGCGCAGCGCGCCTAAGCGTTGACCCGACTCGCGTAGAACCCCCGCCAGAAGTCCGGGTCGCGTCGCGCCGCTTCCGCGTAATAGGGTGTTGAGGAGTACAGCTCGCGCATACGTTCGGCGCCCAATCGCCGCCGCTCGACCTCCTGGGGACTGAGCGGCGGATACTTCGAAATCCGCTTCTTCGATGGGACTGCCGTCGGCGTCGACGAAGCGTCGGTCGCTGAAGTCGTATCGGGCATCGGCATACTCTGGGTCCGCATCGAACGTGTTGGCAACGCTGGTTTCGATGAGCGACTGCACGTTGGCATAGTCGTCACCACGGGTCCATTTTAACGCAGGAACACCATGTTTCGGGTCGCCAGTGAGCTGATCCGGATGGGGTTCCAGATGGGCGGTCGTGCCGAATTTCAAGGCACTGGACAGCATGTGCTCGGTGCGCCGGCGCAGCGCGATGCGCGACAGCCCGGCCGGGTCCCCGATGAACACGCGCTTCGTGTTGTACGCCCAGTTCGCCACGGCGGCATAGACGGCGCTGCCGCCCGTGCCCTCGTCCAGTCGGCTCAGATCGACCCAGACGCGCTTGGGATCGGTGTGGACGTAGAAGTTCTCGCCGGTAACCGACTTGAACATCAGGCGCTGCTCGGCGCCCGATTCGTCCTTCTCGTCTGGCCGGGTCTCGTCTCCGACGTATTCAACGGCCGGGTCGACCTCCCGCATCACCGTCGCCAGATCGCTCGACTTGGATATCGGGTAGAGGAAGCTTTCGTCGTTGGCCGCCAGCTCAGTCAGCGCGTCGGCGGCGAACTCGGACTGAAGGCTGAACAGCGGCTGTTCGGACTGCGGCTTGTCGTCCGGACTACGGCTTTCCGCCGAAGCAGCGCTTTCGCGCTGGGCCTGCACTTCCGGTTTTTCGACCGTCGAGGAGGGGGCGCGCTCCACGACGCCCGATCGGAACTCCCGTTCGTCCGGTCGCGTCGCATGCGTGCGGATGGGCGCCTCTCGTCCGCCCTCGGTCTGGACCACCCACTGGCCATCCTTCTTCGTGACCGCCTGGACCCGCACGGACCAGTCGCCCCCCTCCTTCCAGTCGAACGAGATGACCCGATCGTGCCCGCCGTACGATTTCACGATGTTGCCCGGCGTGAAGTGCTGGGCGAGACGTTCCTTCAGCGGCGCCGGCTTGGGCTTCTTCGCCTTGGCCGGCTCGGCTGCGGCTGGCGCTGGCGCCTCCTTCGCGCGCTCGGGCCCGGCAGGCTGAACCTTGGACGCCACGGCGGGGGATGCGGGCTGCTCGATGAGCGCTCGCGGTGAGCCCTGCCGACGGCCGTGAGTTCCCAGGAACTGCTTGGCTTGCTCGATATCGTCGAAGAGGTACACGCCGCCGCGCGGCGGCACCACGCGGTACTTCTTGCCGATGAACCGACCGCCTGCGTCGAAGGACGCTTCGGCCTCACGCCGGCGCCCGTCGGCGAGCAAGTTGGCGGCCTCCCTACCGATGAGGTTCGCGTCGGCGTCGGATCGCGACTTCGTCAGGTTTCGTCTCTGAAGCGCCTCCTCGTCCATCAATGATCCGCTGTCCGACGTACGGAACAGCACGATCAGCCCCGGCGCTGAGCGTTGACCCGCCCCGAAGGTGGCGCCCGCTAAGGCATCGCGATACGCCGGCTCTCCACGCAGGGCAAACGAGTACTTGCCCTCCGAAAGCCGAATCGGCTTGGCCGAAATGCTGCCTCCAGCGGCCCTGCGCTGCACGGAGAGGTGCTGACGAACGGCATCCTCCGTGTCCCAGATGGGCCGATCCTCCGGGATGCCATGACCGGGGCCTGCTTGCCGGCGAAACGCCGTGTCGTCGATGGGCCGAGGTCCGGCCGGCGGCTCGGACGCCGCCGAATCGTCTCGCGTGCCCAGGTCGACCGTAAGCGCGTCCTGCTGAGCCTCTCCAGCGGTTACCCCCTCGCCAGAGGCCACTGCCTCGCGCACCCGGCGAACGCGCGCTGCCGGCTCCACCTGGATCACCGGCGGTTGCCGCGCCTCACGCTGCCCGATCGCCATCTGCAGACGCGACTGAACTTCATCGGTCGGGCGCTGCGCGTGGATGGCGGCAAGAACATCTTCCCGGGTGATCCTGCCGGTGTCGAACTGCTTCACGAAGAACTGAGCGGCCGGCGTATTCGTCTGCCGCTGCTGATCGACGTAGACATCCACAGGATCCACACGAAGCTGCGGCGCTGCCGGCTCCTGTCGGCCCTGCAGCTCAGGCTCATAGCGATGCGGTTGGGTCCGACCGATTGCGAAGGCTGCCGGTTGACCCGGATGCGGAACGACCTCCAGATCGAAGGGATCGATCTCGAACTGCTCGGCCTGGTCGCGAAGCACCGTCAGCCGTTGCTCGGCCTGGCTACGCGACATCGGGGCAAGGTCCACGAAGCGATCCGCGGCGCGGCCAGAGCCCCCGGCTTGCGGCACCTCGCCGGCATCGATCGCGCGTCGAAGCGACGCGAGCCGGTCGATAGCCGCCTGTTCGACGCCAGGCGCGGGATCTGCCGTCGCCTCTGCCCTCGATTCGCCCAACGACACGGCGTCTACCGGTTCGAGCACGGTGGTGGGCGGGGATGCCGGCATCACTATCGCGCCTGAGGCCGACGCCCTGGCCAAGGGGCCTGGCTCCTCGAGTGGCGCCGCGGCGCGAACCGAAGGGACTGGTTGCGGCTGAATGGCCCGGGTCGTGTGTCCGCCGAGGGTCGCGCCGGCGCCGGCCCCCATGATGCTGCCCATCGTTGCTGCGGCGGCCACGCCTTTGTTCACGTCGATCGCCGGATTCACCGCTGCGGCGGCCCGGTTGGCCTCGCGCTGCGTGACCCCTTCCTCGACTGCTTCCTGGGCCCCTTCGATCAGGGCGCCGATGAGCCGACCAGGTGACCGGCCACCGGCAATCCAGCGTTCGACGCCCGTGGCCCCGAAGACCCCGCCAAGCAATGCGGGGACGAGCTTGGCATCGGAGGCCGCCGCCTTCGCCAGTGCCTCCTTGATGACCGGGACCGGCATCCCGGTCTGCAACAGACGCTGCGCAGCCGGGTTCGCCAGGATGACCTCATCGGGCGAACGCATGACCTTCTCGAAGGCCGTTCCCGCGGCGTCGCCACCGCCCATCGTCACGCCGAGACCGACACCTGTGCCACGAGCGAGCATCTGCGCTGCCCGGGCGCCGCTACCGAGAGCCCTCGCCCCGGCCCCGACGCCACCTACGCCGAGGAGAACCGGCGCGATGTTGCCGACCACCTGTGCGGCAGTCAGACCGGGATTGCGCCCGGCATACCTGAGCGTCGCCGCGATCTCGTCGCCGACGCCCTGGGCGGCGTCCAGCTCCCGCTGGTAATCGCCCTTCGCCTGCTTGACCTCGTCGGACTGATGCGCGGCGGTCCACTTGCCTGCCGCATCAAGCCCCTGGGAAGCGCGGGACGACGGATCGAAGAAGTCCGAGATGGCCTTGGCGCCGCCGACCACCGCCCCGGCCGCCTCGAGGCCATAGTCGGCAACCGCACCCAGCGCTCCCCTGGGCGGCTTGACTGCGGTGGACGGCGAATCCGCGACGGCTGCAGCGACCTCCGCAGGCCCGTCGGGCAGGGCATCCAGTTCATCTAGCGAGCGATCGAACACCATCGCGACCTGGCGCCCCGATGGGCGCGCAAACGCGCGAGGATCGATGCCGGTGGCGGCCTTGACCGAGTCCGGATCCACGCCGGCGACCTTGGCGACGTAGTTTCGGGTCTCCGCGAACGGCGGGATGCCGCCGTAGCGGGCGACTGCGCCCGGACCGGCGTTGTACGCCGCAGCCGCGAGGGCCTTGTCACCGCCGAATGCCTGGAGCTGTTTCCACAGGTAGTTGACGCCGACCGCGGTCCGCTCCGCCGAATCTTCGATGTTGCGACCGCCTTCGGCATGGAAGGTGCCGGGCATCACTTGCATCGCGCCCCGGGCGCCCTTCGGGCTGACAGCGTCATCCCGGAAGTTCGACTCAGCGCGACCGATCTGGACAGCAAAGTCGGCAAAGTCCTGATCGCCACCCGAGATGTCGAGCGCCATCCGACGGATGCGGTCGCGGGGATGCTCGCCCGGGTCGATGGCTCGATCGAATGCATGTCTGGCCTCAGCCAGTACGGGATCGTCGTTCATCGTCGGCTCGATGGGTGGCATGGTCAGGGCCTTTGCAGCGCGCCGAACCCCTGGCCGGTCTGCCCACCGCCCACCACGGCCTGATAGGCTTGCTCGGCCGTTTGCAGGTCGCGCAGCGCTGATTCGCGAGCGGCGCGCGCCAGGGCATACTCTTGCGGCTGGTCGCGCTGCTGTCTCAAGCCGAACCGCTGCAGGTTCGCGCGGGTGGATTCGGCAGCGCGACGCGCCGCGTCGAGCTGCTGGCCGGCAGCTTCCACGCGTGGATCGACCGCTGCCGCGGTCACCGGCGCCTGGCGCGACCCCGCCGGCGCGCCAGGTCGTTCAGGGATCGATTGGGCAGTGGGTTCTGCCGGCTGCTTCGGTGGCTCTGACTGCGGTACGTGCCGCCGCTGATCGAGCCAGAAGCGCCTGCCATCCTGTTCGACGTAGCGATAGACCACTCCCCGGTCCTTGTCGATCTTCGATCGGATGTCGGCCTTGCCTGTTGCGACCCGAATCGACAGATCAGCCAGCGTTGTCGGATTCAGGTACTCCGCCGTGTCCTGCAGTCCACGGCTGTTGGCAAATATCCTGCCGGCCCAGGTGCGTGCATCTCGGCGATGCCGCTGGTTCAGCTCGGCGGCTGCGTACCCTGCCGGGTCCTTCGCGCGGTTGATCGCAGCGATGTCGGTTTCCGGCAGTGCGGCATCGATCTCAGCGGCTACGGCCTTCGCGTGCTGCGGGGAATACTCGGGGAGCGCGCTGCGCCTGCCTTCACCCGGGTTCCCATTCAACAGACGCGCGGCATTCATGGCGGCGGCGCGACCGGCTTGGTCGTAGTAGTCGACGTGAGCGTCGTTCAGGCGCTCGGTCGACTTGATCCGACGCTCGTCGAGCTCCAGTTCGCGATCCTTGTGATCGGCGGCGAGCTGCTCCTTCGGCGACAACATGGCGAGAACCGATCCGAAGGTGTCGTCGATCGTGTGCGATTGTCCGCTCTGGTCTTTGAAGGTCACTCGCGCCGTGCGACGCGGACGCGATCCGGGCCGGTATTCCTTCTCGAACGTCTCGACCTGCAACGAATCGGGATCGATCGGCACCGACGCGGTCTTGTTGAACTCGATCGCAGCCGCGCGTTTGTCGTGTCCCGCCTGCAACGCCGCGTAGAAGCGCAGCGTGCCGTCGCGCTCCATCGCCTGCGCCTGCTGATTCAACTCGAAGCGCTTGACCGGATCGCTCAACTCGGCGGCCATGCGTCGTGCCTGCGCACCGGGCGCGTTCAGCCGCATGGCCGCGGCCTGTGCGCCGATCTTGGAAGCGAAGTTCCGGCCGTCGACACGAAACACCGGTTCCTGCGCGGACACACCGGCCGCCGCACCGTTGGGGTTCGGCCCCGGCAGTTCGACCGGCTGCGTCGATTCCTCGACCTTGCGCTCGGCGCCGGCCTTGGCGATGCGCTGGCGTTCTTCGAGGGCATCCTGCGCCGCCTGGATCCGCAGGTTCGTCTCGGCGATCGACGCCTGGTCGCGTGCCGCCTGTTGGTCGAGCTGCCGAGACCTGAGACTGCGCTCCGCAGCCTCGTCCTCAGCTCGTTGCATGTCACGCTGACGGGCACTGACCGCGCCGAAGGCGGCAGCGTAGGAACCACCGAAGCCGCTCATAGCCTCACCTCCCGCACCGAAGTGCTCAAGCGAAAATCGCTGGGAACGGTTGCAAGCGGGCGGGCTGTCAACGGCTGGCGGGTGTCGGCCGAATACGTCGCTCTGTACATCGAGCGCCTCCTACGAAACGGGGGCGCTCAAATCCTTTGAGCGCGATCAAGGGACAGCCGAGGTGAGTCGGCCATGGAGAGACTACATCAGCGAAGAACTCGTCGGCAAAGTTCATAGCCCGCATCATGTCGAGCTCGTCGACGGTCGGGCGATGCCGCGACAGCACGAGCAAGGGATCCATCGGGCTGAAGCGCGATACGGCAACCATGTGCCAACCCCTTGATCGCCGGGTGATGCGACGGTGGACTCTGGTCACGCTTTTCCGCCTTCAGAATCCGACCCCCTGGCCTGGCGGCTGCCGCCGGCGGGCTCGCCCGCCATGAGCCGCTTGTACATGTCCATCGCCGTCTTCTGGTCAACGCGCGCCATGTCAGCGACGTCCAGCACCCGCGTGGTCTGCTCCACGCGCTGCACCGGTAGCCCCTCTGGGTACAGGTTTTCGTTCACCTGTCGATCTCCATAGCGCTTTGGCAGCAGCTTCGCGGCAAGCCATTGGTAAGCGCCGATCGTCGCTCGTGCTGCGGCGGGATCGAGCTTCCCCTCCTCGGTCCGCCGAGCGGCGTCCAGCACCATGTCGGCCATCGTATCGGCCTGCTCCTTACGCGCGCGCACATACTTGGCCTGAAATTCCGGCTTGTCGCGCAGCCACCCGCGCACCGTGTCCCGCTTCGGCATGCCCTCGGAGTCACAGATGTGCCGAAGCGATTCGCCGTCCGCCAGCCGAGCGCATATCTCATCGGCGAGTGAGTCCGAATACTTGGTGGGTCTGCCAGCGGTCCGCTTGGCTTCGCTTGAACTCATGGATCATCCCGCAGGAGTCGCACTGCCTCATCGATTCGCCCCTGTGCGGCCAGTTGATAGCCCTTCACGACTCTTCGCATCCGATCGGGGCTTTGCCATTCGGGGCCGGCCACGCACGGAACCTGCGCGAGCGACCCGTCAGGCAGTCGGATTTCACGCGGCTCCAACCTGTACCCGGCGAGCAGTTCAGCATCGGTGGCGGTCAGTTCCGACTCCGGGAGTCCTTGCGCAATCCGCCGGGCTAGCAGCCGCCGCCGGTTCGGGTAGTCCCGCTCCATCCGAGCAAGCCGCGCAACAGCCGCGCTGTAGGCTTTAGCGAGGAACTCTGGACCCGGAGGATGCTCCGACAGCAGGTCCAGGATCTGTTCGTCGCTCAGCTCGGACGATGCTGCTGGTTTCCGTGGCATCTCACACCTCCGCTTCCAAACATTCCTGGGCGCCCTTCCTGCGCTTGCCAGCTTCGTAGGTCGTCAGCACCTGGTTCGCCGTCAGCTGCCAGTCCCGACGCTCGCGGCCTTCGCGGTCGGTCCAGATGTCCAGCTCCAACGTGCCGACCGCCGCGACGCTGTCCCCCTTGCGCAGCGCGAGCAGCTTGGCGGCGGCCGACTCGGAGAACACGGTCAGGCGGATCAGCACCGACTCGCTGCCGGCGCCGGTGCGCACAGTCGCGGTGGCGAACGGCCGGCCGGCGCTGCTCTGCCGCTGGATCGGGTTGGCGATCAGGTCGCCCTGCACCAGCGCGCTGATCATGGCAGTTCCTCCTGTTCGGGGATGACGGCGCCCACAGCCGACGCCCCTGCGGCTTGCGAGGCGGGCCGCTGGCGCACGATCGGGGTGGCGGATGGGGGTCGGGGCGTCCGAGCCTGCGCGAGCGCCTGCAGGCCCGGATCGGCCTGACCCAGCTCGGCCGCCACGTCATCGCTGCCTCGGGCGACGAACGCGACGCCGCCGGCGGCATTCACCCGGTGGAGGAACGCCCGCTGCGCCTCCGACACCCGGCCGGCCGGCGCCTTGACCTCCACCGCTAGGAACCGGCCGTCAGCGAGCTGGCCGATCAGGTCGGCAGCCCCGATCCAGCCGTAGCGGATCCAGCGGCCGTCGACCTCGACCACGCCGCTGTTGACCCGCTCGACCCAGGCGACCGCCGGGTGCCGGCGCAGCGCGGCCAGGACAGTGCGCAGCACGTCGGACTCCGGGCGGGCTGACGGCTGGCGCGGCGCGGCCGGTGCCGGCATCGGCTGGCCGCCGTAGAACGCCAGGCTGGCGGCGATCTGCCGGCGGGTCGGGCGAACGGTGCGGGTGGTCATCGCGGACTTCCCGATGCAACGGACACGGATCCACCGACCTTGCGGCGCGGCGCGGTGGGGTGCGGGGCGGTGCGGCGGGG